>DBWC01000025.1:2105-32619 GCA_002308615.1 Clostridiales bacterium UBA1248
GACAGCGATTATCTGATAAACGGCAAGCAGTGCCGTCTTAAAGACATACACGCGCTTTTCATGAACACCGGCATAGGCAAGGGCGGTTACTCCGTCATAGGTCAGGGCAGGATAGCGGAGATAGTATCGGCTAAAAGTGAGGACCGCCGTATAGTTTTCGAAGAAGCGGCGGGGATATCAAAATACAAATTCAGCAAAAACGAGGCGCTTAAAAAGCTGACCGCAACGCAGGAAAATCTCACGAGATTGAACGATATAAACAGCGTTTTGGCGTCGCGCGTCGGCCCGCTTGAAAAGGAATCCGAAAAAGCGCGCAAATACATGGAGATCTACGAGGAAAAGCGGATGCTCGACATCGCCCTGTGGCTTTACGACATGGCGGAGCTTACAAAGCGCATCGCTTCCTTACGCGGAACGTTTGAGATATATTCAAACGATCTTGAAATGACGGAAACGGAAGCGGAAAAGCTGGCGGAACAGACAACGGCTCTGTTCGATACGCTGCAGGAGTTAAAGCGCGATACCGAAAGATGCAACACGGAGCTTTCAAAAACGCAGAACGAGCGTGCGGAAGCGACGAACCGCGCGGCGTTCGCCACGGCGGAAGCGCAGAATCTGAAAGAAAAAACAGACGAGCTGACGGAACGGTTGAAAAACTTAAAGGAAAGCTTATCAGACGCACAGAGAACAAAAAACGAAAGAGAAACCGCCCTGCGCGAATCAAAAGACAAGGATACGGAGCTTTGCGCTAAGGAAAAAGCCGCCCAGGCCGCGTACGACGAGATATGCGCCAAAATAGACGAGTGCGCTAAAGAAATATCGGATCTGTCCGAGAAGACCGCTCAAATAAACGACGAGATGATAGATCTGCGCATAAGTCTGACCGTAACGGACAGCACGGACGCGACGGACACGGAAAAGACCGCGGAGCTTGATCAGTCCATCGCCGCGCAGAACGAGATCATAGCAAAGCTCAAGGACGAGCTCGCCTCGGCAAAGGCGCAGTTTGACAGATTTGAAGAAAAACGTACAAAAACGGCGAAAAAGCTCTCCGAGGTAAAAGAAAAGATCGCGGACGCCGAAGAAAAACAGCAGACTTTGAGGCGCACAAAGGACGACGCGGACGTCGCATACCGGGTCGCGGAGCGAAAAGTCGAAGCGCTGAAGCGCATGGAGGAGCTTTTTGAGGGATATTCCCGCGCGACGCGCTTTGTTATGGACGAGGCGAAAAAAGGAAACCTTAAAGGCGTATACGCGCCGGTGTCGCAGCTCATATCCGTGCCGGAAAAATATACGACGGCGATAGAGTGCTCGCTCGGCTCCGCTCTGCAGAATATAGTGGTGGAAGACGAGGCGGCGGCAAAGGCGGCGATGTACGCTCTGAAAAGCGCCGGTGCCGGACGCACGACGTTTCTGCCGGTCGCGACCGTCAAGCCGTCGTATCTGTCGCAGGATATCGGACAGCTTAAAAAGATGCGCGGATTTGAGGGAGTGGCGTCCGATCTCGTATCCGCCGATAAAAAATTCGACGACATATGCAAAAACCTGCTCGGCAGGACGGCGGTGTTCGACAACATAGACAACGCCGTGTCGTGCGCGAAGCAGTTCGGATACAAAATAAGGATAACCACGCTTGACGGTCAACAGATAAACGCCGGCGGCTCGTTCACGGGCGGCTCCGGCATAAAAGACAGCGGCATACTGTCCCGCGGACGCGAGATAGAATCGCTTACCGCGCTTATGGAAAAATGCAAAAAATCAGCGGAAAAAGCCGAGGCCGACCTTAAAGAGCTTGGCGCTCTTATGCAGTCTTTGTCGCTTGAATGCGACAATCTTACCGCCGAGGACGGCATAACCGCCGCGCTTCAGAACGAGGCGTCGTCCGCCGTTAAGGTCGCGGAAGCGAAGCTTGACCAGGCGTACGAAAGAGCCGGAGAAACTGAAGCGGAAAAACTCGGCATAACGGAAAAAGCCGAGGCTCGCCGCAAAAAGCGCGAAGAAGAGGCAAAGCGCCTTGAAGAGCTGACTCAAACGCTGAAGCAGTACGGCGAAAAGAGCGCGGAGCTCGACTCGGACATGAACAGATACAACGCCGAACAGCAAGATCTGCGTTCCGAGCTTGAAGATGCGAGGATAAAAGCGGCGGAAAACGCGCGCGGCACCGCGGCGTATCAGGCGTCGCTGTATGAAAGCGAAAGCACCTGCGCCGTGCTTGAACAAAGCATATCCGCCTCAAACGAAAAGCTTATATACTACAGAAACAAGCTGACGGAAAACGCGGAGAAATCTAACAAGACGAGCACGGATCTTTCCGCGTACGAACAGCGTATAAAAGAGCTTGAAGCGGAAATACGCGAGCTTTCCGACAAAGCGATACAGACCGAGAGCAAATACACGGCAGTACGCAATTCCGAGCGTGAAAAGAACGAGCAGAAACAGCAGCTGATAGAGAAAAAGATACAGTCGCAGTCAAAGCTTGAAAACGCGGAAGCGGAGCGTGAAAAGCTGAAGATCGTACTTGAAGAAAACTACGAGCTTTCATATTCGCAGGCAAAGGAAAAGGCGATAGAATACAACTGTCCCGAAGTTACCGAAAGCAGCAGGCCCGAACTTTTCAGACGCCAGACGGATCTGCGCTCAAAGATACGCGCGCTCGGTCACGTAAACGTCTCCGCTATCGAGGAATACCGGGAGGTCAAAAAACAGTACGACGAGCTGACGGCTCAGATAGCGGACTTAACAGCTTCCGAAACGGATCTGTTACAGATCATAGAAAAGCTCGATAACGAGATGAAAACGGGATTTGTTACCGCGTTTGAGAACATCAACGTACATTTCGGTCAGGTGTTCAGGCGGCTCTTCGGCGGCGGTACGGCGGAGCTCGTGCTGCGCGATCCGGATAACGTGCTTGAATCCGGCATAGATATAAACGTCGCTCCTCCCGGAAAGATAATAAAGAACTTATCGCTTCTGTCCGGCGGCGAGCAGTCGTTTGTGGCTATCGCCATTTACCTTGCTCTGATCGAGGTCAACCCGACGCCGTTCATCATGCTTGACGAGATAGAGGCGGCGCTCGACGAGGTGAACGTGGACCGTTTTGCGCAGTACATAAAAGAAACGCAGGACAAGACGCAGTTCATCATGATAACCCACAGACGCGGCACGATGGAGGTCGCGGAAAAGCTGTACGGCGTTACGATGCCTACAAAGGGAATAACAAAAGTGCTTTCGCTCGACATCGGCGAAATTGAAGAAAAGTTGGGAAAGCTGGAATAATAAAATGGGATTCTTTGAAAAACTCAAAAACGGACTGAAAAAGACGAAGGACGCGCTTTTCGGCAAGGTACACGACCTTTTCGTATCAATGAGAAAGGTGGATGAGGACCTGCTTGAAGAGCTTGAAGAGATACTTATAACAAGTGACGTGGGCGTTGAAACGACGGAGAAAATAATAGCAAAGCTCCGTCGCCGCATACAGGAGGACCGCATAACCGAAAGCGAGGACGCCTACAACGCCTTGAAGGAAGTAATAGGCGAGATGATAGACGACGGGGAGCCGCTGGATCTTTCGACAAAGCCCGCCGTGGTGCTCGTCATAGGCGTAAACGGCGTGGGCAAGACCACGTCTATTGCGAAAATAGCGCATTATCTTAAAGGTCAGGGCAAAAAAGTCATGCTTGCCGCGGCTGACACTTTCCGCGCCGCCGCGATAGATCAGCTCGGCATCTGGGCTGACCGCATAGGCGTCGATATGATAAAGCATGAGGAAGGCTCCGACCCGGCGTCCGTCGTTTACGACGCTGCCGCCGCCGCAAAGGCGAGGGGCGCGGACGTGCTCATAATAGACACCGCCGGAAGGCTCCATAACAAGAAAAACCTTATGGACGAGCTTGCAAAGATAAACCGCGTAGTCGGCAAGGAGCTGCCGGACTCCGCGCGCGAAACGCTTCTGGTACTTGACGCTACGACAGGACAAAACGCCGTTATACAGGCAAAGGAATTCAGCAACACGGCGGACATTACCGGCCTGGTGCTTACAAAACTCGACGGCACGGCGAAGGGCGGTATCGTGATATCGGTAAAAGACGAGCTCGGCATACCCGTGAAATTCATAGGCGTGGGCGAAAAAGCCGACGATATGCAGCCGTTCATCGCAGCTGACTTTATTAACGCGTTATTTGAATAATGAAATTCGTACTTGCGTCAAACAACAAGAAGAAAATTGCCGAGCTTAGGACTATTCTGTCGGCTCTTATGCCGGAATGTGAAGTCTTATCGCTTGCCGACGCCGGAATAACGGGCGATATAGAGGAAAACGGCAGTACGTTTGAAGAAAACTCGGTAATAAAAGCTTCAGTCCCGGCAAAGCTCGGTTATATAGGCATAGCGGACGATTCCGGTTTATGCGTCGACGCTTTGGACGGCGCGCCCGGCGTTTATTCGGCAAGATATTCGGGCAATGGCGATCAGGCGAACATCGACAAGCTCTTATCGGAGCTATATAACGTACCTGATGAAAAAAGGACGGCAAAATTCGTCTGCGTGATGAGCGCGGTGTTCTCTGACGGAAAAACGATTACCGCGCGCGGCGAGGCGCACGGCGTTATACTGAGAGAGCGCAGAGGCGAAGACGGCTTCGGCTACGACCCGGTATTTTACAGCACGGATCTGCATAAAACTTTTGCCGAGGCGTCGGCGGACGAAAAAAACAAGGTATCGCACAGAGGCAGAGCGCTTGCCGCGTTCTGCGATAAGCTGAGGAGTATAATATGTTGACTTCCAAACAGAGAGCGTTTTTGAAAAATCTCGGAGCAAAGATACAGCCGATATTTCAGATAGGCAAAAACGAGATCTCCGACAATATGGTAAAGCAGATAAGCGACGCGCTGACCGCGCACGAGCTTATAAAAATATCAGTCCTTGAAAATTCGCAGTACACGAGCCGTGAGGCGGCGGATATCACGGCTGAAAAAACGGGCGCGGACGTCGTGCTCGTCGTCGGAAACAGGTTTATTCTGTACAGAGAAACACAGGACAAAAAACGCAGGGAAAAAAGGATAATACTTCCGTAATGAGAACAGGTATATACGGCGGCGCGTTCTCTCCGCCGCACAAAGGACACACTGCCGCGGCAAAATACTTTTTATCCGCGGCTAAACTCGACAGGCTGCTCATAACACCGAGCCTTACGTCGCCGCACAAGCCCACGGCAAAGGACGACGACCCTCAGGCAAGGATCGAAATGCTGAAGCTCGCGTTTTCCGACGAGCCGAAGACAGAAGTATCCGACTATGAGATACAAAAAGGCGGTATAAGCTATACTTATCTGACCCTGCGGCACTTTAAGGAAAGCGGCGATACGCTCTGCTTCCTCGTCGGCTCGGATATGTTTCTGTCGCTTGACAGCTGGCGCGAGCCCGCGGAGATATTCTCTCTCTGCGAGGTGTGGTGCTTAACGAGAACTGGCACGGACAGAGACGAGCTGCTTAACAAAAAGCGCGAGTACGAGGAAAAATTCGGCGCAGAATGCTTCGTGTGTGAAAACGACGCGGTGGTCGCTTCGTCCACCGACGTCAGACGCCTTTTAAGAGAGGGAAAAGACGCGTCCCCATATCTTTCGGACAGCGTTTACGCATATATAAAAGAACACGATCTTTACGGCGCAAAAAACGCGGATATTAAGGAATATATATATAATAATCTTTCAAATAAAAGATACGAACACAGCTTAGGCGTGGCATATACGGCGGAGGAGATAGGAGATAAGCTCGGATTGCCGGATTCCGATATAGCAAAGCTGATACGCGCGGGACTCTGCCACGACGTATCAAAAGAATTAAGTACAAAAAAGCAGTTTGACCTTGTAAAAGAGGCGGGGATAGAGCCGCATCCGGATTATTACACCGTTCCGGTAACGCTTCATCAGTTGTCCGGCGCCGTGCTTGCAAAAAAACTTTTCGGTATTGACAAAGACGTATACGATATGATACAATATCACTGCACCGGCTCCCCCGGAATGAGCCTGTACGATAAGATACTTTTCTTAGCGGACTTCATAGAGCCTAACAGGGAATACGATGCCTGTAAAGCTTTACGGGCGGAAATGTATTCGGATAAAATAACAAAAGAACGAATAAATAAAATATTTGTATTATGCTGCGGGCGCCAGCTCAAACACATTGAGGAAAAAGGCTATCCCGCTCACAGCTTAACACGTCTGACATATGATACGGAGGTACAGAAAATGACGGAAGAAAAAACGCTTGACTTAACGAATGCAAATTCAAACGAAATAGCGGAAGAGGCAAAGCGCGTGCTTGACGAAAAACTCGCAAAGCATATCGAAATAATACCCGTAAGAGACAAGACCGTCGTAACGGATTATTTCGTGCTTGCCAACGCCACGTCCACAACGCACGTAAAGGCGCTCGCGGACGAGGTCGAATACAAGCTCGGCGAAGCGGGACTTAAACCGCTCCACACGGACGGGCAGCCCGGCGGCGAATGGTACGTTCTTGATTACGGCGTCGTAATAGTCCATATATTCTTAGGCAGCGCGCGCGAATTTTATAAATTAGACAGGCTCTGGCAGGACAAAGCGCCTATCGAAAATGCAGAGGAATAAAAAAATGAAATACGATTATAAAGAAATTGAGCCCAAATGGCAGAAAATATGGGAAGAAAAAGGCGTTTTTCACGCAGAGGATAATAGTTCCAAGCCCAAATTCTACGCGTTGGTGGAATTTCCGTATCCGTCGGGCGCCGGTATGCACGTCGGTCACATAAAGGCTTACTCCGGACTTGACGTCGTATCGCACAAGCGCAGGATGCAGGGCTACAACGTCCTTTTCCCGATGGGATTCGACTCCTTCGGTCTTCCCGCTGAAAACTACGCGATAAAGACGAACACGCATCCGCACGTAATAACGACGAAAAACGTGGAGCATTTCAAGGACCAGATGAAAAAGATCGGTTTTTCGTTTGACTGGACCCGCGAGATATCCACTTCTCTGCCCGATTACTACAAATGGACACAGTGGATATTCCTTAAAATGTTCGATCACGGGCTCGTTTTCCGCGCAAAAACTCTCGTAAACTACTGCCCGCACTGCAAGGTCGTTTTATCAAACGAGGATTCACAGGGCGGCAAATGCGACGTATGCCACAGCGACGTCATACAGCTGCCGAAGGACGTATGGTATCTGAAGATCACGCAGTACGCGGACAAGCTGCTGCAAGGTCTTGACGAGGTCGACTATCCGGACAGCATCAAACAGCAGCAGATTACGTGGATAGGCAAGTCCACCGGCGCTTTCGTCGACTTTTCGCTTGACGGAACGGAAGACAAGCTTGAAATATATACCACGAGATGCGACACGCTCTACGGCGTCACGTTCATGGTCATAGCGCCCGAGCATCCGATACTCGACAAGCACAAAGATATGATCAAAAACTGGGCGGACGTTGAAGCGTACCGCGCGGAATGTGCAAAAAAGACGGAATTCGAGCGCACGCAGCTCGTAAAAGACAAAACGGGCGTAAAGCTTGACGGTCTTTGCGCAAAAAACCCGGTAAACGGAAAGAAAATACCTATATTCATAGCGGACTACGTAATGATGGGCTACGGCACCGGCGCCATTATGGCGGTCCCGGCGCACGACCAGCGCGACTATGAATTTGCAAAAAAATTCGGCGTTGACATTATCCAGGTCATCGAAGGCGGAGACATAGAAAAAGAAGCCTACACCGGCGACGGCAGGATGATAAACTCGGATTTCTTAAATCAGTACGACAACAAAAAAGACAGCATCGCCGCGATGCTCGAATATTTAGGCGAAGCCGGCATAGGCAAAAAGGGCGTTCAGTACAAGATGAAGGACTGGGCGTTCAACCGCCAGAGATACTGGGGCGAGCCGATACCGCTTATCCACTGCCCGAAGTGCGGTACGGTAGGCGTTCCTTACGAAGAGCTGCCGCTCGTACTTCCTGACGTTGAAAACTTTGAACCGGGCACGGACGGGCAGTCGCCGCTTGCGCGTATAGAGTCGTTCGTAAACTGCAAATGTCCGAAGTGCGGCGGCGACGCCAAGCGTGAGACGGACACGATGCCGCAGTGGGCGGGCTCTTCGTGGTACTTCCTGCGTTTCATAGATCCGCACAACGACAAGGCTTTCGCAGATCCGGAAAAGATGAAATACTGGATGCCGGTAGACTGGTACAACGGCGGTATGGAGCACGTGACGCGCCACCTGCTGTACTCGCGTTTCTGGCACAGATTCTTATACGACATAGGCGAGGTCAACACAAAAGAGCCGTACGCGAAGCGCTCGTATCAGGGACTTATATTAGGTCCGGACGGCAACAAGATGAGTAAATCCGCCGGCAACGTAATAGACCCGCTTGACATAGTTGAAAAATACGGCGCGGATACGCTGCGCACCTATGTTCTGTTCATGGGCGACTACACCGCCGCGGCTCCGTGGAACGATGATTCCGTAAAAGGCTGCCGCAGATTCCTTGAAAGAGTCGCTTCTTTGACCGACATAATGACCGCTAAGGAAGAGGACGCAAAGCTCGAGAGCCTCGTTCACAAGACCATACGCAAAGTCGGCGACGATATAGAAGCGATGAAATACAACACGGCGATAGCCGCGCTGATGACGCTTATAAACGAATTCGGCAAAGCAGGCGCGATAACTAAATTCGACCTTGAAACGTTTATAAAGCTGCTGTCCCCGTTCGCGCCGCATCTGACCGAGGAAATGTGGGAGAGCTTAGGACATAAAACGCTTCTCGCCGTCACGCCGTGGCCCGAATACGACGAGGCAAAGACCGTTGACAGCACGGTGGAAATAGGCGTACAGTTCAACGGCAAATCGCGCGGAACGGTAGTCATACCAGCCGACGCGGACAAAGACGCCGCCGTCGCCGCCGTAAAAGACTCCGGCAAATTCGCCTCCCAGCTTGACGGAAAACAGATAGTAAAAGAGATCTACGTTCCCGGAAGGATAATAAATCTTATAGTAAAATAATTTACCCATAACAAAAACAGGCATTAAAGCCTGTTTTTTCTTATTTCAAAATCTTATATTTACAAAACGGGCAGTATTCCTCGTCTATTGAAACGTAGCTTTCGCAGACGCTGCAGATTATCTTTGAGTCGCCTGATTTATCGCGCTTTTCAAACAGCTTCAATCCTCTGTAATGGCGCACCTCGTCTCCGACCTTGTAATAATCGTGCGGGACTTTTTCAAACGTTGTATTATACAGCTTTACGTTCCCGTCCGGCTTCTGCACGTATATCGATATTTTTGACACCTTGCTGTCAAAATTTATCATCTGCCCGTACGCCGTTTTCGTCTTATCGCCCGTCGTCTCGCGTATCTGTATTATCTTCCCCTCGCAGTTTACGTCGGTCAGATAATCAAAAAGTCCGCTTATCTTGACGCCGCAAAGACCTATAACGCCCATCAAAACTATCGTGAGCCAGCCGTTTCCGAAGCCCGTATGAGTTGACCAGAATATTCCGACGCCGATACACGCCGCCTCTATAAAAAGCGATATCAGAACCGACTTTATAAGGCGTCTTATAAGCATTTTTCTTATAGGGGCGTATTCCGGCGAGGTCTTATATTCCGAAAATCCGTTCATTCCGTTTCCGATGCGCCGGAGGTGCTTTCCGTCACGGCGCCTATGGTATATATCTGCGTAAAGAAATATCCCTTGCTTGTTTTGGATATCGTGACCTCAAATACAACGGACTTTTCGCCGCAGCGGGCGATCAGATCGTACGTGTTCGACGCTTCAGCGTTCGCGCTGATATTGACGCTCTTCTTGTGCTCCGTTACGGTAAATCCTAAGGAGGGATCCGCTCCCGACTGCACGATACAGTCGTATATAGATTCGATATCATCCGCTTTTACGTTTGAGCCGTCGCGCAGTACGCATATCGAAGCGATCTTATCAAAATTCCTTTGCGACAGATCAGAAAGCATATCGTCTATCATCTTCATCTCGTCCACCGGCTCGACGGTTTTTCCGGACGAGCACGCGCAGAGCGCCGATAAGAACACAAAGGCTAAAACGATACAAATAATTTTTTTCATTTTCCGTATTTTCCCGATCAATAAATAATCATAAGACGTATCCGCGGCGGACGGGGGCGCGTATTCCGGATCATTTATATCCAAAATGCGTATCGCCCCGGGATCCGCCGCGCTTTATTCAATTATGCCTTGACCGGCGTCATATCAAACGTCCGGTCCGTATCACGTTCCCTTACTGGACCGTGCTTACGTATCTGAACAGAGCTACGACGTCTTTGTTGTTGATCTCGCCGTCGCTGTTGAAATCATATACGAATATATCTTCGACCGTTTCGTTGTAGGATACGCATCTGAACAGCATTACAACGTCTTTGTTGTTGATCTCTTTATCGCCGTTGATATCGCCTTTTATCTTGATCACGTAGCCGCAGACGTCGCATACGCCGTCATTGTCATCATCCTTATGCGCTTCGATATCAAGTATCTCGCCGCACACCGTGCATTTATGCCAATGATTGTGCTCGTCGAATTCTATCTCGCCGGCTTTGTGTTCGATAATGTCGATACCGCCGTTTATAAGATTGAATTCCACGTTGTTCTGGTTGCTGTCAAATACGTCGCTCGGGATTATCTCCGCGGTAATGGGCAGGAATCTGCCGGGTTCAACGTCTTCAGCCACCTTGAAGGTGATCGTCGCGTACGTTATATCGCCTTTGACCTCGTCGTTGCCTGACAGCCAGTTTACGATGAGCTTGCGGTTCTCCGCGTTGAGTACCGTGCTCTTCATGGCGGAGTAGTCGTCCGGATCGTATATATCGAACGTTACTTTTGCCTTGCCCTTGGAGTCGGTCACAACGGACAGCTTTTTATCGTACTTAAGAACAGCTTTCAAAGAGCTTATGCCCGGGTTGTTCTTCAGAACGATCTTGACCTGGATCTCGTCGCCGGGATTTGCTTCGATATTTGACGTACCGCCGTCGATTATGATGTTGAGCTTGCCGGGCGTGACTTCCGAAAGTTCATGATCGTAAAGCTCTTCATCTTCTGTTCCGGGATCTGTGCCGGGGTTTGTACCGGGATCCGTGCCCGGATCCGTTCCCTGCGATCCGCCGGCTTCAACTACGATATCATAGTTGATCGTGCAGTAAGTATCGTCATTGAATATGGCTTTGATCGTCAGCACGTAGCTGCCTTTTTTGAGGTTGTTTATGCCGCTGAGTTCAAACATTCCGCCGCTTGCCGCGTCGTCATGACCGAAGCCCGCGTGTATGCCCAGATAAGGATTTACACCTAAAGCTCCCGCCACGTCGGTTCTGTCTCTGTAGTTGTCGGAGCAGGAAATATCCGCGCCGAAATCGATTTTATATACGATCTCTCTTAAGTATTCATTGTCGCCTAACGCCCAGCCGAGTATATACATTCTGTCGCCCTCGGTTATACGTATCGGGTGGTCGTCTTTGACGTCTATACTGCTGTCCAGTTCATTTGCGTTGACGTGGATCCTGTCTATATTGATCCTTCCGCTTTCATCACCTACGGGAGGATAGTAGGGCTGATCTTCACCGATCTTAACGTTATAGTGCTTTTTGATCGAGGTGCCGTCATTGAAAACAGCCTTGATCGTAAGTCTGTACGTTCCTTCTTCAAGCTGATCCATGCCGCTGAGCTCCAGCATATCGTTATCATAGCCAAAGCCCGCGTGTTCGCCTAAATGCGCGTCGAGACCGAAAGCCGCCGCTACGTCGGATCTGTCTCTGTAGTTGTCGGGGCAGGATATATCCTCGCCGCCGTTGATCGAATATACGATCTCTTTGAGGTTGTCGCTGCCGTACGCCCATCCGATTATGTAGAGCTTATCGCCCTTATCCATCTGTATCGGATCGTCGTATTTAACGTCGTTTCCGTAACTCAGCTCGTTATTGTTGACGCTTATCGCATCGATACTGATCCTTCCCTCGGTTACGGCGGGTTCGGCTTCTATAAGCATTATCGCCGGGTAATCGTCATACGCCGCGGAGCTTACCGTGTTGGCGTAAACGTCGGCGCATTTGTATCCCTTGCAGCAGCCTATAACGAACCAGCAGTCGTTATCTATGCCGGAGCCGGACAGGCAGCTGAATTTAAGCGTGTAATCGCCGGGTTCAAAAACTTCTTCAAAATCAACGTCGTACCAGGTATCGCCGTTGCAGCTGAGCTCTTCCACGGCAACTAAATCGCCGTAACGTCTGAGCTCTATCAGCATCGTCGCCTGAGCGAAGCCGGCGTCAACGTTGCTGCAGTAGTAGAAACCGTGTATACCGCTGAAATATACGGCGGAAGTAAATTCTATCTCGACGTATCTGTCGTCGGGTTCGCCGACGGGATTGAACCACAGACACGGGGATATTGACGAGGGTTCATCACCGCAGAGCCAGCCGGTAACTTCCTGTCTTTCGTCAGGATCTTCATCGCCTCCGGTCTCGCCGGTATAATCGCCGCCGCCGTAGTATCCGCCGATCCACAGCCCGTCATTGAGTCTATTGATCGATTCTATGAACGCCTGTTCTTCGGCGCTTGTGATACAGGCAAGGTATCCGCCCAGCTGCTCACATTTTGCTTCCGCATTATCCCATGAGTAGTGGCCGCGATATATCCTGTAGCTGTGGCCGTTATATGCATACGATCCGCTTTCTTCATCATTCCATTCGCAGATGTAACCGCCCTGCTCATAGCTGTCTATGCACAGGTCGTTCCAGTAATCCGGCCATATTGCCATTCTGGGCTCATCGTTGCCGCCGTTCGGCTCGCCGCTGGCCCAGTGAGTGTATTCGAACTCTTCGCCGGAGATCCAGTGCCACTGACCGTCGCCCGTGGGCTGGATTATGGATCCGCCGCCTTCGCCGACCTTAAGGTTGAAGTTTCTGATGTGGCAGGTATTGTCGTTGTAAACGGCTTTGATCGAAAGGATATATTCGCCGTCTTCAAGCTCTTCGATACCGCTTAATTCAAGCATACCGCCGCTTGCAGCGTCGTCATGACCGAAACCGGCGTGCTCGCCCAATTCCGTTCTTTCTCCGAGAACGCCCATAACGTCGTATCTGTCTCTGTAGTTATCGGGGCAGGATACGTTCTCGCCGCCGTCGATCGAATAAACGATCTCTCTTAAATTGCTTGCGGCGTACGCCCAGCCGAGTATATAGAGCCTGTCGCCCCGGTTGATCTGTATCGGATCGTCGTACTGAACGTTGTTTCCGTAGTCAAGCACGTTTTCATTGACGTAGATCCTGTCAATATTAAGCATTCCTACGGTCGCCGTTTCCTCTTCCAGCTCTATGGGGTCGTCTCCGCCGTCGTCATAAATCACGTCGCCTACGAGAAGCGTAAATACGCCTATTCCGTACGGATTCGAGTCGAAGATCTCTTCGCTGCCATCGTCATATATGGCTTTGATCTCGATCTCGTATCTGCCTTCGGAAAGCTGATCGATGCCCGTAAGCTCCATCATGCCGCCGTCTTTGGCTTCGTCAAATCCGAAGCCCGCGCCTTCTCCGACAATCGGATCAAGTCCGAATGCCGCCGCAACGTCGGGTCTGTCTCTGTACCCGCCGGTGCACTCGATGTCATCGCCGCCGTCGATCGTATATACGATCTTGTCAAGACCGACAGGATCATACTCATTGACAGCCCAACCGAGTATGTAGAGCTTGTCGCCCGGATTGATCCTTACGGGTTCTCCGGTGGGGCCTGATACAGGCTGTCCCGCGGCTTCGCCGACAATTCTGTCGTTTTCATTGATAAACAGTCTGTCGAGACTGTATCTCGCGGATACGCTTACCGCAAGACTCAGCACCATAACAGAAGCTATCATGATCGCCAAGAACTTCTTCATGTGTGTTGTTTCTCCCTTTGATGTTTATTATATATACGGCTTTCGCCTTTTATACCAATATTTTTTCAGGTCCTTTTGCCGGGACCGCGCGGCGTATTATTTGCCGAGCTTGAGATTTTTTTCGTACGACGCTTTTACGGCGTCTATCATGGCTGCTCTTACTTTCGCGTGCTCCATGGCGGCGACGCCTTCTATGGTGCTTCCGCCGGGACTGCACACCTCGTCCTTCAGCTGTTCAAGATGCTTGCCCGTCGATAACGCGAGCTCAGCCGCGCCTGAAAGCGTAAGCTCCGCGTATTTTACCGCGTGCGCGCGGTCAACGCCGCACGCCACGGCGCCGTCTGCCAACGCCTGCATTATGACGAACGCGTAAGCCGGACCGCAGCCGGTAAGCGTGCCCGCCGTTTCTATCATCTTCTCCGTCACGTCGTCGCACGTGCCGGCGGCGCCGAGAAGATCGAAAAATTCCGCCTTTTCTTCATCCGTCACGCCGTCGCAGGCGGCGAGGATCACTCCTTTGCCGCAGAGCACGGGCGTGTTCGGCATTATGCGTATGACCGGCAGATCGAACCCGACCGCCTGCTTTACCGTTTCTATCGTTATTCCCGCCGCGACCGAGACGAGTACGAATCTGTCTTCTCTTTTCTTCAAGACCGGCGCGATGTCCGCTAAAACGGAACGTATGATATTCGGCTTTACAGCGACGAAAATATATCCGCATCCCGCAGCTTCTTCATTATCGCAGCTTTTGCATCCGAGCTCAGCCGCAAGAGCCTCCGACACGGACGACGGTACGTTTGAAAGATACAGCTCGGCTCCGCTTACCTTTTTTCTCACGGCGCGGGCAAGCGCTCCGCCCATAACGCCTACTCCGATAAATCCAACCCTGCTCATCTTATCTGACCGTTCCCTTCTATAAGGTATTTATAGCTTACAAGCTCGCATAAGCCCATCGGACCTCTTGCGTGGAGCTTCTGCGTTGAGATGCCCATTTCACATCCGAGCCCGAATTCGCCGCCGTCCGTAAACCGCGTCGACGCGTTTACGTAAACGGCCGCGCTGTCCACGTTGTTCAAAAAATACTCCGCCGCCGCTTTGTCCTCCGTCACTATCGCGTCGCTGTGGTGAGTCGAGTGCGCCGCTATGTGCGACACGGCTTCTTCCACGCCGGACACGACCTTGACGGCCATTATATAGTCTAAAAACTCCGTATCGAAATCAAGCTCTCCCGCGGGCTTGCCGTCTATTATTTCTGCCGCCTCGGCATCGAGCCTCAGCTCTACGTTTGACATTTTTTCTTTGAACTTCGGCAGAAATTCTTTTGCAGCAGCTCTGTCAACAAGGCAGACCTCCGCGGCGTTGCAAACGGACGGGCGCGACGTTTTTGCGTTATACACTATGTCAAGAGCCTTTTTTTGGTCCGCGGCTTTGTCGATATACACGTGGCATATCCCCGTTCCCGTTTCTATGCACGGTACCGTTGAATTCTGCAAACAGCTTTGTATAAGCCCTTTGCCGCCGCGAGGTATAAGCACGTCAACATATCCGTTCGCTTTCATAAGCTCGTTTGCGCTCTGACGCGACGCGTCGGGCACGAGATTTATAAAGTCCTCCGGTATGCCGGACAGTCTCAAGCCCTCTCTCATCGCCTCGACTATCGCTTTAGCCGAGCGGTAACAGTCGCTGCCGCTTCTCAGCACGCAGACGTTTGACGATTTGAAACAGAGCACCGCGGCGTCCGACGTTACGTTCGGGCGGCTCTCGTAAATTATCGCAACGACTCCGAGCGGCACCGTCTTCTTAGTTATTTTAAGACCGTTAGGACGCGTGTTTTCCGATAAAACGACGCCGACCGGGTCCGGCAGAGCCGCGACGGCTTCCATGCCTTCTATCATGCCGTTTATGCGCTTTTCGTCAAGGCGCAGACGGTCTATCATGGACGCGGAAAGCCTGCTCTGCGCCGCTTCCACGTCCTCAGCGTTTGCTTTCAGTATCAGATCGGCGCGCTCTCTTATGCACTGTGCCGTTTTATATATCGCCGCGTTTTTTATATCCGTCGTTAAAGACGGAGCGGCGTAGGACGCTTTTTTCGCAAGCGCCAGCATTTTTTGTGTGGTCATTGTTTTTTACCCGCAAAACGCGTGCCGACGGGCTTGCCCTCGCATATATCGTACAGAGCCTCCGGCTTTTTGCCGTTACAGATTATCATATCTATTCCGTGTTTCGTAACGAGCGCCGCCGCGGACAGCTTAGTTTTCATGCCGCCGGTACCGAGCGCCGTGGACGAGCCTTCGCCCAAGCTCATAATGTTTTCTTTCAGATCCGTCACGGTCGGGATCAGCTTCGCGTCTTCGTCCTTATGCGGATCGGCGGTGTAAAGGCCGTCTATATCGGATAAAATGACGAGCAGATCGGCTTTCGCGCCTATCGCGACTAACGCCGACAGCGTGTCGTTATCTCCGATGCCGAGCTCCGCGGTCGATACCGTGTCGTTTTCGTTTATTATAGGCAGCGCGCCTAACTGAAGCAGTCTGTTTAACGTATTTGAAAAGTTTTCGTATTTTGTTTTATCTTCAAAATCGTCCGCTGTCAGAAGTATCTGCGCGACGTTGTGATGATATTCGCCGAAAAGCTTGTCGTATACGTACATCAGCTCGCACTGACCGACGGCGGCAGCCGCCTGCTTTGTCGGGATATCGGTCGGACGTTCCGGCAAGGACAGCTTGCCGACGCCCATTCCGATGGCGCCGGACGAGACCAAAAGTATCTCGTGACCGGAGTTTTTAAGATCGGATAACACCTTTGCGAGCTTTTCCGTCTGTCTGATATTAAGCCTGCCCGTCTGATGTGCGAGAGTGGAGGTCCCTACTTTGATTACTATCCTCATTTTATTTCCACGCTTACGCCGGTCCTTGCCGACTCGTAAACAGCGTCGATTATCTTCATGAGCCATACGCCGTCCTCGGCGGGCGCCAGACATTCGCGTTTGCCCTCCGCGGCGTCAACAAAACCTCTTATCTCGGAAATGAACGCCGGATCGAAACGGAACGAATGCTCGCCCTCCGGAGTAAAGGTTATGAATTTACCGTCTTTCGTTGTCAGAATACGCATTTCGTTTACGGACGTGCCCGCTTTGGTACCGAAAAGCTGAACGTCGCCGACGTCGCCCTCGATATTAAGGTTGAAGCTCGCTTCGATAGACAGCGTAAGTCCGTTGTCAAATCGGACCATCGCGGCGCAGAGATCCTCTACCGTGTAGGGATGCTCGCCCTGATTAACGACCCAGCCCTGCGCGCTTTCCGCACGGTGCATTCCCAGATTGTCATACGTCACGCCGAAAGCCGTGACCGGCTTCGGATTGCCGGCTAAATATCTTGTCAGGTCTATTACGTGTACGCCTAAGTCTATCAAAGGACCGCCGCCGGAGAATTTCTTGTCTCCGAACCAGCCGCCGGGGCAGCCGTTCTGGCGCAGATACGTCGCTTTAGCGTAGTAGATATCGCCGAACGTGCCTTCGTTCACGAGTCTTTTGACGGTGTCCGCGTCCTCACCGAAGCGGCGGACAAAACCGAGCTGCAGAAGCTTTCCGGCTTTCTTCGCTTCGTCGTACATCTGTTGCGCTTCTTTGGCGTTCAACGCCATCGGCTTTTCGCATAAAACGTTTGCGCCGCCGCGCAGAGCCGTTATCGTGCAGTCCTTGTGCGCGCTGTTCCATACGCAGACGCTCACGCAGTCAAGCTGCTCGTTTTTCATCATTTCCGCCGCATCCGTATATTTTTTCGGGAAGCCGTATTTTTCCGCAAAAGCGTCGAGTTTTTTCTCGTCTATATCGCAGCAGGCTGCGAGCTCAGCTCTGCCTTCCGCTTCAAGCTCTTTGTAACCTTTCATGTGCCAGTGGCTTATGCCGCCGGTGCCTATAATGCCTATCCTCGTTTTTTTCATATTCAGTTCTCCCTTATGGTTTTCTTTAAAAATTCCACCGCCATGCCTATATCCTTCGCGGGATCTTCCCCGGCTTCGCGCTCTATCGTCAAGAACCCTTTGAAGCCTATATCATCGAGCGCTTTGAGATATGTCGGGAAGCCCACGCTGCCCTCTCCGAGCGGTACCTCGCGGAAAAACGATATGCCCGCTATATCCTCCGGCGCCGGCGTGACGCCGTATATATATTCGGGATTCGTTTTGTGAAGCATAACGCCGTCTTTCGCGTGCGTGTGGACGATGTATTTTTTCAGATTGTGCACGGCGGCTGCCGGATCGTCTCCCGTTACCATAACGAGGTTCGCCGGGTCTAAATTGACGCCGACGCCCGTCGAGCCGAGACTGTCAAGAAAGCTCTTTAACACCGCTGACGTTTCCGGTCCTGTCTCGACCGCGAAATGTGAACCGATGGAATCCGCGTATTCCGCGAGCTGACGGCAGGCGTCCTGCATTATCTTATATCTTTCATGTCCGGGATCCGACGGCACGACGCCTATATGCGTCGTTACGACGTCCGTTTCAAGATCCTTTGCAAGATCGAGTATGCGTTTTGATTTTTCTATCAAGCCGGGATTCAGTTCCGCGTGACCGAAGCCGCGTCCGAGGTCTCCGCAGATCGCCGAGAACACAAGGCCGTTTGATTTAACGTAGTCGAGCAGTTCTTTGCGCGCCGTGCCTTTTAAGTTTTCCGGCGAGTTTTCACCGGACGTCGCATACATCTGTAAGCCCTGAGCGCCTATCGCGGCGGCTTTTTTTATCGCTTCCCTTGTCGGCAAACGAAAAGAATCGACCATTACGCCTATCGGAAATGAATACATGGTTTTTATCTCCTTTTCTTTATATTGTTTATGATACCACAATATTTCTTAATTGTCAATATTTTTTATTTAATTATAAGAACGCATCTGTATTTTTCAACTCTCACCGCGCTTTGTCCCTCCGCCTCCGTCACGGTGCAGTCGTACGGGTCGTAAATATAGTATTTCCCGTATCCCTGCCCGCCTACGTTTATTGATTTTACGCTGTTTGATGAGTTTGCTATGTATACGACGGTTTTGCCGTCGTCTTCACGTTTGTATTCCGATATGAACACTCCGGATTTGACTGACGCGTTCATCGGACGCGCACAGTATTTTGAAAGCTCCGCTCCTATGTCGGCGCCGGTTATGCCGCTCTTCAACGACTTCATAACGGTCTTGAATTCTTCTTCGTTTCTCTGATCGGAGCACATGGACGGCTGCGTATCGGTCCAGATTATTATTCCGCCCGCTTTTTTGAATTCCGCGAGCTTTTCCGCCGCTTCAAGGCTCAGCACGTCAACGTACGGCATTATTATAACGGAATATTCGCCGAATCCGATCTTTATTTTTCCGTCCTTTACCTGCGCCGCCGAAACGCTCTGATCGTCTATCACGGTAAAATCAAAGCCCGATTTCAGTATTTCAAGGCAAAGATGCTGGAAACGGCGGTTTACAAGCGACGGTGTCTTTTTGCTTGTATAGTCAAAATGATCTCCCGTCGCCGTGTACGACGCCCTTACCGTGTCCACGGGACAGAACACGCCTATCCCGGACGTCGTGACCGCCGTATCGAGCAGTACGTTTATCCTGCCGACGTAATCGGTGAGCTTCTGCAGATCTGACGCCGGTATGTCGCCGTCGCCGCATATCACGGTGTACGTGTTCGCGCCGAAAAGCGAGGCGAGCGTCGCGCCGCCGATCGTGTATTTCAGCGGATCGGAGAAGAACGGAGCGTTTGATACAGCGGACGGCGTAAATTCAAGATGGACCTTAGTTTTGCCCGCGTTTTTCGCCGCGGAGGAGACGAATTTCAGCCCCATGAAATTGCCTATATCCGTGCCCTCTGTAAGCAGTCTGTCAGGCTCTACCTGCAGTATATCGCCGCCGGGTATGCCCATGGCGCCGCAAAGCTGCAAAAAGTCGCCGCCGTACGTCTCTATCTGTCTTTGTATGTTTTCTTCAAATAACAGATGTCCGGACGATAAAACGCCGTTTTTCTCACACCATTTTGCTATCTGCTCAAAGTACGACGTGCGGAACATCTCCGACACGGTCTGATAGAAATTCACGCGTACGAGCCTGTCGTGATCCGTATTTCCGGCGTACAGCGAATACAAATTATCTTCTATACGGTAGCCGTGCATTTCTTTGAATTTTTCCGGAAGCTTATCCGTCCATACGACGTAATTCTTCATGTCGCGGTTGCCTAACTGCGGCTCGTCGGTAAAGAACGCCTCCACGTAATCAAACGTGCTGCCTAACTTTTCCTTGTATTTTTCATACGTCAGATCAAGAAAACGCTTTACCGCGTCCGGATTCAAAAGATCCACGTCGCGCAGAGTCGTAAAGTCGGTCGGGTCTTCTTTGTTCTGATTCGTTACGCGCCTGCCGTAGACGTAAACCGTATATTTTCCGCTGTTCTTTACATTTATCTGATTACCGTCCGTTTGCAAACGCTCTGCTTTGCCGTCTTTGATAAGGTCCGCGCCGGCGATTTTTATATAATTATCCGGTAAAGTATAGTTTATATCGCCTTCGCCTTCAAGCTTTATAAGCTCTATGCCCGTCGCCTCGTATTCGTCGTGATCTTTTAACACCAGACCGAACGCCTTGCCGCTCGGCCACTGATATTCGTCGTATATCCAGAGGTGCAGATCTAAATCGTGCGATCTGTCAAACGCTTTTTTCAGTATTTCAAACTCGCCGTCGTTTAACAGATAATCCTGTGTGAAGCGGACGTTTGTAACTACGCCGCCGTAGCCGTTGTTTATCAGCTTTGACGCGGTGAATCCGTACGCGTTGTCAAAGCAGTACAGCAGTTTTTTCGGTTTGTAAGCGTTATCCGGCGTGACGAATTCGTTACCTTTGTAATACGCGGAAAGATCAGGTTTTTCAACGGTTTCTTTGGTTTTGCTCTTTATGCCGTCAAAGGCTTTCGCTTCTTTTTCCGTTTTGAAAAAAGCGTAGCTGTATATGATAAACGTGTCAGTCGTGTTCGCGTTGTTTTCAAACATATCCATGCGGAGATCCGTGTAATTTCCCTCCACGGGTTTGTCGTCCGCGGCTATGAACAAAACGACGCTCTCTTTCAGATCGAGTATTATTTTGCGTTCGCCCGTTCCACCGTAGGAAAAGCGGTACGTGGGGTAAGAGGCGGGGTTATGCACGCTCTCCGTCTTATATCTTATGTCGCCCTGCATATCGTCGCGCGACGTATAAAGCATTATCACAAAATACGGATAATCGTCAATGCTGAATTTCCCTTCGGGCAGCGGCAGCGTCATATACGGATCGAAGCAGTACGTAGGATCGGAGGCGCTTCCCGCGGGCAGAAAATTGACTTTCAGCCCGTCGCCGATATATTCGGTCGTAACGTTATATAAATTCGAGCAGGAATACGCGTTTTTTTCGTCGCTGAAATCTATATAATAGTCCGGTAAAACGACGGGTTCTTCGACCGGTTTCGTCTCCTCTTCCGTAACTTTATCCGTTTCCGTAACGTTTTCCGTCGTTATTTCGGCAGTCGTTTCCTTTGCAGTCGTACTTTCTTCCGGCGCGGAAGCGCACGCGACAGTAAGCACCGTGAGCGCCGCCAACAAAAATAATAAAGCCTTTTTCATTTGAATCCCTTTCCCTGCCACAGATCGTATTTGACCATGTATTTGTCTATTTCGTTTAAAACCGTCACTTTTTTGCGCGTCCAGTCCGGCGCAATAAGCTCGGACAGCGGCGCGTCTCCGGTCAGTCTGCCAATGACCGTCTGCGGCGGCAGATACGTAAGCTGTTTTGCCGTTATTTGCACGTATTCGTCCCGCGACAGAAGCGGCAGTTCTCCGCTTCCGTACATCCGCGCGAGCTTCGTTTCCGGCACGACGTAGAGCATGTGTATCTTCACCATGTCAGGCAATAGCGCCGCGGCGAATTTCGCCGTATCGAGCATCTGTTCTTCGTCCTCGCCCGGCAGACCGTTTATTATATGCACGCACCGCTTTACGCCGGTTTTTGACAAGGCTTCGTAGCCTTTTATAAACTCTTTTGTGCTCATACAGCGGTTTATAAATTTTGCCGTTTCGTCGGACGACGTCTGAAGTCCGAGCTCAACGTAAACGTCGGTTTTTGCGGCTAATTCCGCCAGTATTTCAAGTATTTTTTCGTCAAGCGCGTCCGCGCGCGTGGCGATGCTGACGCCTACGGCGCCGGGATATGATACGGCTTCCTCGTATTTCCGCTTTAAATACTCCGGGTCGCCGTACGTGTTCGTATGCGCCTGAAAATACGGGATATATCCCGTTTCTCCCCACTTGTTTTTTATCATCGCGGCGGATAGATCCAGCTGTTTCGTTACCGGCAGAGAGGAAGACGCCGCAAAATCGCCCGCGCCTCTTGCCGAGCAGTAAATACAGCCGCCGTATCCTTTTTTCCGNNNNATATTCGGGCAGGTGCAGCCTATGTCAACGGGCAGCTTTGCGCATTTTCTGCCGTACGTTCTGCGCGTGTAATATTCAAACGTGTAATATCTTTTGTTATTATCCGAATACGGATATGAATTTATATTTTTCATATTTATATAATAGCAAAATAAACCCGGAAAGTCAATACTTGACAAGTTTAAATTTATATGGTAAAATCCGAATAATACGGTATATTTCGATTTTGAAAGGATAAAAGATGAAACATAAAACGGTAATCTCTTTGTTTTTATGTCTGTTAATGCTTCTGCCGGCGATATCCGGCTGCGCCGACAAGCCGGATCAGCCCGCGCCGGAGACAAAAGCGGAAGAAACGGCAGCGGAAACGGCGCCGGACGAAACAGAGCCGGAAATAACGGAAGCCGAAACGTACGATCCGGCGCTCGATAACAGCGAAATAGCAAAGGATGAGGACGGCAAAGTGACGGAGATCAAAACCGTCGATCCCGGGCTTTTGGTCGGAGAGGACGGGCTCGGGCGCGTGCTTTTGACGAACGCAGACGTCGGAGACGTGCGCGAAGACAAGACCGT
The DNA here is from genome assembly GCA_002308615.1 of Clostridiales bacterium UBA1248. Taxonomy (GTDB): domain Bacteria; phylum Bacillota; class Clostridia; order Oscillospirales; family CAG-272; genus UBA1248. Next base: position 25,021 of record DBWC01000025.1, read on the forward strand.
CGGCATTTTCTATTCGCCGTGGCACGGAGACTTTGCAGGCAAGGTGCAGGCTTACAACAACCAGGAAATACTTGATAAATACCCGGATATAGATATAAATAACTTCAACGATTCGCGCTGGGGTTCCGCGAATTATCACTTCTGGAACGAGCCGATATACGGCTATTACAGCGGCAACGACGAGTGGGTTTTGCGTCACCAGGCTGAGCTTCTCGCTGACGCCGGGGTGGACTGCGTTATCTGCGACAATACTAACGGCGCGTTTACGTGGCTTGATACCGCAAAAAAGATGATGAAAGTGTTCCACGAGGCGAGGGAAGACGGCGTCGCCGCTCCCACGGTCACGTTCCTTCTGCCTTTCGGTCCGACAGACGGCGCGCGCGTACAGCTCGTGGAGCTTTATACCAATATATACGAGGCGGAATGGTATCCGGATTCCTGGACCATGTGGGAAGACAAACCGCTTATGATAGCGTATAAGGGCTGCCTTGACCGCAAAAACGAGCTTCAGAAGAAAATATATTCGTATTTCACGTACAGAGAAGGACAGCCCGGATACTTAACGAAACAGACCTCGTCAAATCAGTGGGGCTGGCTGTCCGTGTATCCGCAGGCGACTTACAAGAAAAAGATGAGGGACGAGCAGGTAGAGCAGATCACGGTCGGCGTCGCTCAGAACCACAACTATAAAAAAGGCATCATAACCGCGATGAACGGCAACAACGTCACGGACAGAACGTACACGTCAAAAGGCTGCGATACACAAGAAAACGCCGTGCTTTACGGCGCAAATTTCGCGGAGCAGTTCGAATACGCGCTCAAAGTCGATCCGCAGTTCATATTTATAACGGGCTGGAACGAATGGGTCGCGATAAGACAGCAGAGCTGGCCTCCCGCCGGCGGATCGAACGAGCCGGTATCGAACGCTTTTGCGGACCAGTTCGACGATCTGAGAAGCCGCGACATTGAACCGACAAAGGGCAAATTAAAAGACCATTACTATTATCAGATGGTCAACTTCATAAGAAGATATAAAGGCGTAAACAAGCAGCCGGAGGCGTCTGCGGAAAAGACGGTAGACATTTACGGCGGCTTCGGTCAATGGGCAAACGTTATGCCGGAATACAATTCATACCCCGGCAACACGGTCAAGCGCGCCGCGCAGGGCTACGTGATGCCCGGTTCCGGTTCGAGATACAAATATAAAGACGAATCCGGCAGAAACGATATATACGACGCAAAGGTCGCGCGCGATGCGGAAAATATTTACTTTATGGTACGCTGCACGGACGATATAACGCCTTATACGGACGAAAGCTGGATGAGACTTTATATAGATACCGGCGCAAGCGAAAAGAGTTGGGAGACGTTTGAGTTTATCCTCAATAAAACGACTCCGAAAGACGAAAAGACCGCGATACTCGAAGCGTTTACCGGAAACGGATTTGAAACGGAGACCGTAGGAGAAGTCGAATACTGCGTAAAAGGCAACGTACTGACGGTAAAGATCCCGCGCGCCATGCTCGGCATAGGCGACGGCGGCTTCACGGTGGATTTCAAATGGGCGGATAACTCCGCGGACGGCGACATTATGGATTTCTACACTCTGGGCGACGCCGCGCCGGGCGGAAGGTTCAAATTCAGATATACGGCAAATTAAAAACGGGGCTTTTGCGGCTTTAGCCGCGCGCGCGGGCGTACCCCCCTTTTCGCCCCGCGCGCTGCCCCTTAATAATAAAAAAATAATACCGGGACTGTGATCCCGGTATTTTGATTTTTTACTGTTCCTTATCTTCTTCGTCCTCTTCCCCGTCGTCTTCCTCTTCGTACTCACAGTCTTCTTCGTACTCGTCAGACTCGACTTCGGACTGAAGGGTCTCGTCGTATTCTCCGCCGGGTTTTTTCTCTAAAGACGCGGCAAAATCAAGCGCTTCCGACATTACAGGTTCAAAATCCTCTTCCTTCCCGGCTTTGAATTTTTTAACCTCGTCCCATTCGTCGTTTAACACCGTAAACGTATATTCTCCGAAATCGACGGTACAGTTCACTCTCGCGTCGTTTGACAGCGTGTATTTAAAAACCGTGCCGTCGTTTCTTATCTCTCCGTACGAAGCGGCGCCTTTTCCGTGCTCCGCCTCAAAGCTCTTGATCATCCCGCCCGCGTTATGGCTGCAGTGAACGTATCTGTAACCGTTTCTGCGGTTATTTATCAGATTAGATACGGAAAAAACGACCGTGCCGGCAAACATAAGGATGATCAACAGATAATTCACTCTTTTCGTTATCAGATAAACGATAAGCGCGGTGAGCGCCGGAATAAAGATAACGGCGGTTATGCAGAGAATAACGTCTGTTATTTTGTATTTTTCAATAGCTTCTTTTCTGTTTCTGTATTTTCTGTACAGACTGTCGTAGCCCATTATTTCTTTCTCCCGGTCAATCTGAATTTATACTTTTCTTTTTCTTCCGTTTCAACTTCGGGTTCTTTTTCCTGAGCCGTCTGCGCCTTGTCCGGCGAAAGCCCCGTGACCTCGCGTATAAGCGCGCCGTATTTTCTGCGCTTGCCCGGAAACGGTATGAGCGCGAACAGGATAATTATAACGCCGACCGATATCAGTATAAGCGGCACCGTTCGCTCCGATGCGCGCGAAAGATATTCCAGACACACGCCGAAATATATGACCGCGATGACCGCCGTGATGATATAGTCAAACAGCCCTTTTGTATAAACACCGCGTATCTGCGACCCGTTTTTCGTCTTTTCGATTTTTCCGCGGAAGACCGTTGCGTACGGATCGTACGCGGCGCGCGGCTTTTTTACGAGCTTTACGTTATCGCCGTTGCGGAAAGAATTGTAGACCCAGTCAAGCGTTTCGTTTGCGCCGGCAAAACGGGCGGGCGACGTTATATCGTCCCACCTTTTTATCAATTCGTCTTTACTGTATAAACTCTTGTATCTCATACGCTTATGATATCACAAAATACTGTCGTTGTCAAGATTTATAAAAATCAAATCTTGACAAGTATACGATTAACTGATATAATATACACATCAAATAAAAGCGAGGATCATTGTTATGCTGACCGATAACAGGATAGTAATAGGAAAAGGCGAAAACGAAGCGCACATACTGCCGAAAATGGCGAACCGCCACGGACTTATCTGCGGCGCGACGGGAACGGGCAAGACGATAACCTTAAAAGTTATGGCGGAATCGTTTTCCGACATGGGCGTACCGGTATTTTTAGCCGACGTCAAGGGCGATCTCGGCGGATGCGTGAAGCGCGGAACAAGATCCGAGGCGATAGACAAGCGCCTGTCCGGCATGGGCTACGATCCGGACAAGTTCGAATACAAGAATTTCCCGGTCAGATTCTGGGACGTTTTCGGTGAGGGCGGCCATCCGGTCAGAACTACCGTGTCCGATATGGGCGCGTCGCTTTTCACGCGGCTGCTCGGTCTGTCCGACGCGCAAAGCGGCGTTTTATCCATAGCTTTCCGCGTCGCGGACGACAACGGTTGGCTTCTGACCGATCTTAAAGACATACGCAGCATGGTGTCTTACGTCACCGACCATTCGTCGGAGCTTCTAAATAAATACGGCAACGTTTCAAAGCTGTCCGCCGGAGCTATACAAAGAGCCCTGCTTCAGCTTGAGGACGCCGGGGGCGAGGCGTTTTTCGGCAAACCGGCGATAGATATAAACGACTGGATGAAGTGCGACGAAAACGGACGCGGATATATAAATATCCTGCACTGCGCAAAGCTGTTCCAGTCGCCGCTTCTCTACTCAACGTTCATGCTGTGGCTTTTGGCGGAGCTGTTTGAGGAGCTGCCCGAGGTGGGCGATCCCGAAAAGCCGCGTCTCGTGTTCTTCTTCGACGAGGCGCATCTGCTTTTCAACGGCGCGAGAGGCACGCTGACGGATCAGGTCGAGCAGGTCGTAAAGCTGATACGCTCAAAGGGCGTGGGCGTTTACTTTATCACACAGCAGCCGTCCGATATTCCGAATTCCGTTCTCGCACAGCTCGGGAACCGCGTACAGCACGCGCTGCGCGCGTACACGCCGCTTGAGCAGAGAGCCATAAAAGCCGCCGCGCAGTCTTTCCGCGCAAATCCGAATTTCGACACGGAGCAGGCGATAACCGACCTCGGCACCGGCGAGGCGCTGATCAGCTTTCTGGATGAAAAAGGCCGTCCGTCCGTGGTCGAACGCGCGACGATCCTGCCGCCGCAGTCCGCGATGGGAACGATCGACGACGACAGACGCAAGGCGGAGATAAAAGCCGACGATATGTACGGCAAATACGAAAATTACGTGGACGGCGAATCCGCGTACGAGCTCATAACGGCGCAGAACGAGGCGGCGGAAGAGGAAAAGCGCAAAGCCGAGGAAGAAAAGCGCAAGGAAGAGGAAAAGAAAGCAAAAGAGAAAGAAAAAGAAAAAAAGAAAACCGCGACAAAAAAGAAAACGAGCTACGTAGGTAAAATGGCGAATTCCACCGTAAACACCATAGGCAGAGAGCTCGGCAAATCCGTCACGCGCGGTATCTTGGGAACTATAAAGAAATGGTTTTAATAGCCGCTCAAACAGCATCTGTCGCTTGTATAAAGATATTTTTATTATAAATATAGGAGTTTATTGTGGATTTACAAGATTTACATATTTCAGAAAGCCAGTACAAAAAAGCAAAAAAAGTAAATATAATACTACTGGTTATTTCAATAGTTATATGCATTGTGGAGTTGATATTGTTATTTGTTACTAATAACAAAATCATAATTATGGCATCTTCCATACTATTATCTCTTGCGCTTATATCATATTTTGTTACACTTATTATTCATCTAAATAAGGCCAAAATACTATATAATAAATTGCAAAATAGCGTTTTAAAATCTCTAAATTTATCAGCATGGATACATTTTAATTCTTTTGATTTTAATGTAGATGTAAAAAGCCGCAAAGCCGTTTCAACCTATGACGAGGTTAAATTATTTAAAGAAAATGAAGGACTGCTTTCAAAAGCCATTGAAGTTGTTAGAAAGAAAAGAGAATACGCATGTTTGTTGCGGAATTTCCTAAACAACAATGAATTTAAGAATATAAAAATGTATAGTAAAATTGAAAATCAAATAAAAATCTGTCTTTTACATACAGATGCTTCTTATGACGTACGTGTCAAATACACATCTCCTGCCGGAAAAAGTCAAGCAATCTCATATTTATGTATTCCTGAAAATCGTCTCATTGAACTAAAAAACGACAAATCCCTATTAATGAGCAAAAGCGAGTATAATAAATATTGTAAGGAAAAAGAATCAAACCTGTTGGATGAAAGACAACATCAATATTATGAGAAAGTAAATAAGATAATAGATTTTGCAAACAATAATAAGTCAATTCTCGTATCAAAAAGTGATATAAATAAATTGGATAAATGTGCAACAGAACTTATTACACGCACAATTAATAGCATAAAAAAGGTCAAAACATCAGGTAGCGAAGAATGGGATGTTTTAGACAAAATAATAGATCAATCAAATATCGAAATAACAGAAATAATTGATAACAGAAAAAGGATTTTAGATTATTATATTTCTCGTGACTTTTTATCAATAAAACAATCCTGTGAATCTTTAACTTCAAAGCAAGTAGAATTCAATAGTTATATTGATGAAAAAGCGAGAGCAATTTCAATTTTGTTTGGAACGAATATTACGCGTAATACAACATCATACGAAGATGAGTATAACTATGTCCACCCATATCAGAAAAGCATCTCGCCGTTTACCGCTGAAGTATCATCTTCAGTTTTTGCCAGTGCAGAAAACAGTCCTTTAGAATATGTGATTAAATATTTTTATCCTGAAAAAGAACAATATCCAGAACAAATACAGAAACTACATCTCCTTGTTGAAGAACTCGAAACATTAAAAGAAGCCCGGCAAATAATAGATAATCAAAAAAAGGAAATTCAGCAATACATTGAAAGCGTACCTGCTTTTGTAATGGAAAACGATTCTGATGGATTTTATTCAAAACTCGGTTTTGCTGTTATTAATGAAAATGTATTGACGGTCGAATACAAGTTTTCTTATACGTCTAACGGTGGAAAAGCGCAAAGGACATTCACGGTTCCAATGACAGAAGATGTTATAGTTCAGTTAATAAAAGCCCTTGAAAGCAAACTGACTATGTCATCATTTACAAAAGAACAACGTTTACTTATGACGAGCAAATTACGTCAGCAAATTAAAGAAAGGGATAATTATACTTGTCGGTATTGCGGCAACTCCACAACTAAAGAACCGAATCTTTTGCTTGAAATAGATCATATTATACCAGTAGCAAAAGGCGGATTTACAGAAGAAAACAATCTGCAAACACTATGTTGGAAATGCAACAGACACAAAAGCGACAAAATAATAGTTTAATGATAAAGTGCATTATTAAAATGCAACATCCAGAAATTGGCGGATTATAAGAAATGGTTTTGAGTGAAAAAGTACGCGGTCTTCTGTTTGAGAAGGCAGACGCGGAATACAAAGAATTTACGTATAAGCTGACGCCGGGGCTCGATAAGGACAAAATGATAGGCGTGCGCTTCCCCGCTCTGAAAGAGGTGTGCAAACAGCTTACGGAGGACGAGCGCAGACAGTATCTGAGCGAGCTGCCGCATATATACTTTGAAGAAAACAACCTCCATTCCGTCATAATATCGCACATAAAAGACGAGGACGAGTGTATCGCCGCGATAGAAGCGTTTCTGCCGTATATCGACAACTGGTCCACGTGCGATACGATCTCTCCCGCAGCTTTTAAAAAACATAAGCAAAAGCTGATTTTGAAGATCAGGGAATGGGTAAAGTCGGATCACGTTTACACGGTGCGCGTCGGAGTCCTGTTGCTTATGAAATTCTTTTTAGACGCGGATTTTAAGCCGGAGTATAACGAGCTCGTCGCCGGTATAGTATCCGACGAATATTACGTAAATATGATGTGCGCGTGGTATTTCGCCACGGCGCTCGCAAAGCAGTACGAGGACACGGTCCCGTATCTTAAAGATCATCTGCTGACGGATACGGTGCAAAAAATGACGGTAAGAAAAGCAGTCGAGAGCTTCAGGGTGCCGGACGAGCACAAAAAGTATTTGAAAAGCCTGTGATCCGTCTTTTTTGTAAGGGTTTATATTGTAAAATCAGCAAAAAAATGAAAAAAACCTCAAAATACACTTGACAATTTGAAAAACAGGTTGTATAATAGCAAAGTAATTTATGCTCCGATGCGAAGGGGGGGAAACAGATAAATGGCAGAAGTCAGAGTTAAAGAGAATGAATCTCTGGACAGCGCGCTCAAGAAATTCAAGAGGGCCTGCGCAAGATCCGGCATAATGACAGAGCTTCGCAAAAGAGAATGCTATGAAAAGCCCAGCGTAAGACGCAAGAAAAAGTCCGAGGCCGCGAGAAAGCGCAAATACAAATAAGAAAAACCGCGTTCCGATCATACGGGACGCTTTTTCTTCAAACCTCTTGACAATTATATATCTGTGTGCTATAATAACGGCACACGCGGAATTAGCTCATATGGTAGAGCG
>DBWC01000072.1 GCA_002308615.1 Clostridiales bacterium UBA1248
ACCTCCGGCCAGTGTACCATCGGCGCGGTGACGAATGTGAGCTTGTGTTTGCCTAAATCAAGCGTGTCGCCCTCGCCGACCTCTATCCTTCTGCCCTCGAAATCGTCGCCGAAGAAGTTTTTCATTATCGGGAAAGACTTTGAGTTGGATACGACAGTCGCCTTCGTATAGGTCTTCATAAACTGCAGTATGTTTGCGGAATGGTCCGGCTCCANNTGTGCTGGACTATGAGATAATCCGGCTGGCGGCCGTTAAGCGCCGCCTGTACGTTATCGAGCCACTCGTGTGAGAAACGCGCGTCCACCGTATCGAATACGGCTATCTTTTCGTCAACTATGACGTAGGAGTTGTACGCCATACCNNNNCCTTCAAAAAGGTCGATCTTATGGTCGTTTACGCCTACGTAGAAAATATCGTCTGTCAGCTTCATATTTTATATCTCCAGCATTTTTAATATTTCGTCTTTTCTCTTAAGACCGTTTGAAGTATTTGTCACCTTGCCGTTTTTGAAAACGATAAGCGTAGGTATATACATTATGTCGTATTCTGCGGCGAGCTCGCCCTCTTCGTCCACGTTTACCTTGCCTACCTTTATTTTTCCGTCGTATTCCTTTGCTATCGCCTCCACGGTCGGCGCTATCATCCTGCACGGACCGCACCAGGAAGCCCAGAAGTCTACGAGAACGGGTACGGCGCTTTCAAGCACCTCCGTTTTGAAATTTTCTTTTGTCAACGTTATTTCAGCCATATTGATATCCTCCTTTTTTCTTCTATTATATCCGTAAAGTAAAAATAAAGCAATAATGTTTTATATCGTATCTGAAAATTTAAAGATTTTATTTCTTTTTATTATATATTGATTTTTTTCTCATTTTGTGGTATCATCAGAAACAGTAAAGCAAAAGGAGAAGCGTATGGACGGCAGAGATTATATAAACATAGTTACGGATACGGTAAAACGCGCGTATACGGAGCAGGCGGACGCGGTAAAAGAAGCGGCGGAAATCCTTGCAAAAACGGTGGAGAGCAAACACAACGTGTTCGTTTTCGGCTGCTCCCACGCCGGTATACTGGCGGAGGAGGTATTTTACCGCACGGGCGGATTAGCCGTAATAAATCCGATATTTTTCCCGGCTATGATGCTGAACACGAGACCCATCACCATGACGAGCTCGCTTGAACGCGTACCCGGCATAGGCAAGACGATATTTGAAAAAAACGGCATAAAAAAGGACGATCTGCTCATCATCCATTCCGTTTCCGGCAGGAACACAGTTCCCGTTGAAATGGCGCTTGCGGCAAAAGAACACGGCGTTCATACCGTCTGCATAACGAATCTCAAATATTCAAAAGCCGTAACGCCGCGCCATCCGGGCGGCAAGCGTCTTTTTGAGGTGTGCGACACGGTATTAGATAATATGGGCGAGGTCGGCGACGCCGCCGTCAGCATAGAGGGACTTCCCGAAAAGATAGGACCGACGTCCACCGCGGTCGGCGCGGCGCTTATAAACGCTATAGTAATCGACGCGGTGAACAAAATGATAGAGGACGGGATCGTTCCGCCCGTGCTCATGAGCGCTAACCTTGACGGCGGCGACGAGCACAACACGAAAATTTTTGAAGAATACAAAGACAACATCTTTTATATGTGATCATGAAATACTATCTTGCACTTGACAACGGCGGATCCAAGACCGCCGCGATACTGTATGATGAAAACCTTGACCGCGCAGGCGTATGCGTAGGCGGCAGTCTGCGCTCTAACACGAACAACGCCTCGCTCGTCGATATGAATTTACGCGGGATCGTAAAAGAGCTTCGTCTTGAAGGCTTGACGGTCGAGGAAGTAAACGGAACGTACGAGCCGCCCGTTATCGAAAAGCTGAAAAAGGTCTGCGAAATTAAAAACGCCGCCGTGTCGGGCGAGCTTGATATGGGGCTTTCCGCGGCGGGTATATTCGGCGACGGACTGCTTGCGCTCTGCGGAACGGGCGCGACGTCTTTTGCAAGGATAAACGGCAAAAAGCTGTTCACCGGCGGCTACGGCGCGTCGGTCGCGGACGAAGGCTCAGGCTACTACATAGGCAGATCGGCGTTCATATCCGCGATACGCGACAGAGAAGGACGCGGAGAGGCTACCGCGCTTACAGATCTTATACCGCAAAAACTCGGTTTTGCGGGCAGAGACGAGCTTCAGCGGGCTATCTTTTCAATATACGCAAAGCCGGATGCCTCCCCCGTAACGCAGGTGGCGGGCTTTGCGCCGCTCGTGATCGACGCCGCGGCGAAGGGAGATGAAATATCGCTCGGTATAATAAAGGAAGCCGGCAGGCTTGTCGGAGAGCAGATGCGTTATCTTATCGAAAGCAATAACATAAGCGACGACGTTCCGCTCACGATATCCGGCAGTATATGGCGAGGCAACCCCACGTTCTTTGAAGAATTTGAAAAGATAATAAGCGGGCGTAAGATAATAATACCGAAAATAGAGCCTATTTTAGGCGTTTTGGCGGCGCAGAAGAAGAAACAAACCGGCGTCTTTGACGATGACGACGCAACGTCGCTTTCGGAAAAATATCCCGAATTCAAATACGATATAAATAAAAACAAGGAGAGCAAAAATGTTACTTGACAGATACAGAGAATCAATAGACGAACTTTTCAAAAAGGTGCGCGATACGCAGACGGAGAATATTATCAAAGCCGGTCAGATCGTCGCTGACAGCGTCGCAAACGGCGGCTGCATATTCTTATCGAGCATTTGCCACCACATGGAAATGGATTCGATCTACCGAGGCGGCGGGCCGATATTCTATAAGCATTTCAGCTATGATCTGAAGGTCGAAAACGACGCAAGAGCGCGCGACAATTCGGATCTTTGCCGTACAGAGGCGGGCGCCGCGGCGGCGAGATAC
>DBWC01000023.1 GCA_002308615.1 Clostridiales bacterium UBA1248
TTGTTTCTTCTTTATGTTGCCTCTCTCTTTCGGGCGTTTTTCATTTATCCTGATTTTTTATAACAAACTTTAAAATACCCGCTACGAACTTCGGCGGCTTTATAATAACTATCTTCATAGGACTACCTCATATCATATTCAGTATGCAGATTATCAGAATAATAACGGACAGAGCGATTATCATTACGTAATACGGCAAAAAGAAAGAGAGCAGGACGCCTAAGCTGAAGCAGACAGCCGCGCCCGTTATCGCGCCCGCTCCGTATTTACATCTTTTCATATCCGCCTCCTCTTTCCTGTAGGTTTATTATATTTTATGCGTTATCGGACGGATTTGCTAACGAAAAGTCACAATATTGTGTTGATTTTTTTTTGCTTATATAGTATAATACAAAAAAATATACTAAAACGGAGAGAAAAAATGGCAATAGTTAATACAAGAGAAATGTTTCAAAAGGCTTACAGAGGAGGCTACGCGATAGGCGCCTTCAATATCAACAATATGGAGATAATCCAGGCTGTGGTCGACGCGGCGGCCGAGCTCAAGTCCCCCGTCATCCTTCAGGTCTCGTCAAGCGCGCTTGCGTACGCAAGAGCCGGATACCTTATCGCCATGGTCGAAGCGGCTGTCAAAGAGACCGGCGTGGAGCTTGCGCTCCATCTCGATCACGGTCCCGATTTCGAGACGTGCAAAATGTGCGTTGACTGCGGATTTTCGTCCGTTATGATAGACGCGTCGTCTCTGCCGTTCGAGCAGAACGCGGCTCTTACCGCAAAAGTAGTTGAATACGCGCACAAATACGACGTAACGGTCGAAGCCGAGCTCGGCAGACTTGCCGGCGTTGAGGACGACGTCAACGTCTCCTCCGAGCACGCGTTCTATACCGATCCGGCTGACGCCGTCAAATTCGTACAGTTGTCCGGCTGCGACAGCCTTGCCATAGCGATAGGCACCAGCCACGGCGCGTATAAATTCTCGGGCAAAGCGGAGCTTCGCATGGACATACTCCGTGAGATACAGAAGCTTATGCCGGAATATCCGATAGTTCTCCACGGCGCATCCTCCGTCGATCCGAAGGTCATAGAGACGATAAACGCGTACGGCGGAAATATGAAGTCCGCGGCGGGCGTGCCCGAGCAGATCCTGCGCGAGGCGGCGTCTCTTGCCGTTTGCAAAATAAACATGGATACCGATATACGCCTTGCCATGACCGCGGCGATAAGAAAGATCTTTGCGGAAAAGCCGGACGTCTTCGACCCGAGAAAATATCTCGGAGCCGCGCGCGCCGACATAAAAGCGACGGTCGAGCACAAAATAAAGAACGTTTTAGGCTCCGATAACAGAGCGTAATGAAATATACCTGCTATTTTGACGTAAACTCTCACGACGAGGACGATATGGGCGGTATCCGCCCGTCGGCGATATTAAGGTATATGCAGGAATGCGCAAACCTGCAGCTTTATACGACCGGATGCTCGTATAAAGATTTCTACGACAGCGGCAAGGCTTTTATCTTAAGCCGCATAAATGCGAGTATCTACACGGATCTTCATCCGCATGAAAAAGTGCGCGCGGAATCGTGGCTCTCCGATTGTCACGGCGTCGTTTTCAACCGCCTTTACAAGCTGTACCGCGGAGACGATCTCGTAGCGGAGGCGGCGTCCGTATGGGGACTCATCGGCGTTGCGGATAAAAAGATCCACCGCGTTACGAAAATAGACACGGCAATACACTCCGACGACGAGACGGTAGATATAGATATACCGCGCCGCACCGTCCGCCGCGATATCGAATACGCGCTTTGCGGAGAACGCACCGTGTATTACGCGGACTGCGATATGAACGGACACATGAACAACACGGTCTACGCAGATATGCTGTTTTCGTTCACACCGGAGGCAAGGCAGAAAAAGAACTGCCGCGTCGTATCGCTCAATATAGCGTATCTGTCGGAAGCGCCGCTCGGCGAGGAACTGAAGATATACACCGCGGAGACGGACGGCATAAGATGCTTCCGCACCGTAAAAAGCAACGGTCAGGTAAACGCGGAAGCCGAATTTATTATCGAATGAACGGGAAGGGAGACGCAGATGAAGAATAAAGTAATCATTGTTATATGCGTGGCAATAATGCTTGTGCCCGCGGTTCTCGCAATATTCCTTTATAAACCTCAAGCGCCCGAGATAGTCAAGGACCCGGAGGGCGTAAGTCTTGTTACGATCACGGACGCAAATTCAAACACGTATACGATAAACGACAAGGAAGAGATAAAATTCTTAACTGAGCTTGCCGACGGAACGTCCGTAGCGGCGATACCGGACGCGGTATACGGCTTCAAAACCTTCGTTTTGTCATATACGAGAGGCGATACGGTCGTAAGCTACCGCTTCTATATGTCGTCGGAGCGTCCCGATCAGGTCTATTATAAAGACGGAGAGGACAAATGCTACAAGGCGGACAGCCTTAAGAGCCGTACGTTCATGGAAAAATCGTACGCCGTAAGCCTTTACGACACGGCGGTACCCGTACTTACCGTAGGCGATAACGGCACGGTCATCTCCCCCATGGAGATCTCGTGGAATTACAAAACGGTCGACGGAAAATACACGCCTATTTCCGTAAACACGGTTTTGGAAGTAAAAAACGTTGACAAGATCTCCAAAAAGACGCTCGGTATATCGTTTTCAAGAAAACCGTCAAACGTCGTGGTTTCGGTTTCAGACGGCGGAGAACAGCTTTTCTCCAAGCTGCTTGAAGACTTTACCGGAATATCCGCAAAAGAAGCAAAGTATTATAAGATACAGATACACGCAAAATGGAACGAGGAGGAGGGTCAGAACTCCTACGGCGAGGCCACGTATCAGTTCAACGCCTATATAATGCCGGACGCCGAGTTCTCGTTCACCGCGACGGACGTACAGCAGGGCGGCGTTATAGGGATAACGGTCAAAAACGCGTCCGCGGCGGGTGTTTCCTTCGAATGCACGCCGGATATAAAGGCGACGCCCGTGTTCTACGAGAACGGAGAAGACGCGTTCGCATACCTGCCCACGTCCTACGATACGGACCCCGGCGATTACAGACTCAGGCTCATGTACGACGGCATCGTGTACGAGCAGAATATAACGGTACGCGAATACAAGTACAACAGCAAAACTTATACGAATTCAGAATCTGTCATCAATTCCGTGTTCTCTGCAGAAAACAAGGGCATAGAGGAGAACGTAAAAGAATCCGTGTTCACCTCGGAGTCCGCTTCGGGCCTGCTTTGCGCGGGCGAGAAGCCGAAAGTTCCGACAAAGCGCAGCGACCACAAGACCGGCTACGGCAACTACGTGACTCTTCAGGCGACGGATGAAAAGACCCGTCACGACGGTATAGATTACGACGTGTCAAAGGGCTCCGACGTAAAAGCGATATTCTCCGGAACGGTCGTATACGTCGGCGATATGCCGATACACGGCGGCACCGTGGTAATAGATCACGGAAACGGCGTGCGCTCATGGTACTGCAGAGTGGACACGAGCATGGCGACGGTGGGACAGACCGTGTCGCAGGGCGACGTTATAGCCAAGTCGAACGACAGCGGCTTCGGCGACAGCTCGCGCGTGCACCTGGGCGTTTCCGTCGGCAGAACGTTCGTAAGTCCGCTTTGGATACTCGACAACGGCTTGCCGAACTGATTTGAATACAAAAAAGGCTGACGCAAGGAGCAAGCCCGATAAGGAAGTATTTCACAACGCAAAAAACGTTGTGAGTAAGTGCGCAATCAAGAAAAG
>DBWC01000051.1:0-1066 GCA_002308615.1 Clostridiales bacterium UBA1248
TTGCGTTCTGTTATACTGAAAAACGGAATATGTTACGGCGGATCCGGTGAAAAACGAAGGTTTTTGCCGCTTCCGGAAAAGGAGACGCTCGAGGTTGATATCCGTACCATCAGTCGTTACATTGAACAGAATAATGATGAACTTGTATCGAACGGTTACGAGGTTCTTAAGGGTAAAAGACTTAAGAGTTTCGTTGAAACTGCGAAGCTTTCTGGTAAGGACATTAATGTCCCTACCAAAACCACGGTCCTTTCATAATAATTATTCAAAATGGACATACTACCATCCTGATGCTGCGGCTATATTATTAAGACCTTGAGTAAAACGGGTTTATTACAGTTCCTGAAAGAAATGTCCCAATGGCTATTTGGGACGTGAAAGATTACTGCTAACATTTTCCGTCATCAATCTGTCATACCCTCGGATGATCGTGAAGAAAAGTTAACACAATTTGGTGCCCTTTTTGGAGTAAACACCTGAAAAAGTGCCTTTTTTGGAGCTAACTGACAAAAAGATCTTATAGACCGCTGGTTTATGAGGTCTTTTTTTATTTCTGTGCGCTGTTTTTTGCTGTGTGAATTTACTTACCAAACTTGATATTCAAATCTTCGTTTAATGTCAGCGCAACGCCTTTTTTAATAATACCGTCGCCGATCTTAAGGCTCCCCGCTGCCTATGATGGCAGTGTAGGGTCTATGGTTGCCATTGAAACCGATTCTCATTATCATTTTTGCGGACTTCCGGCCTCAATCCGAAGCAGATTTTCAACACGGATATGATTTCTGTCACTTGAATTTCAACCGTTTTTTTGTTATAATATTTCATAGAAAAGAATAAGGGGGGCAACGCATATGTGGAGCAAAATCATCGCTTTTTTCATGTCGATCATCGCATTCTTTGCCGCGCTTTTCGGCGGCAGCCATCCTGTCGGCAATTATAAGGAGCTTTTGAACCAGTCCTACGGGGCGGACAGCCGGCAGGCCTACGATCTGTATATTCCCACGGATCAGGGCGGCGCGCCCGGTCTGATCCTGTTTATCCACGGTGGCGCGTGGACTTCCGGCGA
>DBWC01000051.1:1124-2695 GCA_002308615.1 Clostridiales bacterium UBA1248
TTCCTGAGCCAAAACGTCACGATGCGGGATATCCTCTCCGACGTAAATGCCGCCGTTTCGGCGATTTACGACAGGGCGAAAGCGGAAGGGTTTACACTGCACAAAATGATCACGACCGGGATGTCGGCGGGTGGCCATCTTGCGTTGATGTACGCCTACCATACGCCGGCGGACGCAAAGATCAGGCCCGTCGCCGTGTGCAGCCAGTCCGCGCCGACGGATCTGTCCGACCCGAATTACTACGCGGACGGCATGGTGTTCCAGAACAGCTATCTGCAGCTCGTTTCCTCTGTTGTGGGACAGAACGTCACGAACGAGGTCATCGCGCAGTTCACCGCGGAATACTCCCCGGTCACCTATGCGGCGACTGCCGTTCCCACGGTTATTGCGCACGGACAGAAGGATACGATCGTTCCCTACTCGAACGCGGCGGCGCTGGACGCGGCGCTGACGGCGAACAGCGTCGCGCATGTTTTTATCACCTACCCCAATTCCGGGCATGCGCTTGAAAGCGACCCGGACTGCGCGAAACAGTATACGCAAGCCCTTTCCGCTTACGCCGCGGAATATCTGAAAGGGGAATAATAGCAGAAACGCAGAGAGGAGTTCAACGCCATGTCTTTCATTTCAAGAATAATAGCGTTTTTTCAATCGATCTGGCTTTTTATCTCGGGCTTGTTTAATCTTGCCCCCGCGAAGCCGTCGGGCCCTGTGGTCATTCCGCCGCCGGAAAATCCGCAGGTGCTTTGCCTGGATGATTTTTCCCTTGTGTGGAACGACGAATTTGACGGGAACGCGCTTGACGCCTCCAAATGGACGGGATTCCGCTGCGGCGGGGAAACGTCCGTCGTGCGTCAGGGCGGCTGGTGGCATACGGATTTTGCCGCGGTAAAGGACGGAAATCTGAACATCGCGACAAAATATTTCGCAAGCGGATATAAAGGCGGCAAAGCCGGCTGGTACAGCTGCGGCCTGTGCACGACGGGGCTGTTCGAGCAGACCTACGGCTATTTTGAGGTGCGGTGTATCCTGCCCAAGGGCGTCGGCATGTGGTCCGCGTTCTGGATGCTGCCGCAGGATTTCAGCAACACCGTTGGGAACGGCGGTACGGACGGCGCGGAGCTGGATATTTTTGAATCCCCGAATTACCGGTATAAGCTCAGCGATCACGTCAACGTCGTAACGACGAATATCCATATCGACGGCTACGGCAAAGAGGAACAGTCCCAGAACGTGGCGACTCCGTTCATTGAAGCGAACGACCCGTATGAAACGTTCAACACCTACGGCGTAGAGTGGAACAAACAGGAATACATCTTTTATATCAACGGCGTGGAAACGGGGCGCTCCGCTTTCGGCGGAACGTCGCGCGTGCCGGAATATCTGCTGCTGACGGCGGAGGTCGGCGGTTCCAACGGCGTTGCCGGATCAAGCTGGGCGGGAGACGCGCTGCAGGCCGACGCGCACCCCACGGATTTCGTTGTGGATTACGTCAGAGTTTATCAATATAATTCTCTGCTTGACTGATGAGAAATCATCTACGAATATTCACCGGCATTGTTTTTGGTTTT
>DBWC01000016.1:0-2700 GCA_002308615.1 Clostridiales bacterium UBA1248
GCACGGGGTTCCCCGAAAACCGAACATGAACACCTGCATTTTTCTTCGTTTTGATACTTGACTGAGGCGTATTTTTGTGATATACTTAAATCAGCCGCAAAGGCGGCTGATTTTTTAAATACAGAGGAAAAATGTATGTCAGACGGTGTTTTCAAGGTCGGCGCCGCGAAAGAAGATATAACGCCGGAAGTCGGGACGCTGTTATACGGTTACGTTCCGGATTCGGTCAGCACGTCGGTGCACGACGGGCTTGAGCTTACCGCCGTCGCGTTTGCTCAAGGGGAAGAGAACGCGCTTTTGGTATCTATGAGCGTAGGCGATCTGCAGACGGAGCTTGCGCGGGATCTGAGAAAGATCGCGGCTGACGCCGCGGGCATTGACGCGTCAAGCGTGATTATAGCCGCGACGCACACCCATTCCGCACCGAACGTGTCCGGTATGGAGGGCTGGGGCGAAGTTGATCACAAATACGTAGACTCCATACTCATCCCCGCGCTTAAATCGGCAGCGCGCCGTGCGCGCGAGGAAATGCGTGAGGCGGAGATATCCGTCGGCGTCGTGCGCTCGGAAGTCGGCATAAACAGACGCCAGCAGATGATAAACGGCGATATAGGTCTCGGGCAAAACCCGTGGGGCTGTTTCGATCCGTCGATGACGTTTATATCGATCCGCGCCAAAGACGATAAAAAGGGCATTATAAACATCATTCACTACGGCTGCCACGGCACCGCCGCGGGCAACAACCGCGAGATAACGCGCGACTGGTCGGGCGTTATGATAGACAGACTTCAAAAAGAAACGGGCACGTTCACAACGTTTTTAAACGGCGCTTTGGGCGACGTGGGACCGCGTCTGACAAACGGTCAGACGACCGGCGATATAAGCCACGTACAAGAGCTGGGCGGCGTCGCGGCGGCGGACGCTTTGCGCGCGTACAAGTCGCTTGGCGTATATAAAGACGGCTCGCTCAAAATCGCACGCGGCATAATCGGTATTCCGAAAAAGCCGCTTCCGCCGATTGAAGAGCTTAAAGCAGAGATAGCAAAATTTACCGAACCCGAAAAAGCGATCAACATAACGCGCCTCGAATACGCGCATTTAAAAGCCGCGCTTGACGAATACGAGGCGGGATGCCCGACGTACGATCCGCTTTTCACGTACGATCAGGCGGTGATCTGCCTCGGCGACGTCGTTTTCGTATCGTTTCCTTTTGAGATATTTTCCGAGATCGCAATGCGTCTGCGCGCGTATTCGCCTTTCACGTATACGCTGCCGCTGTCAAACGTCAACGGCTACGCCGCATATCTGCCGTCACAGGATCAGCTTGTGAGAGGCGGCTACGAGGTGGGATGCTTCCGCTACAACGGCGCGCATCCGCTCGTAGACAACGCGGATCAGATCATTATTGAAGAAAACCTGAAACTTATTGAAAAATTAAAATAAAACGGAGAAAAACAATGTACAGAGTCGGTGAAAAAGAAATAGAAGCCTTCAGCCGCGCTTTACTTTCCCGTGACTTTTTCAAGATAAACAGCGCAGGGCGCGAAGTGCAGAACTTTGAGGAAGAATGGAAACAGATGACGGGCGCGAAGTACGCGCTCACTATGACGTCCGGTTTTGCGGCGCTTACGTCGGCACTTATCGGCATGGGTGTTGGCCCGGGCGACGAGGTCATCGTTCCCGGTTACACTTATATCGCGTCCGCTTTGGCGGTCACCGCCGTCGGCGCGATCCCCGTTATTGCGGAGGTGGACGAGACGCTGACGCTCGACGTGAAGGACGTTGAAAAGAAGATTTCAAAGCACACTAAAGCCGTTATGCCCGTTTATATTCAGGGCTTTCCCGCCGATCTTGACGGGTTGCTTTCGCTTTCAAAAAAATACGGATTCAAAATAATAGAAGACGCCTGCCAGGCGGACGGCGGTCAGTATCACGGTAAGTATTTAGGCACGATAGGCGACGCCGGCGCGTACTCCTTCAACTATTTCAAGATAATCACGTCCGGTGAAGGCGGCGCGCTCGTCACAAACGACAGAGCAATTTACGAGCGCGCGCTGATCTATCACGACGCGAGCGCCGTCGCGTTTTTCGGCGACCAGTTAAACGGCATAGAACAGCCGCTTTTCGGCGGCACGGAATTCCGCGTCTCCGACCTTACAGGCGCGATACTGCGCGAGCAGTTAAAGCGCATGCCGGGCATTTTATCGGATCTGCGCAACAACAGGAACAAGCTGTCGGATAAGTTTTTTTACGGCTCGTCCGTTATAAAAGTCGGGGATATAAGAGTAACACAGGCGCCGTCGCACGATATAGAAGGCGACTGCGGAACTACGCTGCCGCTCAGATTTGAAACCGCCTCGGACTGCCGCGCGTTCTGCGAACGCGCAGCCGCGCACGGAGTAGGTCTTACCGTTCCGATAGACACCGGAAAGCACGTTTATACGAACTGGACGCAGATAATGGAGAAGAGAGGCGCGTATCATCCCGCCATGGACCCGTTCCTTATGGAAGCAAACAAAGACCTGCAGCATAACTATACGCCCGATATGTGTCCGCGCACGCTCGATCTGCTCTCGCGCACCGCGTACGTTATGATAAGTCCGGAATGGACGGATAAGGATATGGAATTTATTGCGGATGCGATGAAATAAAGAATAAAAGGCGGAAATCCGCCTTTTTCAATTTGCAGACAAAGCATTT
>DBWC01000016.1:2784-4792 GCA_002308615.1 Clostridiales bacterium UBA1248
GACTGAGGGAGTTTGTCTTCGCTCTGTAAAAGGCGGAGATCCGCCTTTTTTTCGTTTAATATCATTTTACTGCTGTTATAAAAAACTCGCTCAGCGTTTTAAGCTTCTCTTCGGCACGTCATCAAATTTCGGATCTTGACATTCACTGCAAATGAACGGGCCTGATATCGGTACCGGATTCTTTCTGCATATTACACACTTTATTGTCGGCCCAGACGTTTCTAATCTGCCTCCGGTCACTTTATCGGTATCCTTATCGTTTAATTCTTCCGGTTTTGTCGCTTTCTTTTCGCCTGCCACGTCGTATATCTCCTTTATAATAAAGTGGGATACTGACTTCGCGATTCAAATTTCTTTCTGCAGTTATCGCACATTCCCAAAGAAGACCTTATCCTATTCTTCTTGCACTTCGGACATATCTTATACCCGTTGCCTGTAAGCAATCCGCCGGATACGTTTTCGGCTTCCTCGTCCGTCAGTTCTTCTTCCTTGTTTATTTTCTTTTCTTCTGACATCGTTTGTTATCCTTATCCGGGCGCTGCCGCCCTGATTAATTTTTTGTGTATCTGCACGTATAAAAGTTTTTGTATAAGCCGCCTTATAAAATTTTCACGGCAGCGGCGGAGAAGTGGATCCTCCGCCGCCTACCGTGCCATGTTCGTATTATTCTTTTTCAATACCTTTTGTCAGGGTTTTTGTCAAAGATTTTGTCATGGATTTCGGATCAGTTGCCTCGAGCTTCTTTTCAAGAGAGCGTTCAAGAGATTTTGTAAGGGTTTTCTTTTCCATGGCTTTTGTTAATTTTTCGTTGACTAATTTGACGCCGCCTGTTACGTTGTCAAGCTCTTCGTCGTTTAATTCATCATTCTTTAAGTTTTTCTTGTCTGCCATTGTTTTGTGCTCCTTTATTTAATAATATTTTTTTATTTTAACCGTATTACCGGTTTTTTATTTTGTGTGCTTTTTTAGGCTTCGTTCATTAGCTGAAGCTTTGTCCCCGTCTATATCGGACGTAAGCTTTACCGCTTATTTCTTTTCTTACTGCTTTACAATCTTTTGGTCAGGCTCTTTGTCATTGACTTGGTCAATGATTTTGTATCGGCTGTGTCTTTCTCAAGCGATTTGCCGGATAACGGATTCTTGATGCTTTTTACGGGATTGTTTACCTTGGAATTGTTTACAACAAATCCGCCAGCTACGTTGTCAAGATCCTCATCGTCAAGTTCTTCGCCGTTTATTAATTTCTTGTCTTCCATTTTAATGATCTCCTTATATAAATATTATTGTTTTTCTTAATTCATTGCTTCTCTTAAAAGCTTGAGCGCCTTTTGGTGTCTTATCTTGACCATTCCGTAGCTCATATTCAGCTTGGCTGCTATTTCGGTAAGCGGCAACCGGTCGTAGTAGCATAAAACTATTATCTCGGTCAGATCCTCCGGCAGTCCTTCAAGCGCTTTTGCAAGCTGTTCGAGCAGCTCTGCGCCTATCACGCTTTCCTCGGGCGTATCGTCGTCCGCCAGATCCTCGGGTATTTCGACCGTAGGTCTTACTTTTCTGTAGTAATCTATCACGGTGTTGCGCGTTATGGTGTATATCCACGTCCCGGGCGAAGCTTTTTCTGCATCGTAGTCCGCGGAGGAGGAAAACGCTTTTACGAACACGTCTTCACAAAGGTCCTCCGCGTCCTGCAGGCAGTTGACCTTTGAACGTATGTAACTTAACACTTTACCGCGGTATTCTTTGTAGAGCCGTTCTTTTTCCGCCGCCGTCATGGTTTTGGCCTCTTTGGTATTTTCGTCTTTTCAAATNNCCCCCGCCGCGGCGACCATGTCAAGTTCATCATCGCTCAACTCACGTTCAGCGCATTTACTGTGCACACGGTCGATCACGTTCTGCAATCTCCGGTTCTCAGCGAAGCGCTGAAGGTCAAAGACCTGATACAGCAGCTTTTCAGACATTTTTTACCTCCATGCCGCCTTTGTTTTTGTCTTTCGCTTATTTATACGAA
>DBWC01000016.1:4824-5067 GCA_002308615.1 Clostridiales bacterium UBA1248
TTTTTCAAATTTTTTTGAGATTTTTTTATTTTTGTGCTTTTTCTTCCTCGTCAAGTCTCTGACGCGCCACGAGCTCCGCAAAGAAACCGTCCTTTGCAATAAGCTCATCGTAGCTTCCGTCCTCGACTATCCTGCCCTTGTCAAGTACGATTATCCTGTCGCACTGGCGTATGGTCGAAAGACGGTGGGCTATTACTATACGCGTGCATTTCATTCTGTCAAGCGCTTCGGACACCTGCTTCT
>DBWC01000016.1:5204-5404 GCA_002308615.1 Clostridiales bacterium UBA1248
ATGCCGGCGATCTCCGCGGCTTCCCACGCGTCGTCAAGCGTCAGCCACGGTGCGGATATCGTGATATTTGAAAATATATCGCCCGTGAACATTTTGCCGTTCTGCATAACGGCGCCTATCTTGCGGCGCAGTGACTTGAGATCAAGCTTTTTAAGGTCGCGGCCGTCATAGTAGACGGCGCCCTTCTGCGGCGTCTCAAA
>DBWC01000016.1:5491-5622 GCA_002308615.1 Clostridiales bacterium UBA1248
TCCGTGTATCTGAACGTGACGTTGTTCAATTCTATACCGCCGGAAAGACGTGTCACAACGTGCTTATCCTCGGATACCTCGGGTATGGTTTCCATGATAGGCTTAGCCATTTCCAGGATCGGTTTTATCTG
>DBWC01000016.1:5676-6968 GCA_002308615.1 Clostridiales bacterium UBA1248
GTTGAACGCGTAGTATTCCGCAACGGACACGCCGTTTTTAACGGCTGACGCGTAAATAACGAGAGTTCCGACAAGCGATATGCCGAGCGTTATGACCGAGCCTATCTTCAATAACATCGGCGGGTCGTACTGCAGCTTTGCGCCTTCCGCGTACAGCTTGCCCCATTTTGCAAACGCTCTTTGCTCGGCTCCGGCGAGCTTTATTTTCTGAATGCCGGAGATGAGCTGATAACTCATACCGTTTTCCTTGCTTTCCGCAAGCATTATACGGCGCGTTATCTTCATCTGTACCATGACCTGGATAAACGTGAGTATAAGCGTGGTAAGAGTTATTACGACGGCGGGTACGACAAGCGACGGCGCGTAGACGAATATCTGAGTTATGTACGCAAGTGAAAGAACGGACGTTAAACCTGTCGTCAATATCATATCAGCCATCTGACTGCATAGTCCTGTTATGTATCCCGCGCGGTTTGAAAGCTCGCCCGCGCTGTAATCCTTGAAGAAATCCGCGGGAAGCGACAGTATCCTCATCATCGTCGCGGCTTCAACGGAAAGATTGAGCTTTGTGCCTATCCTCGTTATAAGCAGAGAGCGGACGGAGGTGAAGAGAAGCGCGCTGACCGAAGCGGAGACCATAAACGCCGCAACGCCGATAAGCGCTTTTATGCTGCCCGATTCAATAACGGTGGAAAACAGCTGATTGTTCAGCCACGGGATAAGCAGACCTATTCCCGTCACCGTAAGCATTGCCAGAGCAAGCGGGATTATATCGGCGGCGGATATCTGCTGGATTATGTATTTTATAAGACTTCCCATCGTCATTTTTGAGAGGGGAAACGGCTTATAAAACGCTATGGCTTCTTTTTCTATTATATTTTGATTTTTTCTGTTTATCCTGACGGTCTTTCCCGTCTTTCTGTCGTGGAAGCGGTAACCGTTCAGACCGGAGNNCCGCTGCCGTCGTCACGCCTGGTGCCGAGCATCGCTCCCACCGCGTCGTGATACCAGCCCTTTTCAAGATCTACCTTGCGGCGCATGAATCCGGACGGACGGAGCAGGTATTCGAGCACCTCGTTCATATCCTTTATGTTTTCCGGCACTTCCTGCGCTTTAACGCGGTAGAATTTAAGTATTTCGCCTATCGCGTCCGCGGTGATATCTCGGTCGTTGTTCAGCGCCGCGTTCATTCTCCGTCCCATGACGGCGCCGGCCATCTGCTCGAAGGATTCCTCGAATACAGCCTGATCCGCTTCTTTTCTGCTGCGTATCTGTTCGTCAAACCAGCCCAT
>DBWC01000002.1:0-134 GCA_002308615.1 Clostridiales bacterium UBA1248
CCTACCATATCGCGCGGAAGATCGGTATCCGGACAGGAAATATCCAGATAAAAACCGTCCGGATTCTTCATTCGGATGCCTTCCACGTTCAATTCGCCGATACCCTCTTGGTCGTGGCGCACATCGAAGCCGAG
>DBWC01000002.1:213-2823 GCA_002308615.1 Clostridiales bacterium UBA1248
ATTTTTATGCCGTATAAGATTGACGGTGAAACAGGAAGAAGGCCGCATACCGTCAATACTTTGTTCCGGAATATATGCCGCAAATCCTGTTAATAGTGATAAACCTTTTTATATTTCTTGAAGAACAGAAGCGTCATAACTGTCGCAAGCAGTTCAGAGAATACAACGGAATACCATACGCCGTAGAACGCGGCTTCATAGTTTGAGCCAAACACATAGAAGAATATGATCGGCACGGCGATGATTGTTGCCAGGTTGAATACGAGCGTTCTGACGATTGAAATTATACCGGAAACTTTTCCGTTGTTGAAGGCTGTAAACAGACCGGAGCCGAAGGTCGGTATTCCCTTAAATTATGTAAGTATTGTCAGTTATTCCGTTACGTTTTTTAAATATTCTTCCATTCTTTCAAAAACTCTTTTTGTAAAAGCGACCGCGTCAACGACAGTCTTCGGGCCGGAAACGATATCGCCCGCGGCGAAAACGCCGGGGGTATTCGTTTCTCCGTTTTCGTTTACGTCAAACAGCCCTCTCTGCGTCAGCTTTACTCCGGCGGCTTTCATATCCGCGCCGGGGCCCTGACCGATGGCGATGATAACGGAATCCGCGAAAACGTCGAAAACGTCCGAGTAGTCTTCTTCGAAGCTGACGCTTCCGTCCGCGTTTTCCACACGCTTTACGCGCACACATCTCACTCTGTCCTCGAGGATGCGTACAGCCTGAGCATAGTGAGTGAATTCCACTCCCTCAAGCTGCGCCATTTCTACCTCGTCGCGGTTGGCGGTCATATTTTCCTCACCCATAAAGTGAAGGATGTTAACGTGAGAATGCGCGCGCCTTATCGCGGTACGCGCCGCGTCTATCGCCACGTTGCCCGCTCCGACAATGGCGACCCGCTGACCGAGCTTGAACGCTTCCGGCGATTTAAGATAATCAACCGCGAAATGGACGTGTCCGAGCGTTTCGCCCAAGAGTCCCAGCTTGTTGGGCCTTCCCGTACCCGTCGATACGAACACCGCTTTATACCCGTCGGGGAACAGATCGTCTATCATTATATTCGTACCTATTCGCGTGTTCGGGCGGAAATGAAGCCCCATACGAAGCATGATATCCTTATACATTTCAAGAATTTCCCTCGGAAGACGGAAAGGAGGGATACCGTATCTGAGTACGCCGCCGATGTTGTCCTGCGCTTCGAACAGCGTTACGTCGTAACCGCTTGCAAGCAAAAGCAGCGACATTGTGATCCCGGCAGGACCCGCGCCGGCGACGGCGACCTTGATCCCGTTCTTTTTTATCTCCGGGATCTCCAGCGTCTCAAGATAAAATCTTGAAACGTATTCCTCTATGCGGTAAAACATTACCGGCTCGCCCTTAAGACCGCGTACACAGTGACCGGTGCAGTTTCTTTCGTGCGGGCAGATCACCGAGGTAACGGCGGTAAGCGGATTGTTATAGAAAAGTATTTCACCGGCTTTTTTTATATTACCGTTCAGAAAAAGCTCAATGACTTCAGGTATTGCCGTCGACACCGGGCAATTTTTTGAACACATTGCATTTTTGCATTTCAGGCATCTTTGCGCTTCCTGTTTGATCGTAGACATACGGATCCTCCTTGAAAAGATGATGTGTTATATTAAATATTGTTTATTTTGCTTTTCTTTTCGCTTTATCCGCGTACTTTTCGTAAACGGCGATGCCGATCGTGCAGTCAAGCATGATTCTTGAAAGATTTCCGGCTATGCTGGAAAAGATCTCGTTTTTGTCAAACGTGAGTACGGCAAGGACAAGCTCCAGAACAAGGAGGATGCAGAAGATGATCCAGGTTCTCGTTTTGCCGAGATCTTTGATAAACCGGAGGGCGAGCAGAGCGAGGATGATGCCGATCATCAGGCAGGCATTGACGCCGAAACCGGGATGGATCAGCGTGCCGATAAGACGAAGCGTAACGCCGAGAGCTATCAGCAGGATCAGCGTTTTGTACCAGTTCGCCGCCGCCTTGCCGCTGCCCTTCAGAAGATAAGTTATCCCGCAGGCGAGCGCCAGCGCATTGACAATATGAGCGGCACCGTACAGAGCGGCGGTTGCTTTGTAGGCCTCTTCGCTTGCTTCAAAGCCGGAAGGAATGTTGCCGGTGAAAATGATGACGGCGCTCACGATACTCAGAACAAAGAGCAGAGCCAGCACGGCAACGTGGGCGATCAGGGATGCGGTTTTCTTTGAATTTTTCATAATGATCCTCTCTTTTTATAATTCTGTATATTTTCGTGAAACGAGCGGTTTTCAGTTCTCGTTCGGCAGCGTTATTCTCATCGACGTACCGCCGCCTTCGCGCGGCGAGATCGTCAACTTGCCTTTGCACATCATTTCAAGCCGCGCTTTGATATTATTCAAAGCGATATGCGGGTCGTTATCGTCGGAGTTGCGGGCGGGATCAAAGCCCACCCCGTCGTCCTCCACGATGATCTCGACGGACTTGCCCGTCTGCCTTGTTTTAACGGAAATATGGATCGGATCGCTGCTTTTAGTCATACCGTGCTTGACGGCGTTCTCCACTATCGGCTGCAGCGTCAGCGGCGGGATACGGAACGCACAGTACGGCGTATCGAA
>DBWC01000011.1 GCA_002308615.1 Clostridiales bacterium UBA1248
GTTTTCTTTCAGAGCCCAGCAGCGGCGCCACGAGAAGTTTTCATCGACGATACTTTTGGACTCTTTCGTCATACTCTTGAAGTTGCCCAGGATCAGCGGCTTTCCCTGATACATTGCGTACAGATCGCGGTACTGACCGGTGGAGTAGACGTCGTCCCAGAGTTCGAGGAACACGTTTTCCACAAGATCGACGTTGTCGGCGAGGAAGAAACATATATCGGGCGTTTGCAGTCCCTCGTTCCTCATCATCTCATATTCTTTGAATAAGGCTCTGTAGCTTGTTGTCTGAGGATTGCCGTTCGTGACGTCAATGAATATGAAGTCTACGCCTATATCCGAAAGCATGGAGGCGTGTTTCCTTATTATCCATCTGTCGTTTANNTGGCCCCAGCCGACGGGTCCCTGCGTATAGACCTTTTTGACGGCTTCGACCCCGCCGTCAAGATACGTCTGATAGTGGTTATAGTTCTTCTGATCGGGGTACGTCACGCTCGTCGGTGTAAACCAGATCTGATAGAACATCCCGACAAGCTTGTCGCGCGGCGCCGCGGCGCCGTCCGTCACGGTCCTGCCAACGTCATCGGTCGCGACCCAGGTGTCCGGATAAAGATCGCGTATGAGTGTTTTGTCGGCGGGATAATAAGGCTCCGGCGCCGACTCCGTCCATTTTATCTCAACGTTGTCTATATACGCGCTTCCGGTATTGCCGCCGGACGCCCAGAGAGCGAAGAAACCTTTTGTGCCTATGTCGTACGTGAATGCAGCTTTTACCTTGTCTTTCCCTTCCGCGTCCTTTACGACGACTCTTTTATTGTCGCCGATAACGACTGAACACAGCGGCCTGAACTCTCCGTCTTTCAGCACCTCGACGGTTATCACGTTGCTTTTTACGTCGTCCGTCACTCTGACGCGCTGCGTTTTCGAAAAGTCTACGTCGACCTTGAACGTTTTTACGGTCGGCCACGTTGATATAACGCCGACCTTGTCCGCGTGAAACAAAAGCCATATACCGTTGGTACCGACGGCGGCGAACTGGTTGCCGTATTCCGGCAGGCGCAGGCCCACGTATTCCGAAACGTTGTCAATATTACCGCCTCTGTTTGCGTTGACGTCCCATTCGGCGACGAAAACGTCCGCTTTGATCTTGTGCTTATTTGCTAAGTAAGCGTGATTGCTTTTGCTGCTGAACACGCCGTCTTTCTGCGTGCCCTCACTGTTTACGAACCAGTCTTCGTCTGACGCGGTTATCTTCTTTTCAAAATCCTGACTGTATGAATAGCTCTGCGGTTCAAACGTTTCCGCGCCGCCCTGTCCGTCGTCTTCTTTTATACCGTCGTCAAAAACGTAGACCTCTCCCGGTTTTTCCGGTGCTGTCGTTTCCGAGTCGGTACCGGTCGTCGTTTGCGGCGTATCCGTCTTTTCACAGCCGAAAAGCAGTATCATAACGGCGCTTAAAAAAACACAGACAAACGATTTTATCCACTTTTTCATCGTATTACTCCTTTACACAATATTACATAATAATTTTACAACAAAATGTTTGCAATTACAATTGCAAAATTACGCATATGTATTGCAATTACAATATTTTTGTATTATAATATAAGAGGAGGACGAAAATTATGGAAATATGCGGATTATATACGGTACATAAATATGAAAAAAGCACGGACGGATTTTTATATCCGGTCCACAGTCACACCTCTTATGAAATACTTGTCGTAACGAAGGGGAAATGCGGCATTATCATAGGAGATACAGAGTACGAATTCGGCAAAAACGACGCGGCGTTTATATTTGAAAACGAAGCTCACGGTCTTTTGATCCGCGAGGCGCCGTTTGAATTTTATGCGGTGCAGTTTATCCCGAGGGTGTGTAAAAGCGTCGCGCTTGACGGAGCGCTTACAGGTCTGGCAAGCCTGTGCAAAAACAAAAGCGGAGCTGTTTTGACGGTGGAGAATACGGTTTACCCGACAGTCATATCGTGTATGCGCCGTATCTGCGAGGAGCGGTCCGATACGGATACGGAGATGTATTTTACGTATATACGCGCGATACTGTACGAGCTTTGCCGCAACACGGTGCAGAAATCCGGTATAGCTTCAGATAAAAAAAACAAAAAGAACGGCGGGGCAGAGCTTTTGAACGCCGTTACAGATTACATAGGTGAAAACCTGAATATGATATCTGATCTGTCGTTTATAGAAGCCGTGTTCCATTACAGCAACTCCCACGTTAACCGTATTTTCCGCGATACTCTCGGAGTGTCCGTATGGCAGTATATAACCGCAAAAAAGCTTGATCTTGCGTATAATCTCATAGCGGAGGGGCACAGCATAAAGGCCGCGGCGTCAAGGAGCGGCTTCAACGATTATTCCGTATTTTACAAGTCCTTCGTCAAGCATTTCGGCATCTCGCCGTCATCGGTCAAGCGTCGCCGTCCGGACCGGTAACGCGTATAAAAAATAAAGCCGGGCGTAGGGAGAGGCTACGTAAAGAAGAAACTAACCCACTTTGACATCTTTCAATCAGAGAAAGTGTCATAGTGGGTTATTCTCTTTCACAGGCAGGAAAACGCTTTTTGCAATCTGCACAGCAAATCGTCGCCAAAATACTTAACAGTCGGAATGTGAATAAGCAAAGCCCGACCTGAAAACTTATTAAGCAATTGCCAATATGCGTCATTGCAAAAATACCGTGTAGGGTTATCTGCTGATCGGGATTTGATGTTGTATTTATTTACTGAGTTAATAATGTCGTTATAATCAATAACCGTGTAAAGACGCAAACCATACCTTTCGGCTGATTTTTCAATGCGTATCGAATCTGTTAAAGCTTTATCCACTCCGAACATTAAAACACGGTCGTATTCTCTGGATAAACTATCAATGTCGCGTTTCAAACCATTGTAAGAATTCGTAAGTAAAATAGGTTCTTTAGATAACGCTTTTGCAAATATGCAAGAAGCGTTATTCTTGCCTTTAAAGCCAACATATGTTGTATTCATTGTTTTGAATTCTTTATTTCGTTTGCATTAGTTTTAGTTGTGTTTATAGACGAGATCAGCATACGACGTATTGTCCCGCATAAATTTTTCAGTGAGTTATACCGTTCGTCAGACAAGTAACCCGTTCTGTTCAATAATTCCAGCCAGTATTCAGATTCATAGCATTCTTTTAATGCAATCTGCATTTTTGCTATAAAATCAGCGGTCCCGTGACCGTATTTTGATTCGTGAATATTAGCTCCGACAGACGTACCCGACCGAATAAGCTGATTGGTTAAAACAGATTCTCGCTTTGTTTCTTTAATATTGTTACAAATATTTATTATTTCGACAGCAAAATCTTTTGCTTTCTCAAGCATAATACTATCCGGCATTTGTTTTCACCATTCCTTTTTTGAATTTCAAATGTTTGAAAATAATCTGCTAAATTGCCGCTTTGCGGCAGCTAAATTATACGCCTGTCGGCGTATAGCTAAATTGAAGCCCACGGCTTCAGCTAAATTAAATTCGCCTATAAGCTCGGCGAAGCCGAATTTAGCTTGCGAAGCAAATTTAGCCGGGCAGCGCACGATTTAGCTCGCCGAATACGGCGAATTCAGCTGCGGTGTACTTCTTTACGAAGTACACCGCTATGCCCGACTTTTTTGTATTACCTGATGATCTTATACACCAGCTCCTGTTTTTCCGGCGCGGTGTCGCCGAAGCTCAGAGCCGAGCGGAAAGTCTTTTCTGCGTCCGGGATCTTTGATACGTCGGAGGTGTGCAGATGGCAGAGCACGTCCCCTTTTTTTACGTAATCGCCGGGCTTTTTCTTCAAAACTATGCCCGCGGACGGATCTATGGAATCCTCCTTTGACGCGCGTCCGGCGCCAAGTATCATAGCGGCGTTTCCTATAAGATGCGCGTCCGTTTTGGTTATATACCCGTCTTTATCGGACAGGACCGGATACGCGACCGGCGCTGACGGCAAAAGCTCCGTATCGGTGATGCAGAGCGGATCCGCGCCCTGCGCGGCGACCCACTCCTTCATCTTCTCAAGCGCCGAGCCGTCTTTAATCACGCCTCTTACGAGCGCCTCCGCTTCTTTTGCGTCTATACCTTTGACCTGCGCTGTCATCTCGGACGCAAGCACCACGCAAACGCGCGTAAGCTCGTCGTCTTGATCTCCGCGCAGTACGTCTATCGCTTCTTTTACCTCAAGCGCGTTTCCTATGTTCGAGCCGAGCGGAACTTCCATATTCGTAAGCACGGCTGTGACGTTTCTGCCGCAGCCCTTGCCTATCTTTACCATATTTTCAGCGAGTTTTACGGCGTCCTCCGTCGTCTTCATAAACGCGCCGCTGCCGTATTTGACGTCAAGAACTATGTTTTTTGAGCCAGCGGCGATCTTCTTGCTCATTATGCTCGCGGTTATCAGCGGTATTGAATCGACCGTCGCCGTAACGTCGCGCAGAGCGTACAGCTTTTTGTCGGCAGGCGTAAGATTTCCCGTCTGTCCTATGACGGCTATTCCTATGCGCTCCGTCTGCGACAGAAATTCTTCCTCCGAAAGAGCCGTTCTGTAGCCCGGTATCGCCTCTAACTTGTCTACCGTGCCGCCGGTATGACCCAGACCTCTGCCGGACATTTTCGTAACTATGCCGCCTAAGCACGCGACGATAGGCGCGACGATAAGCGTCGTTTTGTCTCCCACGCCGCCCGTCGAATGTTTGTCCGCGGTCAGATTACCGAAGCGCGACAGATCGAGCATATCGCCGGATCTTGCCATGCACATAGTCAGCGTCACCGTTTCTTTTTCGGTCATGCCGCGAAAGAATATCGCCATGCACAGCGCCGACGCCTGATAGTCTGGTATCTCGCCTTTTGTATAGCCTTTGATGAAAAACTCTATTTCCTCGTCTGACAACGCTTTACCGTCGCGTTTTTTTTCAATGATATCGAACATTCTCATAACAACACCTCATTTAAATTATTTCAGGGAAAAGGAGCAGGGAAGAAGCTCAGAGAGTCTCGTCCGCTCAAACGTGCTTTTGCTTTTCATTAGTAAGATCTGCATATCGGGACCGCAGAATTCGGATAAGACCTGTCTGCACACCCCGCAAGGCGGAAATACGCCTCTGATCTTTCCGTCTTTGCCTCCGCAAACCGAAAGCATAAGAAAATCGCGCTCGCCCTCGCTTACCGCTTTGAACACCGCCGTGCGCTCCGCGCATACGGTCGGTGAAAAGGCGGCGTTTTCTATGTTGCAGCCCGTATAGATTTTTCCGTCGGAGCAGAGCAGCGCCGCGCCGACTTTATAACCGGAATACGGAGAATACGACTTTTCCATGGCGGAATACGCCGCCTCGCACAGCTTTTTTTCGGTTTCGGTCGGCTTCAAAACGTCATCCAAAAAGCTTTTTCCGTCGCCTCTGTAATTGCAGTCAAGATATTCCGCGACGGTCGCGGCGATATCGCAGAAGCCGTATCGCGTCCCGAGATTCACGGGCTTTATATTTTTTCCGTACATTATCATCGGCACGTACTCTCTGCTGTGATCCGTGTGCGAGTCGCCCGGATCGCAGCCATGGTCGGCTGTGATTATAAGCACGTCGTCGGGCTTCATTTTCGCGGTAAACGACGGAAGCCAAAAGTCAAATTCCGCAAACGCCGCCGCGTAGCCTGAAACGTCCTGCCTGTGACCGTATAACATATCGAAATCAACGAGATTTATAAAGCACAGCCCTTCAAATTCCTTGTCAAGCGCCTCAAGCGCGACCGCCATGCCCTCGGTATTGCCGTGCGTCATAACGTGCTCGGTAACGCCCCGCCCGGCAAAAATATCGTTTATTTTGCCCACGGCGTAAACGGTCTTTCCGTCGGCTTTCAGCGCGTCGAGCAGAGTGCCTTTCGGCGGCGGGACGGAAAAATCGTGCCTGTCCGCGGTCCTTGTGAAATTACCGGGCTCGCCGGTAAACGGCCGTGCTATGACTCTGCCGACGGCGTGCTTTCCGACGAGTATTTTTCGTGCGATCCGGCAGTATTCGTACAGCTTTTGCAGCGGTACGACGTCGTTATGCGCGGCTATCTGGAAAACGCTGTCTGCCGAGGTATAGACAATCGGCTTGCCGGTCTTTATATGTTCCTCTCCGTAGTCGGCTATGACCTGCGTGCCGGAATACGGTTTGTTGCAGAGCACGCCGCGGCCGGTCTGCTTTTCAAATTCTTTTATTATCTCTTCCGGAAATCCGTCGGGATACGTCGGCAAAGGCGACGGGGAAACAACGCCCGCTATTTCCCAGTGTCCTATCGTCGTATCCTTGCCCATGGACCGCTCCTGCAGACGCGCAACGGCGCCAAGCGGCTTTTTTTCCTTTTCAAGATAGTCAACGCCGTCAATATTTCCAACTCCCATTTTTTTCATTGAAGAAAAACGGAATTTTTCGGAGGCTGATATGCGTTTCAGCGTATTGCAGTCGTGATCCTTGAAAAGAGCGGTGTCCGGTTCTTCTCCTATACCGAGTGAATCCAATACGATTATAAATACACGTTTCATAATTTTTGCGTTTTTGTTGTCAGCAAAACGGGATCAGCATTTGTTCCCGCACTTATTTTTCAAGGGCTTTCGCCAGCTTTACAATGCGGCTCGTTCCGAGTCTTGACGCGCCGAGCTCTATGAATTTTTCCGCGTCCTCAAGTGATGAAATGCCGCCCGCGGCTTTGATCTTCAGCTCCGGCGCACAGTGCTTTTTCATCAGCGCAACGTCTTCAAAAGTCGCGCCGCCGGTAGAGAAGCCCGTGGACGTTTTGATATAATCCGCGCCTGATTCTGAAACCACACCGCACATCTTTATTTTTTCATCCTCTGTCAGAAGGCACGTTTCTATTATGACCTTAAGGATCCTGTCTCTGCAGACCATTTTTACCGTCCTGATCTCTTCAAGCACCCTGTCGTAAAGACCGTCCTTGACCCAGCCGAGGTTTATCACCATATCTATCTCGTCCGCGCCGTTTTCTTTTGCCTCAAACGCCATCTGCGTTTTTGCCGAGGAGGTGTCGTAGCCGTTCGGGAAGCCTATGACCGTGCAGATCTTCAGTCTGTCGCCCACGTATTTTTTCGCCTGCTTAACGTATGATGCTGGTATGCAGACGGACGCAACGCCGTATTTTATGCCGTCGTCGCACAGCTCTTTTATCTGCTCCCACGTCGCCGTCTGCGAAAGAAGCGTATGGTCGCACTTGCTCAAAATTTCCTTTAATTCCATAACGATCGCTCTCCTCTTGTATATTCTGCACAGATTATACCATACAAAGCCGCATATTTCAATAAGGTTTATGAAAAAATTTCATATTTTTCGGCTTTATGTGTTACACGTTTATATTGACAAAAAGAATTTATATGATATAATAAAATAAAAGAATACGGAGGATATAGATATGGAAACCAAGTATCCGGGAGAGCTTCCCGTAACAAGACCCGTTGAGTGTCAGACGGAATGCGGCTGGTATGACGACGTAAGGCGGCAGAACGGCTTTATTGATCTGCGTCCGTACGCGGATGACAAAACGGTGCTGAAAAACCCGCACAAGGGCTGGTTCTGGCATTTTATAGACAACGGCTACAGGTGCGGGATGTACAGAGACAGAGTACAGCCCGGTGATCACGTTGAATATTTTCCCGGAATGAACCATCTTTATCTTCGTTTCGACTGGTCGGACGTCGAAAAAGAAGAGGGCGTGTACGATTTTGATTTTCTCGATAAGATCATGGAGGAATGGGGACCGTTCGGCTATCGCTTCTCGCTCCGCGCCGTATGCTACGAAACGACGCCGGGACTGGAATTCGCCACGCCCGAATACGTTTTCAAAAAAGGCGCTAAATGCTACCGCATAGGCGGAAATAAGATACAGCCCGACTATTCCGACCCGATATTCTTATCATATCTTGAAAAATTCATGGCAAAGCTCGGTGAAAAATATAACGGTGACGACAGAATTGAGCTAATAGACGTCGGCACCTACGGCACCTGGGGCGAAGGTCACACGGTCGAGGGCGACAGCGTGATATATCCCGTGCAGACGATCAAAAAGCATATCGACCTGCACTGTAAATACTTTCCGGACAAGTTCGTCGTCTTAAACGACGACCATATAGTCGGAAGGATCGCGCACGGGCAAGAGTGTCAGCAGATACTCGACTACGCGTACGAGCGCGGGCTCGGTCTGCAGGACGATTCGCTTTGCTGCGATTATTATTCCGTGGTAAACGGCTACGATACGCTGCGCGCGCCGTGGGCGTTCCAAAAACTTTGCAAAAACGCGCCGTCGATAATGGAATTCGCGCATTACGCATACATACATCCGCGCTATGAGCATTTTTACAGAAACGGTCTGACCGTCGTTGAATCGCTGAAAAACACTTGTATGACTTACGCCGGCTTCCACGGTTACCCGGATATATTCTATAAAAACGAAAAATGGCTCGCCGAATACTGCGCAAACCGCTTAGGCTACTGGTATTTCGTTGAAAGCGCGGTGATCCCGGAGCTTAACGACACGGCGCACAACAGCGTTTACGTGACCGTCAAAAACAAAGGCTGGTCAAAAGCGTACAGAGATCATAAGATCGTTTTCGCTGTCAAGGGAGCCGACGGCTTCCGCAAGATCGTACCGACGGACAGATCGGTAAACGGGCTTTGCAGCGAAGAGACGCAAACGTATCAGGCAAAGCTCGATCTGCGCGGCGCGCCGGAGGGCGAATACGATATTTGCGTCGGCGTGTTTGAAGGCGAAACGCCCATAAAGCTCGCGTTAAAAGACGAGATAAAAGACGGTGATTTTTACCGTATTGCAAGAAGAAAAATAAACAAAACATAACAGGAGACAATATGAAATATTCTGACCTTAAATTCGGAATAATGGAAAAAGGCAAAAGAAATCTGATAACGGACGTGGCGGGCGTGACCGTCGGCCACTGCACGCTGTCGGACGGCGGGGTGCAGACCGGTGTTACCGCGATAATACCTCACCAAGGCGACGTTTTCCACGATAAATGCCCCGCCGCCGCGCACGTGGTAAACGGCTTCGGCAAAAGCGCCGGACTTATACAGATACAGGAGCTCGGCAATATCGAAACGCCGCTTTTGCTTACCAATACGCTAAGCGTCGGAGACGCGTTTTCCGCTTGCGTTAAATATATGGTAAAAAGAAATCCCGGCATAGGGCGCGAGGAGTGTTCCGTAAACCCGGTAATTCTTGAATGCAACGACGGTTTTTTAAATGATATACAGGCGCTGTCCGTTAAGGACGAGCACGTTTTCAAAGCGCTTGAGTCGGCGGGAGAAGACTTTGCGCTCGGCGCCGTCGGAGGCGGGCGCGGAATGAGCTGCTATAACTTAAAAGGCGGCATCGGCTCCGCGTCGCGCGTATTCGATTATAACGGAAAAAGATACACGCTCGGCGCGCTCGTCATGACGAATTTCGGCACGCTCTGCGATCTTACGGTATGCGGCGAGCGCGTGGGCGCGCGCCTTTCCGCAAAAGCGGAGGAGGCGAAAGGCTCCTGCATCATGGTCATAGCGACGGACGCGCCGTTATCGTCCCGCCAGCTCACGCGCGTAACGCACAGAGCGCAGAGCGGCCTTGCGAGAACGGGCGCCGTGACCGAGGGCGGCTCCGGCGAGGTGGTCGTGGCGTTTACAACGGCAAACCGTATGAAAATGTACGAGCCGTTCTGGCAGCCGACCTTGTTAAACGATAACTTTATGGAATCGGTTTTCCGCGCCGCAACGGAATGTGTTGAAGAATCCATAATCCGTTCCATGCTTGAGGCGGAGACGGTCGTCGGCTTCAGAGGGCATAAGCGCACGGCTTTATCCGAACTTATCTGAGGGGAATTTTTATGAAAAAAATAATTGCAGTTTGCGTTTCCGTTCTGTTCGTGTTTTCTGCGTCTTTGTTCTGTCTGGCGGACGACGACGGGTATATCAAAAACGTTGCTTTAGCATCGGACGGCACGCTTAGCTGGGATAAATACGACGGAGCGGAGGAATACTGGCTCGGCGTTGACGGCAATTTTGAGCGCTTTGAAAACGGAGAAAGCGTATTGTCACGTATATCCGCGCCGGGAATATATAAGCTCGTGCTCGAGGGCTATACCGAGGGCGGAGAATTCATGATGGCGGAGTGGCAAATCGTCGCGGAATACGACGGTTCCGCTTTCAGTATATACGCCGAACAGGAGGTCGAAACAAAAGGCGAGACGTCCGGCAGGGAGACGGAAACTACGGCGGAACAAACAACGGCGGAGCAAACGGAAGAAGAAACAACGGCAATAGAAACAGAAGCGGAAAAACAGCCGGTAACGACCGAAGCCGCGGTCGGAGCGGAGAGTGAAACTATGGGATCGCCGTCCGATACAAACGGAGGATCGACCGATACGGCGCCCGTAACGGAAGCGGAAGAGCCTTCAAACAAAAACACGACGAAATACATAATAGCGGGCATCTGCGCAGTCATAGCCGTCGCGGCGGTGATCGCTGTGATCGTAGTCCGCAAAAGATCGGGAGAAAAATAAATGAAATTCGGCGTATGCTGTATTCCGGATAATTTTGCCTCCGCCGGAGCCGCGGGGCTTGATTATACCGAAATTTCAATGGCGTATCTGCATGACAAAGGTAAAGCGGAGCTGTACGAAATAAAGCAAAAGGCAAATAATTACGGGCTTGATATCGCCGGCTTCAACGGCTTTATGGGCGCCGGCATATCGCTTTACGGCGATCCGCCTGAAAAGATACTGTCATACAGTAAAGAAAATTTTGAGATCGCAAATATCCTCGGCGGCAAATACTGCGTTTTCGGCTGCGGATGGCTTAGAAAAACGCCGGATGGGGCGGATAAGGCCGAAACGGAAAAACGCTTTGCGCTGATTTTATCAGATATCGCCGCTGCCGCCGATGAATACGGCGTCGAGATGATACTCGAGCCGCTTTGTCACGACGAAACCGATATAATGAATACGTTTGACGAAGGGCTGCGCCTCTGCCGCGCCGCGGATATAAAAAATCTCGGCTGCCTCGTTGATTTTTACCACTTTTACAAAAACGAAGAGGACGTTTCTGTTTTTGATACACTCAGACCCGGCGAGCCGCGCCACGTTCATCTGGCGCGCCCGAACGACGACAGAGCCGCCCCGACCGAAGCGGACAGAGAAACGCTTACTTTATGGGCAAAAAAGCTGAAAGCATCGGGATACGATAAAAGGATATCGCTTGAATGCCGCTGGAGCGGGGATTACGAAAACGACCTTAAGGTCGCCGCGCCGCTTTTAAAGGAGATATTTTAAAATGGATACAGTAAACGAAAACACGCTGAAGATCACGGAATACGAACTTCTCGGCAAGCTGCCCGACCCGTTTATGTTTGACAACGGCGAAAGGATGACGTCAAAGGATCAGTGGGAAAAAAGGAGAGCGGAAATATACAAGACCGCCGTTGAGCTGCAGTACGGTACACAGCCGCCCGCTCCCGAACACTTTGAGGTCGAAGCGCTGCTTGACTGGTCGCCGGTATGCAAAGGCTACAAGATCCGCGCAGGTACGAATGACCGGCAGGTATCGTTCCGTATGCAGGTCCTGCTTCCTGAAAAGTGCGAAGGAAACGTACCGGTCATCGTTGACGGAGATATGTGCTGGATGTATCACATGGACCGTGAATTTCTGAACGCCGCGCTCGATAAAGGCGTCGGCTGGGTCTTCTTTGACCGCACTGAGCTTGCGCACGACATAAATACGGAGGGCAGAGGAAAAGGCGCTTTATACGCCGTATATCCGCAATACTCATTCGGCGCGCTCGGCGCATGGGCGTGGGGCTATTCGAGATGCGTCGACGCGCTGCAAAAACTCGATCTTCCGGTAGATCTCGATTTCATCGCATTCTCGGGCCATTCACGCGGCGGTAAAACGGCGGCTCTCGCAGGCGCGCTCGATAAACGCGCACGGATAGTCAACCCTAACGAAACGTGCGCAGGAGCCTGCGGATGCTACCGCGTACACATGAGAGGCGAGGAGGAGCCGGGCGGCATAGCAGAATCGAGAAGCGAAACGCTGGACGACCTGATGCGCTCTTTCGGGTTCTGGATGGGAGAAGGCATGGAGGAATACCGTAAGTGTGAGGAAAAACTTCCGTTCGACACGCATTTTCTGAAAGCTATGACAGCGCCGAGAACGCTGTTTATTTCAGAGGCCGCGGGCGATATCTGGGGCAATCCGGTGGGCTCTTATCAAACGACCGTTGCGGCGAAGGAGGTTTATGACTATCTCGGCGCCGGAGACAGGCTCTTCTGGTATTACAGACGCGGCGTTCACGGACACAGGATCGAAGACGTGGAGATGCTGGTCAATATTATACGCCATGAGAAATACGGCGATCCTGTAGACGGGCGTATGTTCAGACTTCCGTTCAAAGATCCCGGAAAGGCTTACGACTGGAGCGCGCCGGAGGAGAACTGATATGATAAAACTGTGTGCTTTCTCGGACGAGGCCTCGTCCTCACTTGACGGGCAGATAAAAGCGCTTAAAAGAAACGGCATATTTTATACCGAACTGCGCGGCGTTGACGGCGTAAACGTATCGCGTCTGACAGCGGAAAACGCAAAGGAAATAAATAAAAAACTGAGCGATAACGGCATATCCGTCTGGTCGCTCGGCTCACCTTACGGCAAGGTCTCTTTATCGGACGGATTTTCCGAGGACGATCTGTTTAAACAGTTAGATCATCTCTGCACGCTCTGCGGTATATTCGGCTGCGATAAGATACGAGTTTTCAGCTTTTATAACGCCGGCGGCAAAAAAGAAAAAGTATTTGACCTGCTTAACAGATCTGTCGGGGCAGCGGCGGAATACGGCGTAAGCCTTTATCACGAAAATGAAAAAGACATATACGGCGAAAAGTATGAGCAGGTGCTTGAATTAAAAGAAAACGTGCCGGGACTCAAATTCGTATACGATCCGGCAAATTTTCTGCAGGCAGGTCAAAGCGCTGATGAAACGCTTGAAAAACTGTTTGATATAACGTCGTATTTCCATATAAAAGACGTTATATCTGAAACTCAGCAGCTCGTTCCCGCGGGCCACGGAGACGGTCATATTTCCGATCTTATAAAAAAGATAAATTCTGATACCACGCTTACGGTAGAGCCGCATCTGTCCGTTTTTGCGGGCTATTCGGAAATAGACGGGCGTGAGATGAAAAACAAATATACGTATAAAAACAGCAACGAGGCGTTTGACGCGGCGGTTTTTTCACTTAAAAATCTGCTTGCCGATAACGGTTACGAATATGAAAACGGAGGATATATAAAGCGGTGAAATTCGGTATAAATCTTTATTCTCTTAGGACGCTTATAGGAAACGAGGAGGACTTTTTAAAGACCGCGATCGCCCTGTCCGGCATGGGCTACGATACCATACAGTTTTCCGGCGCTCCGTACGATGCGGAGGTCATACGCCGAGTGAGCGCCGCGGCGGGCTTGCCGGTGGTCGTTACTCACGTTCCGATGGACAGGATAATAAACGATACGGATAACTTGATGAAAGAGCACGAGAGCTTCGGCTGCCGCTGTATTGGTTTAGGCGCCATGCCGCCGGCGGTCGTTTGCGACGAAGAAAATTTCAAACAAACGGTAGAAAAGCTGAACTCAGCCGGCAAAATAATGGCGGATAACGGCTTCACGTTCTGCTATCACAATCACCATTTTGAGCAGTACCGAGTAGACGGCAGACCCGCGCTCGATTACATAATAGATAACGCGGAATACGTGCATTTTACCGCGGACGTTTACTGGCTGCAGTACGGCGGCGCGGACGTTTTGAAAACTTTAAAGAAAATGAGCGGCAGAGCTGACTGCGTACACTTAAAAGATTACAGGATAAACGCCAAAACGGACGATAACGGCAGCGTCAGCTACGCCCCGGGGTTTGCCCCCGTGGGAGACGGCGTGCTTGATTTCAAAGCGATAATAGATACCGCAAAAGAATGCGGCACAAAGCATTTTCTCGTAGAACAGGACGACGCGGTGAACTATCCCGAGCCGTTAGAGCAGGTAAAACGCAGTATAACTTATTTAAAGGAGAATTTCGGATAATGGAAAAGGTAAGATTCGGTATCATAGGCTTAGGCAATCAGGGCTCGATGTACGCGTGGCATTTCTTCGGAGAGGGTAGAATAGAGAACGGCGTTATGACGGCGTTGTGCGATATAAACCCGGCGAAGATCGACGCTATGAAAGACAGATTGAAAGACGAGGGCATCACGTATTTTGAAAATTATATCGATATGCTGAACAGCGGTCTCGTCGACGCGGCGCTTATAGAAGTACCGCATTATCTGCATCCGGAAATGGTAATAGAATGCCTTAAACGCGGCATACACGTTATATGCGAAAAGCCCGCCGGCGTTTATACGAAACAGGTAAAAGAGATGAACGGGGCGGCAAAGGAAAGCAAAGCACTTTTTGCCATGATGTTCAATCAGCGCACCAACTGCTTATACAGAAAAATGAGAGAAATAATAGCCGACGGCGGCATAGGTGAGCTTCAGCGCGTAACCTGGATCATAACGGACTGGTACAGAACGCAGAAATACTACGACAGCGGATCGTGGCGCGCAACGTGGGACGGAGAAGGCGGCGGCGTACTCATAAATCAGTGCCCGCACCAGCTCGACCTCGTTCAGTGGGTCGTAGGCAAGCTCCCGTCGTCCGTACGCGGCTTCTGCGAATACGGCAAATGGCACGATATAGAGGTCGAGGACGAGGTCACCGCGTATCTTAAATACGACAACGGCGCCACCGGCGTGTTCATTACCACGACAGGTGAAACTCCCGGGACCAACCGCTTTGAAGTCTCAGGCACACGCGGCAAACTGGTCTGCGAGAGCGGTACGCTCAAATGGTACAAAAACAGAGAAGACAGTCAGATTTACTCAAAAAACTGCGAAGCCGGATTTTCAACTCCCGGCACGGACGTTATCAACGTTGAAACGGACGGCCTGAACAGACAGCACGAGGGGATCATAAACAACTTCGCAAACGCGATTTTGGGAATCGAGCCGCTTTTCGTAGACGGTAAAGAGGGAATAAACGGCGTTGAGCTTATGAACGCGATAGAACTGTCCGGCTGGAAAAACGGAGAAGAAGTTTCCCTGCCCGTAAACGAGGACGAATATCTGTCGTATCTGAACGAACACAGAAAAACCTCGCGTTATAAAGCCGCATCGGATGATACCGTCGCCGACACGACCGGCACGTTTGAGAGCAAAAAATTATGAGAGCGGCAGTTATCGGCGTCGGAGTGATAGGCAGCCTTCACGCTGAAATATTATCCGAGAGAAATATGCTCGCCGCCGTCTGCGATATTGACAAAAACAAGCTGAAAAAGTACAACTGCCCCGTTTATACGGATTACAAAGCGATGATAGACACAGTCAAGCCGGACTGCGTTCATATCTGCACTCCGCATTATCTTCACGCGGAGATGATAATATACGCACTCGGTCACGGCGTAAACGTTTTGTGCGAAAAGCCGCTCTGTATTTCGCGCGAGCAGATAAAAGCGGTGCTTGAAGCGGAAAAAAGTTCAAATGCCATACTCGGCGTGTGTTTGCAGAACAGATACAACAAAGAAAATGCTTTTGTAAAAGAGTATATCAAAGACAAAAAAGTGCTCTGCGCCGCCGCGCACGTCGCGTGGCACAGAACAAAAGAATATTACGCTTCGGGCGACTGGCGCGGCAAATACGCGACGGAGGGCGGGGGAGTGCTTATAAATCAGGCGCTCCACACGCTTGACTTGCTGCAGTATTTCGCCGGAATGCCCGAAACGCTGACTGCAAGCGTATCGAACCTCACGCTCAAAGACAGCATAGAGGTGGAGGATACCGCGGTCATACAAAGCGTAAAGGGCGCGGGTATAACTCTGTTTGCTTCAAACGGATGCGCCGCCGATATGCCGGTAGTCGTAACGGTAAGGACAGATAAAGACGTGATACAGATATATCCCGGCACCGTGCTTATAAACGGCATGCCGCAGGATATTGAAAAAACGACCGAAAAGCTGCGCGGTAAAGAGTGCTACGGGTCGAGCCACGGGCTTCTGATAGAAGATTTCTATAAACATATCACGGAAAACAAACGCTTCCCGATAGACGGAGAAGAGGCGTCAAAGGTGGTAAAGCTCGTTTTGGCGGCTTACGAAAGCGGCGGTAACGAAACAAATGTCTGATATGACTGCAAAATGGATAACAACGCCTGAATTTGCCAAACTGACGCCTTTAAACGTTTTTCACCGCGAAAGACAGAAAACGGATATAAAAAGCGAAGCGGAACTTCAAAACAGCATTATACTTTTCCGTAAAAAAATAACGCTTGAAGATCCGCCGCAAAAAGCCGAGCTTAAAGTCACCGCGGACGATTTTTACAAGCTTTTTATAAACGGCGTATTCGTTACGGAGGGACCGGCGCCCGCTTATCATTTCAGATACAGATACGATACGGTCGATATAAAAAAATATCTGAAAATCGGTGAGAACACATTTGCGTTTTTAACGTATTATTCCGGGCTCATAAACCGCGTCTGCCAGAGCGGCGATCATCGCCACGGTCTTTGCTGTGAGCTTATCTGTGACGGGCTGACCGTCATGCGGTCGGATCGGAGCTTTTTGTGTAAAAAACATTCCGGTTTTACAATATCGGGCAAAGCCGGCTACGACACGCAGTTTTTACAAACGTACGACAGCCGCTCTGACGAAGACGGATTTGAGAGACCGGACTTCGACGACGGCAAATGGGAAAAAGCCTTTTATATTAAAAACGACGATCACAAAATCGTTGAAGGCATTTCAAAACATATCGTATTTGAAAAAATAAGACCCGCTTTAATTGAGAAAAGAAATAACGCGAACTTTATTGATTTCGGCGGCTGCTATGTCGGTTATCTCTGTGTTAAAGCAAAGGGAAAGAGCGGAGAAGAAGTGATAATCCGCTGCGGTCAGGAGTTGAACGCCGACGGAACGGTAAGATACGGCCTCCGCGCAAACTGCAATTATGAAGAAAAGTGGATTTTATCGGGCAAAGACGATACGCTTTGTCAGATAGATTATAAGTCTTTCCGCTATGTTGAAATAAAATCGGGTGCGGAATTATACGATATTTACCTTTTATCCCGCCATTATCCGTTTGAGCTGAAAACCGACGTAAGAGCCGAATGGAAAGACGACGCGGATATAAAAAAGGTTTTCGAGCTTTGCGTCAGATCGCAGAAATACGGCGTGCAGGAAATGGTCACGGACTGCATGGAGCGCGAAAAAGGCGTGTATTTAGGCGACGGCTGCTACACGTCGCTGTGCAATTTCATACTTACGAAAGACGATTCGATAATGAGGCAGTTCATAGAAGACGCTTTCGCCTCGTCGTTCATATCGGACACGCTGATGAGCTGCCTGAACTGTTCGTTTATGCAGGAGATAGCTGAGTATCCGCTCATACTCGTTCAGCTTCTGCTCTGGCATTACAGGCTGAGCTATGACAAAGAGTTTTTGGCAAAAAACGCAAAAAGGTCTGCAAAGCTGCTTGACGCGTACGCGGAATTTGAAAAAAACGGACTTTTGTATGACACGCACCAATGGTGCGTCACCGAATGGCCGGCAAACTACCGCGACGGCTACGCGGTGAATAACGACGGAAACAAACCTCTGCCGGAGCCCCACATCGTAATGAACGCGTATTATATAAACGCTGTGCGCGCGCAGAACGAAATGCATAAACAGCTGGGGCTGCCTGAATATAAAGACGAAAAACCGCTTATAAAAGCGTTCAATAAAGCGTTTTACAACAGCGAAAAGCACTTATACAAAGACGGTCTTACATCGGATCATATAAGCTATATCGGCAACGCTTTTCCGTTCGGCTTCGGCTTGTGCGAAGACCCGGTCTTCTATGAAAAAATGACGGAATGGTACAGATATAAAGGCGTTACCGGCACGTCGCTTTTCGCCACCTTCCCTCTCCTTACCGGATTCATACGCCTTGACAGGCTTGACCTGATAAAAGCCGCGGTAAAGGACGAAAAAGCGTGGCTGAATATGATTAAAGAAGGCGCAACCGCGACATACGAATGCTGGGGCGCGGACGGCAAATGGAACACGTCGCTGTTCCACCTGCAGAACACACACGTTGCGACTTTCATTTCTGATATGGATCTGTCATTCATCCCCGTGTAAAAGGAGGAAATACGTTTGAGATTTTTTGACGATACCGTGCTTTTATACAGCCGCGCGGCTGAAAAACTGTACGATGACGCAAAGGAATACCCGATAATCGACTATCACTGCCACCTCGACCCGCGCGCGATAGCGGAAAACGACAGGATAACCGACATAGGCAGACTGTGGCTGCAGGCGGACCACTACAAATGGCGCGCGATGCGGCTCTGCGGCGTTGACGAATATTATATTACGGGCGAGGC
Source organism: Clostridiales bacterium UBA1248 (assembly GCA_002308615.1). Lineage (GTDB taxonomy): Bacteria > Bacillota > Clostridia > Oscillospirales > CAG-272 > UBA1248. The sequence continues at coordinate 18,509 of DBWC01000011.1, forward strand.
GCCGTACAAAGTCAAGTTTATGAAATACGCCGAAATAATGCCCATGCTCTGCGGCAATCCGCTTTATTATTTCACGCATTTTGAATTAAAGCAGATTTTCGGCATAACCGAGCCGCTGTGCTCTGAGTCGGCTGAGAAGATATACGAAAAGGCAAACGGGCGCCTTTTGTCTTTGACCGTCGCCGATCTGCTTGAAAAGTATAAAGTCAGTCTCGTCGCAACGACCGACGACCCGGCGGACAGCCTTAAATATCACGGCATTTACGGCAAAACCGCCGTCACGCCGACTTTCCGCCCGGACAGATACTACTGCCCGGATGAAGATACGCTGACAGAGCTCGGCAAAGCGGCGGGATTTGAAATAAAGACTCTGCCGGATATGTTGAAAGCTTTGACGGAAAGACTTGACTTTTTCATATCAAAGGGCTGTTTTATGTCCGATCACGGCTTTGAGCATTTCCCGACGGAATTTATATCGGAGGACGAGGCAAACGCGCTGTTTTTACAGCGAAAAACGCTTGACGAAAAGCAAAAAAGCGCGCTTTTCGGATATATCCTGCGTTATCTTCTCAAAGCGTACGCGGAGCGCGGCATGACCGCACAGCTGCATTTTTCGGTACGCCGCAACGTAAATCCGGAAATGTTTGATAAAACCGGCAAAGACAGCGGATTTGACGTTACAGGCTCGCCGGAAGACCCCGCGGACGTGGAAAGATTTTTGAGCAGCATACCGGACAATGAACGCCCGCCGATCATACTCTACGCGTTGAACGACGTGCCCGTCAGAGCGCTTGCAAGCATCTGCGGCGCGTTTCGCGGCGTGCGTATCGGCGCGGCGTGGTGGTTCAACGACACGGTTTCCGGCATAAGAAGAAATCTCGATATCATATCGGAGTATTCCGTCCTCGGCACAAGCCCCGGAATGCTTACGGATTCGCGCAGCTTTGCAGGGTATTCGCGTTTTGACTTTTTCAGACGTATCTTATGCAATTACGTAGGCGACCTCGTAACAAAAGGCGAATACGACGAAGACGCGGCGAAAGAGCTTGTCTATGATATCTGCTTCAAAAACGCGGAAATGCTCGCAAAAGGAAGCATAACGTACAGAAAACTGACGGAGGAGAAAACAGTATGAAAATGACGTTCCGCTGGTACGGAGAAAAGGACTGTATACCGCTTTCGTATATACGCCAGATACCCGGTATGTCAGGCGTCGTCACCGCGGTCTACGACACGCCGGTCGGCGAGGCGTGGGAGCCGGAGAAAATAGAGCGTCTTTATTCGCTTTGCAAAGAAAACGGGCTTGGATTTGAGGTGATCGAATCCGTTCCGGTGCATGAAGATATAAAATCAGGCGCAAAAAACCGCGATAAACTGATAGAAAACTACGCAAAAACGCTTGAAAATTTGGGAAAATACGGCGTAAAATGCGTCTGCTACAACTTCATGCCGGTCTTCGACTGGCTCCGCACCGACCTGCATAAACAGGCGCCGGACGGCAGTAATTCTTTGTCGTACAAGCACGAACAGCTTATGAGCCTTGACCCGAATGATCTGCACCTTCCCGGCTGGGATGAAAGCTACAAACCGGAGCAGTTAAAAGGTCTGCTTGACGCGTATAAAGGCATAACCCACGAAAAGCTGTTTGAGAATTTAGTGTATTTCTTAAAAGGCATAATGCCGACCTGCGTAAAATACGGTATAAATATGGCTATCCACCCGGATGATCCACCGTGGGATATGTTCGGTCTGCCGAGGATAATAACGTGCGAGGAAAGCTATGACAGGCTTTTTGAAGCGGTGCCGCAGATAAACAACGGCATAACGTTCTGCACCGGCTCGCTCGGCGCCTGCCGTGATAACGATTTAGTCAAAATGGCGGAAAAATACGCAAAACGCATACATTTCGCGCACCTGCGACAGATAAAATACGACGGAGAGCTTGATTTTACGGAATCCGGACATATGACGAGTACAGGCAGCCTCGACATTTACGGCATAGTAAAAGCTCTCGTAAAAGGCGGCTTTGACGGCTACGTCCGCCCGGACCACGGCAGAAATATCTGGGGAGAGGACGGCAAACCCGGCTACGGATTATACGACAGAGCGCTCGGCGCGGCGTATCTTAACGGCTTGTTTGAAGCAGTTGAAAACGAATATAAGGAGGCACAAAAATGAAATTACCTTTTGAAATAGATCTGTCCGGCAAGACCGCCGTCATAACCGGCGCGGGCGGCGTTATCTGCAGCGAACTGGCGGAAGCGCTTGCAAACTGCGGCTGTAACGTCGCGCTGCTCGATATAAACGAGGAGGCGGCGAAAAAAGCCGCGCAAAGAGCGGGGAACGGCGCGATAGCCGTTAAATGTGACTGTTTAAATAAGGAAAGCCTTGAAAACGCTAAAAAAGAAGTCATAAACAAGTTCGGAACGGTGGATATTCTGATAAACGGCGCCGGCGGCAACCATCCGTCCGCAACGACTGACAATGAGTATATGTACCCCGACCTTGAATGTGAAAAGGACTTTTTCAAGCTGTCGGAATCCGGTCTTCGCTTTGTGTTCGACTTAAATATTACATCAGCGTTTTTAACGACGCAGGTATTCGCCGCGGATATGGTCAAAAAAGGCGGCAATATAATAAATATTTCAAGCATGAACGCATACAGACCGCTTACCAAAATACCCGCTTACAGCGCGGCGAAAGCCGGCATCAGCAACTTTACACAGTGGCTCGCCGTACATTTCGCGCCGTGCGGGATAAGATGCAACGCGATAGCCCCCGGCTTTTTCGTAACGAATCAGAACAGAGCGCTGTTGTTTAAAGAAAACGGGGAGCCGACGGCGAGAACGGGCAAGATACTTGCCGCAACTCCGATGAAACGCTTCGGTGAGGTGTCGGAGCTCGTCGGAACGCTTCTGTGGCTCGTATGCGATCAGGCGAGCGGCTTCGTCACCGGCAGTACGATAGCCGTTGACGGCGGTTTCGCCGCTTATTCCGGTGTTTGATATGGAGAAAAGAATTCCCGTAACGGTAATAAAAGAACTGCCGGATACGGATCTGATAATGAACGCGCTGAAACATTCCTGCATTTACACGTCCGAAATAACGCTGCGCACGGACTGCGCGCTTGATGCGATAAGGCTTGCAAAGAAAAATCATCCTGATATGCGTATCGGGGCGGGAACCGTATTAAACGCTGAAGCGTGCGCAAAAGCGATAGAAGCGGGTGCCGGATTCATCGTCTCGCCGGGTCTTTCGGCAGACGTCGCGGACGTATGCAAACAGCATAATATACCATATTATCCCGGTTGTGTCACACCGACCGAGATAATGGCGGCGCTCGACCTCGGACTTGACGTGTTGAAATTCTTCCCGGCGGACGTTTACGGCGGAGTAAAAGCGATAAAAGCGTTTTCTTCCGTTTTTCAAAAAGTGAAATTCATACCCACGGGCGGCGTCAACGCTGAAAACGAAAGCGAATATCTGGCGCTTCCTAACGTCGCCGCGGTCGGCGGAACGTACCTTGTGTCGGACGCGCTGAAAAAGTATAAGGAGGATCGAAATGGCTGATCTTGTGACTTTCGGTGAGATAATGCTGCGGCTGTCGCCGGAGGACGGTTACCGCTTCTTTCAAAACGATACGCTAAAAGCCTGCTTCGGCGGAAGCGAGGCGAACGTCGCCGTTTTCTGCGCGCAGACGGGCATAAAAAGCAAATATATAACTAAACTGCCAAACGATCCTGTAGGCGACGCCGCGGTGGCGGAGCTTATGAGATTCGGCGTAGATACGTCGGATATCGTTCGCGGCGGTGAGCGCACGGGCATATATTTTTATGAAAAAGGCGCCGGGCAAAGACCCGCCGTCTGCGTGTACGACCGTAAATATTCGTCGTTTTCACAGTCAAAAAGAGAAGAGTACGACTGGGAAAGCATATTTAAAGGCGCAAAAGCGTTCCACTTTTCAGGTATAACTCCCGTTTTGTATTCGGAGCTTGCGGACGCCTGCCTTGACGCCTGCAAGACCGCAAAAAAGCTCGGTCTTACGGTCTTCTGCGATCTTAACCACAGAACGAAGCTCTGCGGCAGAGAAGAGATGAAAAATATCATGGAAAAGCTTCTTTCGTACGTTGACGTTTTCGTATCGAGCGTGTATCAGGCAAACGACGTGTTTGAGCTTGGCGCAAACGAAGACGGAACGGAAAAATCCTGCATAGACACAGCCGCGGCGTTGGTGAAAAAATACGGTGTCAAAACCGTTTCGCTCACCGTCAGAAAAACGTTTTCGGCTGATAAAAACGGCTTTTTCGGCATGATTTATAAGGATAAAGACGTGTATTTCTCAAAGAAATACGAGGTGGATATAGTCGACCGCGTGGGCTCGGGTGATGCGTACGACGGCGCGCTCATACGCTCGTATCTGTTAAAGCACGATATGAAAAAAGCGGTCGAGCTTGCCGCGGCGGCGGCGGTGCTTAAGCATTCCGTAAACGGAGATTTCAGCCGCGTGACGACAGCTGAGCTTGAAGCGCTTTCGGACGGCGGAGACGGACGAGTGCAGAGATAATCAAAACCGTAGGGGAGGGGTCAACCCTCCCGCTTCATTTTCGCACTTTATACTGTTTATCACGTAGCGGTCGGTGCTCTCGACGACCCGTCTGAATTCTTGATTTTTGATTTTTCAATCCTGTTTATTGTCGTTATCGCGTCGCGCCCCGCCGACGCGGCTATCGGCAGNNCTCCGGGCGGCTGCAGCCACTGCGTAGCAAGATAAACGTTTTCAAATCCGGGCGCGCGGTTGCTTTGCCTTCTCGGTATGAAGCCGGACGAAAAAGCAAAGCTCATATAAGTTCCCTCGGCGGATCCCGTATATTTCTTATAAGTCGCCGGCGTCCACATATCTATCAGGCGCAGATCCCCTTTAAGAGCCGGCAAAGCCTTTATAATGAACCCGTAAACGGCGTCAGACAGCCGTTTTTTTCTTTTTTCATAGTCTTTCTTGTGCTCGGACATTATTATAAAATCTCTGCAGGTGCGCTCGCCGCAGAAATAAAACGCCTGCAGTACCGTTTCATTCGGCAGGGCAAAGCCCGGCTCGTGGCTGAATTCGCGCAGGGCTATATGCTCCGCGCCAAGCTCCTTTGAAAGCTGTGCGGGAAGCCGCATTATAAGATCTCCCGTAAACGGCAGAGGCGCCGCGCAGGCGAATGCAAAATGAACGCTTGAAAATTTTGCAAGCCGTTTGTCGCCGTACATGGAAGAAAGCTTTTTCGGTATGGATCTGCCCGTCAGCGCTTTATATGACGGAAGCGGATCGGACGTTATTATAAAATGATCGGCAAAATCTACGGTCCCGTCGGACAAAGATACGGCGCCCGCGACTCTTCCGCCGTATATAAGCCGCCTAACGCTGACGCCCGTGTATAATCTGCCGCCGAGTTGCAAAAATCTTTCCGTCATCCTTTCCGCCATCGCCTTCGAGCCTCCGCGCGGCAGGTCCGCGTTGCCGTAACAGAAATTCGCAAATACGAAAACAAGCGCGGCGGCTGAAAAATCCTTTGTAAGAAACGAGGATAAAAAAGAACGTATCAAAGGATGCTTGAATTTAGCGGCAAGCTCGCCCGCCGTCATTTTAAAGCATTTCAGAAACGCGGCGGCGCCGGACGGCGTCTGTTTGCAAAGTCCGCAGAACGCCGCGGCGGAATTTATGACTTTGATCAGCTTTTTTATCGCCTTTTCGTCTTCTTTGGAAAGCGATAAAAGCTGTTTTTCAAATCTGTCTATATCGCGGTAAAGCGAAATGCTCTGCCCGCGTGAATAATACGTGTAAAGAGATTCCGGCTCGTAAATATCCACGTTGCCGAGAGCGCCGAGCTCTTGCCACATCTTATAAGTTTTCGTCTTCTTGTTCGTTCCCGTGAGCCAGTGCAGACAGTTGTCTATGTGATACGGTCCTCGCTGCCATCCGGTAAGATTTCCGCCCGTTTCCGTGTGTGATTCGTATACCGTTGCTTCATGACCGGACAGTCTTGCGTATATACCGGCGGACAGTCCCGCTACGCCGCCTCCCACAATTACTATTTTTGACATAAATACTCCCTTTGTTTTTTATTATTATTCCCGTATACGGCGAAATAATTTACATAATATCAAACACTTGAAGAATATTATATGCTATAATTTTATTAAATTTACAGGAGGTGTTCGTATGAAAAAAATCATTTGTCTGTTGCTCTGCCTTGTTATGACGGCGTCCGTCTTTGCCGGATGCATGAGCAAACAGATGACGTTTGAGGAAGCCGCCGCGGCGGGTAAAGAATTTATCAAAAGCGAAGGCGTAAAGGACGTAAGGATAATAAACGAAGCGGACGGAAAAAAACTGACCGTAGAGGGTAAATACGACTACATAAACAAATACGCCGTGCTCTCCGTAAGTATCGAAACGAAGGATACGATAAAGACGTATAAAGACATGATAAAGCTCGACGGTACGAAGGCGTACGTCAAGGTCCCGGAGATGACGGGTCTTGCCGATATACCGGGCGGCGCGGAGACCTCGCTTGACCTTGGAGAAGATCTGTCCGGTCTCGGCTCGTTTGGCATCGCGGGCGGACTCGGCGGCATGAGCGCCTACCTCGGCATGGCGGACAGCCTTGCCGGAAAATACATAGAGTTCAAGCTCAGGGAAAGCGGACCGAGCGTGCTTAAAGACGTGATGTCCGACGCGGAAGATCAGGTTTATGAAAAAGCCGAAAAGCTTGAGCCCGAAGAGGATTATCCAAACGTTGTAAGATACACGCAGAAGGACGCGTACGATCTTATAATATACGTGCTTGACGGCATAAAAGCAAAAAAGAGCGAGCTTTCTTCTGAATGCGCGGCAAAGATATCCGAATATCTCGGAGAAGAAAATTACAAAGCAGCGGAAGAGATCTACGGTAAGTCTGCCGAGGAGATTATATCCGAGGGCATAGACGAATTCTTTAACAGTATAAGCCCGGAAGATCTTGCGCCGGACGAGGCCGAACAGTTCGAGCTTATACAGAAGATCGCTTACGACAAAGATAAAAGTCTTGAATACGTGTTTATCTACGACATAAAGAACGGAGAAGAGACGCACAGCGTAAAGACTACCCTCAGCGTATCCGCGGCGGAAGCGGACGAGGCGTTTGCTGAAAAATGCGCTGTTTCCGAGGATGAGAAATTCGATCTTCCCGGATATCTGAAAAAGCTCATAGACGAGCTGAAGGCGTTTATGACTTTGCAGGATCTATTCAAATAATATAACCGCATACTAACGGGCGAGCGATGCTCGCCCTTTTCATTTGTGTGATTTTTTATTCAAAAATATCGCAAAACGGTGAAACCGTGCGTATAAATAATCAAAAAAATACGGAAAAAAGCATTATTTTTGCAATTTTAGGATGAGAAATTTTGCAAAAACTATTGCATTTTTTTATATTTTAGTATATAATTAAATACCACTTTAAAAATGAGGGCTTAATCCGAATGAAATCTTTAAAGAAAAAAGTTGCGGAAGCCGTGTACAAAGGGCTTATCGAGATCGCCCCGGGCGCGTCCGTCACGTCAGATGAGATAATAACGTATCTTGCGTATCCGCCCGATGCGAAAATGGGAGACCTTGCTCTGCCTTGCTTCAAATTTGCAAAGGAGCTCAAAATGGCTCCGCCCGCTATAGCGGCTAAGCTCGCGGAAAAATTGGAGTGTGAGGGTATAGAGAGCGCGGAAGTCGCCGGCGGTTATCTCAACCTTAAAATCGACCGCGGAGCGCTCTGCGAACATATATATGAAAATACCGTAAAAGCGGACAAGCCGTACGGCTCCTGTGACGAGGGATCGGGCAAGACCGTAGTTTTAGACTATTCCTCGCCTAACGTTGCAAAGCCGTTCCATATAGGACACTTGGGCACGACGGTCATCGGACACGCGCTCAAAAAAATGTTCTCATTCGCCGGTTACAAATGCATAGGCGTAAACCATTTAGGCGACTGGGGCACTCAGTTCGGAAAGCTGACCGTCGCTTATAAAAAATGGGGCAGCCGCGAAGACGTCGAGCAAAAGGGTATTGACGAGCTCGTTGCGCTGTACGTGAGATTCCACGAGGAAGCGGAAAATCAGCCGGAGTTAAACGACGAAGCCCGCGCCGCGTTCACCGCGCTCGAGCACGGCGACCCGGAAATAACCGCTCTGTGGCGCTGGTTCATAGATATAAGCATAGCCGAATACAAAAAAACGTACAAGCAGCTCGATATAGAGTTCGACTATTACACGGGCGAAAGCTTCTATACGGACAAGATGCCCGCGGTCGTACAAGAGCTGAAAGAGAAAAATCTTTTAACGCTTGACGACGGCGCGTCGATAGTCGATCTTGAAGCGTACGGAATGCCGCCCTGTCTGATACTCAAGCGCGACGGCTCGACGCTTTATCCCACGCGCGATATTGCCGCGGCGATCTACAGAAAAAATACGTTTGACTTTGACAAGTGCATATACGTTACGTCGGCGGGTCAGTGCTTACATTTCGCTCAATGGTTCAAGGTGCTTGAGCTTATGGGCAGAGAATGGTACAAAGACCTCGTTCACGTGCCGTACGGAACGGTATCGTTAAACGGTTCAAAGTTAGCTACGCGTACCGGAAACGTGGTGCTCTTAAAAGATCTGTTCTCCGAGGCGATAGAAAAAGCCGCCGGCGTCATGGCGGAGAAAAACCCCGAGCTTGCGGGCAGGGAAGACGTTGCGGAATCGGTCGGTATAGGCGCGGTGGTGTTCTACTACTTATCAGCCAACCGTATGCGCGATATAAACTTCGTGTTGGAAGACGCGCTGAACTTTGACGGCAACACCGGACCTTACGCACAGTACACGTACGCGCGTACGTGCCAGATACTCCACAAGGCGGGCAAGTACGAGCCGGGAGGCTTTACACCGAACGACGACGAATTCGCGCTTGCAAAAACGCTTTCATTATTCCCGGAGACGTTTGATTCGGCTCTTTCCGAATACGAGCCGTCGATCATAACGAGATATATCCTTCAGCTCTGCGCTGACTACAACAGATTCTATCACAACTGCCCCGTTTTAACGGCGGAGACGGAGCAGCTGAAAGCACAGCGCCTTGCCTTAACGGAAAGCACCAACAAGGTGCTCGCGGAGGCGCTTGAGCTTATATGCGTCCGCCACCCCGAAAAAATTTGATGATAAGAGGTATTTATTATGTCAGGACACAGCAAATGGAAAAACATAATGCATAAAAAAGAGAAGACCGACGCCGCAAGAGCGAAAGTCTTCACCAAAATAGGCAAGGAAATGGCGATAGCCGTAAGAGAAGGCGGACCGGATCCGGTATCGAACAGCAAGCTCCGCGATCTTATTGCAAAAGCCAAAGCCAATAACGTTCCTAACGACAATATAGACCGTATAATCAAAAAAGCGTCCGGCGCGGACAGCGTAGCGTACGAAAAAGTAACGTACGAGGGCTACGGCATAGGCGGCGTCGCCGTTATAGTCGAAGCA
>DBWC01000056.1:0-1071 GCA_002308615.1 Clostridiales bacterium UBA1248
TGTCCGAGGGAACCGGTGGAAGCATCCACCCCGGGACACTTTTTGGTATCCGGATGTCCCTGCAGAATGCCATGCAGCTGGCGGAAATGATCAAACTCTTCCGGACCGAAATATCCGCGTTCGCAGAGCGTCCCGTACAGGGCGGGAGCCGCGTGGCCCTTGGAGAGAACGAAGCGGTCCCGGTTGGGATCCTTATCGTTGTCAGGGTTCACGTTCATGATTTCAAAGTAAAGCGCCACAAGAACGTCCGTACAGGACAGGGAGCCGCCAGGATGACCCGCACCTGCTTTGGATGTCATCGTAATGATGTCCCGGCGAACAGCCCGGGCCTTGGATTGCAATGTTTTAAGATCCATTCCATTCCCTCCTGACTAAAAATTGTCCGTACCTCAAATTATATGTTTTCCACGGTTAGTTGTCAACATTCAGGCAGTTCCCGGCGATCATGCGGCGGAGCACTTCAGCCACGGCGATTTTCCCGTGTGCAAAGGTCAGGCCGCCCTGCATATAGGCTGTATAGGGGGGACGCATCGGACCGTCCGCGCTCAGTTCAATACTTGCCCCGGCTACAAACGTTCCGGCTGCCATCACGACCGGATCATCATATCCCGGCATATCCCACGGCTCCGGCGTCACGTAAGAATCGACAGGCGAGCCGGACTGTATGCCGCGGCAGAACGCGCATATTTTCTCAGCCGATCCCAAATCAACGGCCTGTATTATGTCGTATCTTTCGTCGCCGTACTCCGGTACCGTCTTATATCCGGCTTTGCCGAATAAACAAGCGGCGAGCGCGGCTGATTTCAAAGCCGCGGCGACGACTGTCGGAGCGAAGAACAAGCCCTGATACATGGCTCTGTTTTCGTATAGCGACGCGCCGACTTCGCCTCCGATACCGGGGCAGGTGAAACGGTAGGAGCAAAGCTCCACCGCCCTTTTCGTTCCCGCAAGATAACCTCCGGTACGGCAAAGCCCACCGCCGGGATTCTTTATAAGCGAGCCGATCTGCAAGTCCGCTCCGACGGCGACGGGCTCTGTTGGCTCCGTAAACTCGCCGTAGCAGTTGTCGAC
>DBWC01000056.1:1144-1348 GCA_002308615.1 Clostridiales bacterium UBA1248
TCTGTCCGCCGCGTAGCCTTTTGACCTCTGAACGAAGACCGTTTTGACGCCGCCCGAGCCGAGCCGCGTTTTGATTGCAGGCAGATCAAGTCTGCCGTCCGGCGTCATGTTTATCTGCTCGTATTTAATACCGAAATCGGCTAAAGAACCGTTGCCCGGCTCGCCGGATAAACCTATTACCTCGTCAAGCGTGTCGTACGGCTT
>DBWC01000056.1:1428-1632 GCA_002308615.1 Clostridiales bacterium UBA1248
CGCACGAGCGCCGCCTCGCAGCCGAATACGCGCGCGTATATTTTTTCAAGCGTGTCGCGCCCTTTGTCGTCGTAGCCGTAGCCCGTCGTTCCGTGAAGATGAGCTTCCGATACTCTGTATTCGGCAAACGCGTCCATTATCTTTTCCGAGCAGATGCGCGCGGTTTTGTCAAACCGCGCAAATACTTCCGTCAGCTCAGTCTCG
>DBWC01000056.1:1654-5474 GCA_002308615.1 Clostridiales bacterium UBA1248
CCGAGACGGTGTTTTGACTTATTTCGCTCATAATATTGCTGTGCAGGCGGCGACAGCGAGATCTATGCAGGCTTCAACGTCGCCCATGTCTATCATCTCGCTCTGTGAATGGCAGAAGCGCACGGGTATGGAGATACATCCGGCGCGCGAGCCGCCGGCTACCGTCTGCATCGAGCAGGTATCCGTGCCGCCGTACGTTAAAACTTCCGTCTGATACGGTATCTTGTTTTCCTTTGCAAGCTCCATAAGAGAAGATACGAGCTTCTGATCGCACATGACGGAGCTGTCTTTTACCTTGATCGCCGCGCCTCCGCCGAGCTTGACGGTCTGGTTCGTGGACGCGTTTACCACGTCGCCGGACGGCGTTACGTCAAACGCTATGCCTATGTCGGGGCGAACAGTGAACGAAGCGGCGTGTGAGCCGCGGCAGCCGACCTCCTCCTGAACGGAGAAAACGAAATAAATATCGTCCTTTGTTTCTTTGAGCCTCTTTGCCGCTTCTATCATTACGTAGCAGCCTACCCTGTCGTCAAAAGGTCTGCCGACGTATCTTTTGCCGTAGAGCTTTACGCAGTCGGACACAACGGCGCAGCCCTCGCCGATCTTTACTTTGCGTTCCGCTTCGCTCTTTTTGCTGACGCCGAGATCGATATAGAACTTGTCCGGAGCTATATCCTTGGGCTCGACTCTGCCTTCGGGAACTATTATGCCGGTCGCGCCGCCCTCGAATTTTACGGTGCTGTACGCCGCCGCAACGTAGTTTATGCCGCCCACGGGACTGACTCTTACAAGTCCGTTATCCTGGATGAAGGTGACAATAAAGCCTATCTCATCCATATGCGCGCAGAGCATTATCTTCTTTTTGTCTTTGCCTTTTCCGCGTTTTACGGCTATAACGCTGCCGAGCGGATCGATGCTGACCTCGTCAGTATACGGCTCTATCATCTCTTTCAGCTTTGCGGCTATCTTACCCTCGCGTGAGGATATGCCCTGAATTTTCATTATTGTTTTAAGATCGTTTATCATATCAGTTCTCCTTTTTATAATAAATTTACCGTGTGAAGAGTATCAGTAGTATACTCTTTATTTATCCCGGGGCGAAAATTTGGAAAACCCGTTTTATTTTACGCTTTTCCTGATATTATCAGACCGGATATCCCTTTTGTTTTTTCTTTCTCAGAATAACGACTGCAGCGGTGGCGGATATCGCCAAAGCGCAAACGGCTGTCACCGGCGCGTCTGCAGTCCCCGGATTGATTTCAAGCCGGAAGGCTTCTTCAATGAACGTGCCGCCGCAGATCCTGCCGCCGTTTTCGCCGTGTCTGATAACAAAAGTCCTTGACTCAACAGAACCCCTGCCGGTGCTGTTGTCATAATAAAAATCAACTGAATACGTCACGGTATCGTCGTTTTGCTCAATTAAGCGAGGAGTAAGCTCAAGAACCTGCGGGTCGGCTCCGGGTTTATCTGTCGGTACAAAAAGCCATGCCATTGTTCCGTCAAGATGGATCATAGCCTGCCCGTCCGGAAACTTAAGATATCTCGTTTCCTTTACCGCTTTTTCGGCAATGTCGGCGGTGAAATAGTTTTTCATATATTCCATAAGATCATCTCTTGTTCTTATGTTGTTTGAAAGCCTTTGCAGGTAAAAGCCGTATTCTTCCGACGCTTTTTCAGTGTATTCGTCTGTAATGTGCGCGTCTGGCGCTATTTCGTCATCCTCGCGGGCTTCATAGAACAAGGCATAAAGGTCATACGCCCTTTGCATCAAAACGAAATCTTCCTTATCCGTTTTTGTGTTTTCAGAAAATGCGTAAACGGAGAAAACGGATGTAAGAGTTATTACCAAAACAGAAAAAACAATTATTTTTTTCATTATACAGATTGAAATTATTTTTTTTATAATTGCCTACTCCTTTACTTAAGAGGTGTTTCATCGACCTTGCACAGCGCTATATGCTTTGCAAGCTCAAACATTGAATCGTAATCTTTTTCGTTTATAACGCAGGAAGCGGAATGGATATATCTTGTCGGGCAGGACAGCGCTATCGTTTTTACGCCGCCTACGGCTTTGTGGATATGTCCCGCGTCGTTTCCGCCGGAGACGTATTTTTTAAGCTGGCACGGAATATCGTACTTTTTGCCAAGACCCATCGCAAACTCCACCATTTCAGGTAAGTATGCCGTTCCGTAGTCCATTACGGATACGGTAGGACCTTCACCGGTCTTTGCTACGCGCTTTTGTTCGGGCGTGCCCGCTATATCGCCTACCGCCGTGGATTCAAGCACGACCGCCATGTCGGGCTGTATGCGGTTTGTTGTTATCACCGCGCCGGAGCGGCCGACCTCTTCACGCACGGTGAAGCAGAAATAAAGATCGAAGTCGGGCGTTATTTTGTTTTCATGAATGTAATTTATTATGTCGCAGAGCACCGCGCAGCCGAGTCTGTCGTCTATCGCCTTGCCCTTTATCATGCCGTCGCCGAAGTGAACGAAATCGGAATCAAATACGGCGTAATCACCGACGGAAACGTATTTTTCCGCGTCTTCCTTTGACGTTACGCCTATGTCAATATACATCTTGTCGATGGGCGTCGCTTTGCCGCGCTCCTCCCAGGACTGCTGATGTATCGCTTTTGACGCGATAAGACCGCTTATCTTCTCTTTGCCGTAGTCGCCTACGAACAGCTTTCTGCCGCAGAGGACTTTCACATCAAATCCGCCGACGGTCTGAAAATATATGTAACCGTTTTCGTCAATGGAGGAGACCATAAAACCGACCTCGTCCATGTGGGCGGAGAGCATCAGTTTTTTGTTTGTTTTGCCTTTTATTCTGTAAATATTGTCGCCTATGAAATCCGTTATATGCTCGTCGTATTTGCCTTCAAGCTCGGCTTCTATTATGTCCGCGACTTCGTATTCACAGCTTGTCGGACCGAAAGCCTGGCACAGCTTTTCAAGCAGCTCTAAACCCTTAGCCATTGTTTTTACCTCCGAGTTCTTTTATAAATCCGGCGGCGAGAGCCGCGGTGTCCGCTACGTCCCGCAAAGAAACGACCTCGCTGTACGTATGCATATTCTTAAGCGGTATGGAGATAAGGACGGTCGGTACGCCTAAGCCGACGAGCGGTATGTCGTTCGCGTTCGTTCCCGTGCTCGTCGCCTCAACGCATACGGTGTGCTTGTAGTTGTTTTTCTTTGCGAATTCTATAAGGCGCTTCGTCAAGCGGACGTCAGTTATAGCGGAAAGCGATATTTCCGGTCCGTCGCCCGTCGTCGTTTTTCTTTTTGCTTCTTTGCCGCATTCCGGTACCCATGCGCAGCAAACGTCGGAGACGATCGCGTAATCAGGCTTTAATTCGTACACCGCCGCGACGACCGCGCGTGAGACTTCTTCTTTGGTGGAGAGCAGAAGTATAAGCTCGCCCTCGTAACCTTCGTTTATGAGCTGTTCTATCGCCGCAATGCCGGCAACGGCGCATATCTTGTCGTCAAAGCCTTTGCCGCATATGCAGTTGTTTTGCAGTTTTGTAAGCTTGAAGCGGTAGCCAACGGGTGTGCCTACCGGTATAAGCTCCTCTGCTTTTTCTTTTGATAAGCCCGTGTCGATCATAAGTTGGTCGATTTTCGGCAAAACGCTTCTGTCGCCGGTCTGAAGATGCGGCGGCGTGGAAACGATAACGCCGTAAAGCGTCTCTTTGCCGTAGATAGTGACGTCCGCCGCCTGAAGTATGCGCGTGTCAAGTCCGCCGATATTTGTAAAACGCAAGAAACCGTTTTCAAGTATCTCCGTGACCATCATGCCCACCTCGTCCATGTG
>DBWC01000056.1:5607-5802 GCA_002308615.1 Clostridiales bacterium UBA1248
ACAGCCGCAGGTCAGCCGCGACGCTAAATCGAATAGGTCTGCCATATATTACATCCTTTCATAAAAAATAAGAATCCAATTCGTAGGGGAGGGGTCTGCCCACCCGAGTTAAGAGTTGAGAGTCGGTGTCGCTGCGCGACAATCTGTGCGCTTCGCGCTCTTGGGGTTACGGAGGGGTAGGGGGTTTGGGGGTTG
>DBWC01000059.1 GCA_002308615.1 Clostridiales bacterium UBA1248
CAACGGGGAACCCCTCGGCCCCTCCCACAGATCAAAGATCTGAGGGGGCTGCCGAGACAATCGGCTGAGGGTGTGTTTTCGTGCAGAATTCTGAAAAGCAACGCGATGAATATATAAATGCTCACATCAATTATAATTTTGATCAATATCTCTTTTCCTGCAAATAACCTCTTCATTTCCCGTTTGTTCGTTTTTTTGAAATGTTACTTGAAGATCAAGATAATTGATATTTGCATAATCTGCGTCATCTGATCCGGTATAAATCCGAACTGTGTTTTCATCTGTAAAACCTTCTCTGTCATAAGGTTCCCAGAATATAGCGGAACCACTCGGGTTTTTTATTTGCACTAACAGCTGACCGTCTACCTGCTCCGCGTCAAAGTATCTGATAAAAACCGGATCGCCCTCAGCTTCAACTTTACAAACACCGTCCTTGCTTTCAACGTATTCTACTTTACAAATATTACCTAAATAAACGGTAATATTCTTGCAGGCCGCAAATTCCTTAATGTATTGATATTTCTGATTTATCATTTTCTCCTCTTTTCTTTCACCAAACAAAACGCCTATAGGTACAGATAAGATTTCGGCAATTACCGGAAACATCGTAACGTCTGGGTAACCGATCCCGCATTCCCATTTTGAAATCGACTGTGCGGAAATACCGAGCTTTTCGGCAAGCGCAGTTTGTGTCAAACCTTTCTCTTTTCTTAATTTTGTAATGATATTGCAAAACTCATTTAGCTTATACATAGCTTATCCCCTTTCTATAACCAAGTATACCACAAAAACAAAGGACCGTCAATAACTGCTCAGTTGTAAATGATTTTTATATTGTTGCTTTCATCATAGAGTTGTGCCATTAGCCCGATATTTTCCGGGGTTGTTTCGCGATTCCGGGGCGGGCGACCAATGGTCGCCCCTACGAGACGCGCACTGCCCCCCTCAGATTTTCAATCTGACGGGAGGGGACAGGGGGGTATGGGGGGTTCTCGGGCGCAGCCCGAGTTTGAGGGGTGGGCAACCCACCATAATTCGTCGCGTATGCGACACCTTTTTTCTTAATTCTTAATTCTGAATTCTTAATTTGCAACTCATATTAAAATTTCTTGCAATTTATCATATTTTTTTCACTTTGCCTATTGACAAAACGCAAGTTTTGTATTATAATGCCGTCAAGTGAGCAATGGCGTTCATGACCGGGCAATACCGTCCGGTTATGGCGCCGTTTTGTTTTAAGGAGCAGGATATGGAAAAAGAAGGTAATATAAGAATACCGTCGGGGTGCGCGGTCGCCGCCGTAATATCAAAAGAAGGCAAAAGAATGACCGGCAGCACGATAGTTGAGGCGATGAAGCCGATGCACGACCGCTCAAACGGTTTAGGCGGCGGTTTTGCCGGGTACGGCATATATCCGGAATACAGGGATTTTTACGCGCTGCACATGTTTTACGACTGCCGCGACACAAGAAAAGCGTGCGAGGCGTATTTAAAAGAGAGCTTTGAGATAGTAAAAAGCGAGCTGATACCGACAAGGAGAATACCGGAGATAACGGACAAGCCGATCATCTGGCGCTACTTCGTATCACCGTTCAAATCAGTTCTGCACGATCTCCAGCTTGATGAAAAGGAATTCGTTGCGCGCACGGTAATGAAAATAAACACCGATATGAAAGGCGCGTACGTCTTCTCCAGCGGCAAGAACATGGGCACGTTTAAGGCGGTGGGATTCCCCGAGGACGTCGGCGTGTTTTACAAACTTGACGAATACGAGGGCTACAGCTGGTGTGCGCACGGCAGATATCCGACGAACACCCCGGGCTGGTGGGGCGGCGCTCATCCGTTCACGCTGCTTGATTATTCCGTAGTCCACAACGGCGAGATTTCATCCTACGACGCAAACCGCCGCTACATTGAGATGTTCGGCTACAAATGCAATCTTCAGACGGACACGGAAGTGATCACCTACATACTTGACTATCTTATTCGCGTGCAGAAGCTGAGCATGAGCGAGGCGGCGTCCGTAATAGCCGCGCCGTTCTGGAGCACGATCGAGGGTAAGAAAGATGAAAAAGAAAAAAACAAATTAAAATATTTAAGGACGGTATTCCCGAGCCTGCTGATAACCGGACCGTTTTCAATAATCTTAGGTTTTGACGGCGGTTTAATGGCGTTGAACGACAGACTTAAGCTGCGCTCCATGGTAGTGGGTGAAAAGGACGACAAAGTATTTATCGCAAGCGAGGAAGCGGCGATACGCAAAATGGAGCCTGACGCGGAGCATATCTGGGCGCCTGCCGGCGGTGAACCGGTCATCGTTACCGTAAAGGATGGTGAGTTTTAATGGGAGTTGAATATATAAATCCCGAATTTGAAGTAGTGCGGAATTACGACCGCTGTATATCCTGCCGCGTATGCGAGCGACAGTGCAGTAACGAGGTGCATTATTACAGCACGGAGCTCGGAAAGATGATCTCCGACGAGACGAAATGCGTCAACTGTCAGAGATGCGTTTCGCTCTGCCCGACAAGAGCTTTGAAAATTGTAAAAAGCGACTGCAGACTGCGTGAGAACGCGAACTGGGACAACGATACGATAAAAGAAATATACAAACAGGCAAACAGCGGCGGTGTACTGCTCTCGTCAATGGGAAATCCGAAGCCTCTGCCGGTCTACTGGGATAAGATACTTATAAACGCGTCCCAGGTCACCAACCCACCGATAGACCCCTTACGCGAGCCGATGGAGACAAAGGTTTTCTTAGGCAAAAAGCCGCAGAAGATAGAGCGTGACGGTAACGGCGATATAAAATGCGAGCTTCAGCCTCAGATAGAGCTTGCGATGCCGGTTATGTTCTCCGCGATGAGCTACGGCTCGATAAGCTACAACGCACACGCTTCTCTTGCCCGCGCCGCGACACAGCTCGGCATACTTTACAACACGGGCGAGGGCGGACTCCACGAGGATTTCTATCAATACGGCAAAAACACTATCGTTCAGGTCGCCTCCGGACGTTTCGGCGTCCATGAGGATTATCTTGAAGCGGGCGCGGCGATAGAGATAAAAATGGGTCAGGGTGCAAAACCCGGTATCGGCGGACATCTGCCCGGCGCAAAGATAGTAGGCGACGTTTCGCGTACGCGTATGATCCCCGAGGGTTCCGACGCTATATCCCCGGCGCCTCATCACGATATTTATTCGATAGAAGACCTGCGTCAGCTCGTTTTCTCGCTTAAAGAAGCGACGGAATACAAAAAACCCGTTATCGTCAAAGTCGCCGCGGTGCATAACATAGCCGCCATAGCGAGCGGCATTGCGAGAAGCGGCGCGGACATAATAGCGATTGACGGTTTCCGCGGCGGCACGGGCGCGGCGCCGACGAGGATACGCGACAACGTCGGCATACCGATTGAATTAGCTTTAGCGGCGGTCGACCAGCGTCTGCGCGACGAGGGAATACGCGGCGACGTATCGCTCGTAGTCGGAGGCTCGATACGCTCCGCGGCGGACGTCGTAAAAGCCGTGGCGCTCGGCGCCGACGCGTGCTACGTTGCGACGGCGGCGCTCCTGGCGCTCGGCTGTCATCTCTGCCGCACCTGCCAGACCGGCAAGTGCAACTGGGGCATAGCGACGCAGCGTCCCGATCTTGTAAAAAGATTAAATCCGGATATCGGATCGGAAAGGCTGATAAATCTTATGACCGCGTGGCGGCATGAGATAATGGAGATAATGGGCGGCATGGGTATCAACTCGATAGAAGCGCTCCGCGGCAACCGCCTTATGCTGCGCGGCGTGGGATTAAACGACAAAGAGCTTGAAATATTAGGTATCAAGCACGCGGGTGAATGATATGAAACGTGTTTATGTTAACGAAGAATGGTGCTTAGGCTGTCACTTATGCGAATACAACTGCGCGTTTGCCAACTCCGGTATGAAGGACATGGCGGCGGCGCTGAAGGACAAAAAGATATTCCCGCGCATACATGTGGAGGGCGACGACAAGATAACGTTCGCCGTCTCCTGCCGCCACTGTGAAGACCCGATATGCGTTAAAAGCTGTATAGCCGGGGCTATTTCAAAGCAGGACGGTGTTGTAAGGATCGACAGAAGCAAATGCGTCGGCTGTCTTACCTGTATTCTTGTATGCCCTTACGGCGCGCTGGCGTTAGGTGAAAACGGCACGATGCAGAAATGCGAGCTGTGCCTGCAGAACAGCTGCGGCGAGCCGGCTTGCGTAAAAGGCTGTCCCAACAAAGCGATAGTTTACGAGGAAAGGAGCGAGACGGAATGAAAAAGTACGTTATCATAGGCAACGGGGTCGCGGCGGTCGGATGTATCGAAGGCATCCGCAGTGTCGATAAGTCCGGCGAGATAACCGTTATATCAGCCGAGGATCATCACGTTTACAGCCGTCCGCTCATCTCATATTATCTTGAAGGCAAGACGGATTTACAAAAAATGAAATACAGGGGCGACGGGTTTTATATAGAAAACGGCTGTAAAGTCTTATACGGCAAAACCGCAAAGTCGATAGATCCGGACAAAAAGACCGTAGTTCTTGACGGCGGCGAAGAAGCAGGATACGACGAGCTCTGCGTCGCGGCGGGCTCCAGACCGTTCGTTCCTCCGTTTGAGGGACTTGACACGGTCGACCGGAAATTCAGCTTTATGACACTTGACGACGCGTTGAGCCTTGAAAAAGCGCTTAGCAAAGACAGCCGCGTTCTGATAGTCGGCGCCGGGCTTATAGGTCTTAAATGCGCGGAGGGCATAGCGGAAAGAGTAAAAGAAATAACGGTATGCGATCTTGCCGGACGCGTGATGTCAAGCATACTTGACGACGACTGCGCGGCGATCGTGCAAAAGCACCTTGAAGATAACGGCATGAAATTTCTGCTTTCCGACAGCGTGACGAAATTCGATAAGAACACGGCTTACATGAAAAGCGGAAAAACAGTCGGCTTTGACATACTCGTTTTGGCGGTCGGCGTGCGCGCAAATTCAGAGATTGTAAAAGACGCGGGCGGTCAGGTCAACCGCGGCATTATAATAAACACCAAAACGGAAACGAGCCTGCCGCACATCTACGCCGCGGGCGACTGCGCGGAGGGTTACGATTCCTCTATCGGCTCTAACCGTGTGTTAGCGATACTGCCTAACGCCTATATGCAGGGACATACCGCGGGCGTCAACATGGCGGGCGGCGACGGATCGTTTGACCGAGCGATACCGATGAACTCCATCGGATTTTTCGGTCTTCACATCATGAGCGCCGGATCATACGACGGTGAAATGAAAGAAGAAAAAACCGAAGATTCGGTAAAACGCTTTTTCGCAGGCGACGGGATTTTAAAAGGCTTTATGCTGATAGGCGAGACGGAGAGGGCGGGCATATACACGTCGCTCATAAGAGAGAAGACGCCGCTATGCGAGATCGACTTTGAGCTTGCCGAAAAAATCGCGTCAAATCTGATTTTTTCACAAAAAATACGTAGAAAAAAATTCGGAGGCGTTGTATAATATGATCATCGATGCAAAGGATTTAGGATATAAAGATCTGAACGAAGCTCTGCGCGGTCCCGATACGGAATACACAGTAAACAACTGTCTCGGTCAGCGTTTCATCTGCGCCGGTATGTCGGACAAATCCGTTACGATAAACGGCGTACCGGGAAACGCGCTCGGCGCGTACCTGAACGGCGCAAGGATCACCGTTAACGGCAACGCTCAGGACGCCGTCGGAGACACCATGAACGACGGCGAGATAATAGTACACGGCAGCATAGGCGACGCCGCGGGTTACGCCATGCGCGGCGGCTGTATATACGTCAAAGGCGACGCGGGCTACCGCGCCGGCATACATATGAAGGCGTATAAAGAAAAAATACCCGTTATGGTCATAGGCGGCCGCGCGGGCAGCTTTTTGGGCGAGTACCAGGCGGGCGGCGTAATAGTCGTGCTCGGTATCGGTCTCAAAGACGGGCGCATAGTCGGAAATTTCCCCTGCACCGGGATGCACGGCGGAAAAATGATACTGCGCTCCGATTGCTCCGATATAACGTTTCCCGGTCAGGTCACGGCAAGAGCTGCGACGGACGACGATATGACGGAAATAAGAAAATACACGGAGCAGTTCTGCCGTCTGTTCGGATATGACGAAGAAGAAATGATAAGCTCGCCGTTCACGGTCGTCACGCCGGACAGCAAAAACCCTTACAAACAGCTTTACGTAGCTAACTGAATTGGAGGATAGCGATGAAATATTCAAAAGAAGAGGTAATGCAATACGTTAATGAGGAGGATGTAAAATTCATCCGCCTCGCTTTTTGCGACGTTTTCGGTAAGCAAAAAAATATATCCATAATGCCGGATCAGCTTCCGCGTGCTTTTGAATACGGCATCGCTTTTGACGCGTCCGCAATAGCCGGCTTCGGAGACGAGGCTCATTCCGATCTGTTTCTGCATCCCGATCCGGAGACGCTTACGTGGCTGCCCTGGAGACCGGAGCACGGTAAAGTAGTGCGTATGTTCTGCTCCGTAACGTATCCGGACGGCAGGCCGTTCGAGTGTGATACGAGAAGTCTTTTGAAACGCGCGGAGGAGGACGCAAAAGCGGCAGGCTATACGTTCAGCTTCGGCGCCGAGCAGGAATTTTATCTTTTTGAGCTTGACGACAACAATATGCCAACAAAAACGCCGTACGACAAAGCCGGATATATGGACATAGCCCCGGACGACAAGGGGGAGAACGTACGCCGTGAGATATGCCTTACCTTAGAGCAGATGGGTATAACCCCGGAAAGCTCTCACCACGAGGAGGGACCGGGACAAAACGAGATAGATTTCAAATACGCAGGGGCTTTGTCCGCCGCCGACAACGTTATGACGTTTCAGACCGTCGTAAAGACAGCGGCGAGAAGGAACGGACTTTACGCGGATTTTTCGCCTAAACCGCTTGACGAATACGCGGGCAACGGCTTCCACATAAACGTATCCGTAAAGCCGGATAACAAAACGGAAAATCTGTATCACGTTATAGCGGGCATACTTGAAAAGGCGCCGGCAATGACCGTGTTTTTGAATCCGTCGGACAATTCATATAAAAGGCTCGGCAAGCTCAAGGCGCCGAGATACGTATCCTGGTCCGCCGAAAACCGCTCGCAGCTTGTGCGCGTGCCCGCCGCGTCCGGCGAATACCGCCGCGCGGAGCTCCGCTCGCCCGATCCGACGGCAAACCCGTATATAGCGTTTGCTCTTATAATCCGCGCGGGACTCTACGGCATTGAAAACAAACTCGAGTTGTCTGAGGCGCTTGACGTCAATTTATATAAAGCGGACGAAAAAGTGCTTGCGTCCCTGCAAAAGCTCCCGTCAACTTTAAAAGACGCCAAGGTAGCGGCGATGACGGACGAGTTTATCAAAACGAATATACCCGAGAAGATACTTCAGATCTTCTGTAAATGATACGACCGTTTGTAGGGGAGGGGTCTCCCCTCCCGTTTCAGACACATATCTTATTTTGATAAGGAGGTATAGGTTTTGAGCCTGAAAGAACGGATATACAGCGTTCTTATAGTTTCGTCGTCGGAAAAATTCAACCAGGCTCTGCCTGAGATCCTTCCGGTAACGAGTTTTTCGCCGGTAAACGTCGTTTACAGCGTCAGCGCGGCAAAGCGCGCGTTGTCCGAGCGCGATTTTGATTTCGTTATCGTAAACTCCCCGCTTCCGGACGAGACCGGCGTCCGCTTCTGTTCGGACACCACGGATTCATACAACACGGTAGTAATGTTTTTATCAAAGATAGAGCAGTATGACGACGCGTACGACAAGCTCGTGCCGCACGGCGTTTTCCTTTTGCAGAAGCCTGTCTCAAAGCCGGTCTTTCAGGCGGCGTCCGGCTGGCTGATCAGCGCGCGTGAAAGGATAAGGAGAACGGAAAAAAAGACTCTTTCAATAGAGGAGAAAATGGTCGAGATACGTACGGTCAACCGCGCAAAATGGCTGCTTATAAGCGAGCTTAAAATGTCGGAGCCCGACGCTCACCGCTATATTGAAAAACAGGCTATGGACCTCTGCATATCAAAAAAACAGGCTGCGGAGGAAATAATCAAAACGTATACTTAAATCCGCACTTGACAAAGGTGCGGATACGTTATATAATGAGAAAAAAGATCGGAGGACAACGTTATGCTTAAAACCGGTGATAAAGCGCCTTTATTTACGCTGAAGGATAAGGACGGGGGCGACGTCAGCCTGTCGGATTTCGCGGGCAAAAAGGTCGTTTTGTATTTTTATCCGAAAGACAACACGTCAGGCTGCACAAGGCAGGCGTGCGCGTTTGCCGCGTCGTACGGCGCGTTTGCAAAGAAAAACGCCGTCGTCATAGGCGTAAGCCGCGACAGCGTATCGTCGCATACAAAATTTGCGGAGAAGTATTCTCTGCCCTTCATACTTTTGTCCGACCCGGAGCTGCAGGTCATTCAGGCGTACGGCGTATGGCAGGAAAAGAAGAATTACGGCAAGGTGAGCATGGGCGTCGTCCGCACCACGTTTATAATAGACGAGGCGGGAAATATCGCGCACGTTATGCCCAGGGTCAAGCCGGATACGAACGCGGCGGAGGTGCTGGAGCTTCTTTGAGCCTCTGTCTTTACATCAATATAAAACGGAGCGTACGACCGTTCGTACGCTCCGTTTTTATCAGTACGCTGTTACGGAATGCGGCACAAGCTTCGTATCCGGATCCGATAAGAATCTGAACAGTACCGCAACGTCCTTGTTGTTCTCGAAGCCGTCGGCGTTTACGTCCGCCGCGTCGCTGTATACTATATCGGCGTCTGAAACCGCGCGGAACAGCACCGCAACGTCCTTGTTATTGACTTCTCCGTCCAGATTAACGTCTCCGAGCAGTAAAAGCACGATAGCGTCGCCGTTATCCGGCAAGCCGTCCGCTCTGTATATCGCTCCAACGTGATTTTCGGCTGTTATCTCAATAAATTCGGCTTCGTCGGTAACGCCGAACGTAAGCTCGTCTCCGTCACAATCCGCCGAATCTGTTATATTGCCGTCAGAGTCAAGCGCATACACAGTAAACGGGGCACCGTTCGCCGTCACGACCTTAAGATAAAGATCGGTTTGCTCTTTCCAGGTCGCGTAATAGTCGGACACAAGGGGCGGATCGGAGATCTGCAGTATGACTGTTCCGGTTTCAGCGTCCGGCGTATCGGACCAGCCGCAGAAACGGCTGCCGTCTTTTCCCGGTACCGGAAGCTCAAACGTCTCCGTTTTCCCTGCAAGAAGCCTTTCACACTCTGAGTCTTTGCCGTTTATATAAAGATTTATCAGGCAAACCGTAAGCTCCGCCGTATCAGAGCTGTTTCCCTTCTCGTCAAAAGCGGCAAAGTAATACGTTCCCGGCTCCGTTATTATAAGCTCGAGCGCGCTTTGATTGCTCGGTACTATGTCGCTTTCACCGTATTCGCTCTTTTTCCCGAAATAGTACCCGCTGATATTCAGATTTGAATTTATTTCAACGCTGACCGTACGGCTGTCGCCTGTGCCGGGAACTAAAGAGATCTCCGCGGATATACCTCCCGGCATATACGGCTGTTTTACCTGTCTTAAGCGTTTGTTCTGATTGTTCGGGTGATCGTTTATATCGCATACAAGATACCCGTCGGAATACGTAAAGCCGAATATATTCTCTCCGTCCGACAGATCCGGCTCAAACAGTACGCTTGCCTCGTTTTTATTCAGGTCAAAAATATATATTTTGTCACTTGTCGAAATCAGAAGAGAATGTCCGTCTGACGAAAGCCTGCAGAAATTCCCTATCCAGAAGCTGCTGCCGCCCTCAAGCATCCAGTGATCCGATACGGAATAGATCGCCGTGCCCGATATCCCGTCGCCGTTAAGGCGTTTAAGCTCGGATGATACGTTGTCAAAATAATAGATCTGCCCGTTAAGCAGCTGGAATTCCGTTCCCGAATCTCCCCAGAAATAATCATCATATTTACTGGTGTTTGCGGGAGTGTAATAATCGTCGGCGGTGTGATTGGTGGTCTTGATCCCGTCGTTTGAACGCAGGAAGTTATCGTGGTTAACTGAGCCCTCATAGTTTCTTTCATTGCTTGCAAAGGATGGATCGTCCCAGGTAACGTCAACGTGATAGTACACGCCGTCGATATTTACAAGGTTCCACGCGTGATTCATCGCAGTCGATTTGCAGTGCAGGCTCTCGATGCCGACTTTTCTTAAAAGATAAGCGTAAGCGTCCGAATATCCGTCGCAGACGGCAAGTCCGCGTGCAAGAGCTCCGTACATAGTATATCCGACGTCGTTGAAACCGTAATCGTATCTGCAGTTCACGGCAAGCCTGTCGTGGATCAGAAGCGCCTTTTCCGCGTCGCTCAAGCCGTCGTTGCCGATTATCACGTCAAGCAGTACGTCGGCTTTTTCATCACATTCGGCGAGCATCGAAAGATATTCGTCTCCCGATTCGGTTATACGGTACGACGCATAAACATATTTCAATTTGCCGAATCCGTAAGTTCCCAGTCCGTACACCTGGAAGCACTCCGGCATTTCATCCCAGATAAAAGCTTTAAGAGCATCCGCGTCGGATTCAGGTATATTAAAGCCGGAAATATCTATTTTTTCCGGGCAATCCTTAAAAGCTTCAAACAGATACGCTCTCAGCTCATCTAAGTCAACGTGCGCGGAAAGAGTTTCCACAACCCCGTACGTGTCGGAAGCATAGCGGACGGGATATTCCATGTCGCAGAACGCGTAAGCCGGTATATGTATCATACCGGATAATATGCCGCATATCAAAGAGATGGCGCAAAGCCGTTTAATAAAATTCTCTTTCATTTTAAACCCGCATTACCTGAATTTGTCGTTTTATTTCAGATTATCAGGCGTACATCCTGACAGAGTGGACGATCAGCTTTGTCTTTGGATCCGATAAGAATCTGAACAGCAGCGCCACGTCTTTGTTGTTTTCCTCGCCGTCGGCGTTTACGTCCGCCGCGTCGTTATATACGACCGTTTTTCCGGAGACCGCGCGGAACAGCACGGTCACGTCCTTGTTGTTCAGCTCGTCGTCTCCGTTCGTGTCTCCGACGAGCTCAAGCTTATCGTCAAAGCCGTCGACGGATAACGAATCTATCCTGTATATCTTTCCTATATGTCCGGGCGCGGCTATCTCGAAAAACGCGATGTCGTCCGTTATCCCGAACGTCAATGCTCCGTCCTCCGACGTCAGTATCCCGATAACGTTTCCGTCGGCGTCAAACGCCGTAACGGTGACCTCGGCGCCGGATACCGTTTTGACCGTCATTGCGACGTCCGTCGACTCTTTCCATAACGCGTAGAAATCCGAGGTGAGAGGCGGATCGTTTATTTCATACAAAACGACTCCGGTCTGTGAATTCTGATCATCGGTCCAGCCGCAGAAGCGGAAACCGTCCATTTTCGGTATCGGAAGATCGAAAACGTTGTTTTTCTCGGTAAGTATCGTATCCGACTCGAGCGTCGCTCCGTTCGCATGAAGATTTATAAGGCAGAACGTCAGGCTGACGGTCTCGGAGCACTTACCGCTGCCGTCAAATGCGACAAAGTAATACGTTCCCGGCTCCGTTACCGTAAAGGCGATCGAGCTTTGGTTCGTTTTAACTATATCGGATTCGTTGTATTTGCTCTTCGTACCGAAATAATAGCCGCTTATTCCGGTCGCCGAGGTTATCTCCGCGTGTACAGTCTGACTGCTTTTCAGCTCCACCTCGGAAGAAAGCTCCGCGGTTATGCTCTGCGGCACGTAAAGCTGTTTTACTTTTTCAAGCTTTTCATATTTTTCGAAAGGCTGCTCGTTCGTATCACAGATGAGATATCCGTCCTTATAAGTGAACCCGTATATAAGACTGCCGTCCTTGAGCTCCGGCTTGAATATTTCCGTTGCCTCGCCGGTCTCCGGATCGAAAATATAAACCGTGTCGGAGCTGGAAAAGAACAGCGAGTAATTATCGCTCGAAAGCTTTGAATAGTTGCCGGTCCAGTAAAAAGTTCTGTCGGGCGACCACCATCTGTCGGGCACGGTATACAGCGCCGTGCCGGACTTTCTGTCACCGTTAAGACGCATCAGAGTCGCGTTTTCATTGTCAAAGTAATATATCTGACCGTTTACGAGCTGGAACTCCGTATTGGAACAGCGCCAGAAATAATTATCATATTTTGTGTCGTTTGCGTCAGCCGGCATAAAGAAATCGTCCGCGTTGTGTTTGTCAGCTTTTACGGCGTCGTTTGACAGAAGAAAATACGTATGTTTTACGGCTCCTTCATAGCTGACCGAGTTTCTCGCGATCGACGGATCGTCCCACGTAACGTCAACGTGGTAATAATGACCGTCTATCAATACAAGGTTCCAGGCGTGCACAAGCTCATCGGAAGCACAGTTGATGCTCTCAATGCCGGCAAGCCTCAAAAGATATGAATATGCGCGCGTATAACCGTCGCACACGGCTGTTCCGAGCACAAGGGCGCCGTACATCGTATAACGCTCCTGTACGCTGCTGTTGTAGCAGTAGGTGCAGTGTACGGCAAGTCTGTCGTGCAGGATCAGCGCTTTCTCGGCGTCGGACAGATCGTCGTTGTCTTTAACGCCGTCAAGCATCACGGCGGCGCGCTCTTCACACGCCGACATCATCTCGGCATACTGCTCTTTCGTCGTCGCATATCTGTAGTTTGCTCCGAGACCGGTCAGATAGCCGTTTGATTTGTATATCGTCAGAGTTTTGACGTGGAAGCATTCGGGCATCTCGCGCCAGATGAACGCTTTGAGTTCTTCCAATACAGTTAACGGTATATTGTACTGCGACATATCTATCTTGCCGTCCGGACACTCAGCAAACGCCGCGCAAAGATACGCGCGCAGTTCGTTTATGTCAACGTAATCGGAAAGCACGTCCGTGACGTACCGTTGATCCGCCTCGTAATCAACGGGACCGTCTGACCCGCCGTAAGAGGAAACGGAAACGCATACGCTTCCGGATACCATACACAGTATCAAAACAAATACGCATAAACGTTTGATGTTGTTTTTCATTCAAATATACCTGCTTTAAAAAATTATTTACCTATTTTATTCTATACCGATAAAAAGCGGATATCAAGTATTAAATACAAAAAAACAATAAAGAAATATTTAATAATGTCATAAAAAGCGCTGACACGCGCCGTTTTTGCGTTTTGTATGTTGTAAATTTTTCCGCAGCAGATGATAAATCACATATTTTTTCCATAACTGTGCATACTTATATTAACCCGAAAAAAGGAGTTATAATATGAAAGCAACAGGGATAGTAAGAAAAATAGATGAACTGGGCAGAATAGTCATACCTAAGGAAATAAGACGCACCATGAGGATACGCGAGGGTGACCCGTCATTGATAACATTGACAGCGACGGAAAAGTTTTCTATCGCGGTAAATGACCTCGAAAAGCGGATTTTGAGATAAAAAAAGAAAGGGGTCAAACACATGGAAAAGTCAATGTTTGAACGCATGGGCGGCACGTATCGGCAGGAGGGCGACGTTCTCATCCCGAATCTGGAGGCACCTGAAGCGCCGAAGATCGGCAAATACGGGATGCTGCGGCATCAGTATCTCCGGGCGCACAAGAGGGCGATCCTCACCGGAATGCAGATTTCGGGTGAGCTGAACGATCACCTTGAGCAGATCGACCGCGAGGCGACGGAGATGGTCGAACGCCTGACGAGCCAGATGGCGAAGGCGGAAGGCGTCACTGAAGCCCTCAAACGAAGCGATCAGATGGCTTGGATCGGCGCGATGAACTCCATCCGCACCCGCGCGGAGGAAACTGTGCTGAACGATCTGATCTACGCTTAACACCACAAAGGCGGAGCCGACACCGACTCCGCTTTACTTATTAGCTATGACAGAACAAAATGAAGCCGTAAGCATTTTTGCGTGCCTACGGCTCCGTTTTGTTTTTGTTTATTTCAGACCTCGGTGACTAATTCGAGAAGCTCTGCCGGTGTAGTAAATACATCGATTGTATCACCGTTTGCATCAAAAAACTCGACCTCGAAGCAAGAACCATCGTATTCCAACACAATCGTTCCCTCGGTACCTGCCGGCAGTTCCTTGAATTCTTCTTTGAGCCTGACAACATCTAATTCTTTCATTGTTTAGCCTCCTTTTTTATCGGGGTAAACGGTAACGATTTTATGTGTTACCCTTCCATTGTCTTTTTGGATAACAACAACTACGTTTGCGCTGTGAGCTTTTCCGTCTTTCCCGATAAGATTTACATGGTACGTGTGTTTTGTTCCAAATTGTGTTTTTTCAGTTTTTGAGGGTTGCTTGCCCATTATTGCAGAAACAACATTTTTGTGGAACAATTTTGAATCGGATTGCGAATAACCTAAGACATCATGCATGAATTTTGCTTTAGGACCACCCTTCGGATGATTGGGATTCAGCAGATATCCTTCAGTCTTTTTTTTGCTATAGCGTACATCGCCAGGAGAAGAAACAGGTGCTTTTTGCTGTTTGGCACCGTTTGTTCCACCTCCAAAACCGCCGTGAAATCCAGCGCCCATTACTCGCCCACCTCTTTTCGATGAGCGATCATGTAATCGCTGTCAAACTGTAGCACCTTAATTCCGGCTTCCTTATACTTGCCAAAAATAGCGTCGGGTGCAGTCCCATAAACAACGATCGCTTTCGGATTCAGCGTGTTGACCGCGCGAGCAAGACCGTCTGCGAAAAATCCGCGATCTTGCAGAAGCTTGACACAACCGTGTGATCCGACGGCGATTGTCGCTGATCTTGGTACGCCGCAGCAGCAAATATCGTATGTACGCTCGTCACCCCATCGCACGTTCGCAATGACCGGAACGCCTTCGCTTTGCAGCCATACGGCTACTGCGTGACTGCGATAGATATTCCAGTGTTGCATGACAAGCGGCATATCGCGGTAAAGGCTGAAATCCGGTGCGATAACGCCTTTATACCGCTTGAGGATCGGCAGATATTTGAAAGGTCTGTTCCAGAGCCGCTCAAACGATGCGTCGTCCTCGTAGAAGTGTACCCAAGCATCATAATCCGTTCCGCCTATCGCCTTTGAAAAAGAGATCAA
>DBWC01000015.1 GCA_002308615.1 Clostridiales bacterium UBA1248
GGAAGTTTTTCACTGCGCGTAAACGTGGTGAGTAGGTGCGCACTTAACAAAAGCAGGCTGAAAATAAAATCAGTCTGCTTTTCATATTCAGTCGGTTTAATGAAGACGTTCGCACCACGGCGCTCACTAATGAAGCGAAGACGCCCGCGTTCCTTAATCAGCTCCGAAGGAGCGTATTCATTAGCTTAGGGTAACGAGAATTATCCGAACCACGTTTTCGGACGGCATCTCGCCGCTCCTGCTTCGTTAAACCCCTTGCTGTTACGTATAGTAGCACCTGCGGGCTTTGCCTCGCAGGAACAACGATCTGTTCGTCCGAAAATCCTATAGGACTCAAACGGATGAAATTTGCAGATATTTTCGGCGCGGAGGAAGCAGGAATACGCCGGTATTCCAATGACGACAAACCGAAAAGAGCCGAAATAGCGCCGTTTGAGCGGGTTCGGATAACTCTTGTTACCCTAAGCGTCTTCATTTTTCATTAGCCCGTCCCACGGGCGTCTTCATTTTCGGCGCGACAAAGAAATTCCAAAATACTTCCTTATCACGCCGCGCCGAACGTGACAGCTCCTCTTTTTATCCGAATATTTTTTTGATCTGATCAAGATAGCCTGTGCCGTAAACGTTATCGGGCAAAAGATAACTCATCTCCGTCCATTCGTTCCAGCTGTTGACCGTTATCAGGTTTACGCCGTGACTGTCAGCGAATTCCTTTGCGGAAATAAGCGCCTTGCCTATGTTCTCCGGCGTGTTGTTTTTTAGTATGCCCGGTCGGAAATTAATGAACCTCGGGTTGTTGTCCCAGCCGACCGATACGTGCGGATAATACGTCACGCCGAAGGATGCGAATTTCTCCCATTCTTTGACGACGTCCTTCATCACATCGTTATAATCGCGGTCTATGTTTACGAAATGGACGTACTGATAGTTAGTCGTGCTGTCAAAGCCGAGCGCTCTTGCTATCTCGCTTGAATACATATGCTCGCCGTCCACGCCGCTCAGGTTATGAACGTGCTCTCCCCACAAAATAAGCTGCAGGTGCAGCCCTTTATGTCCGGCTTTAACCGTCTTTTCACGAAAAGCTTCAAGCGCGGCTTTAGCCTGATCTATGCCGCCCAACCCTTTTATGAGGTTGTCTATATCATATATCGAAAACACGGGACAGCCGTCTATTTTGTAATAATTCGGCTGACTGAAATACTTTTGAATAACGCGGCCGCAGACTGTGTCAAACTGCACTCTGTCAACCGATCCGAGCCATACCTGCGTACACTGATCGTCGGACAACCGTTTATCCCAGGTGTAGCCCGCGTCGTGATTTGCCCACATAAGATAAAATTTCATCTTATCGCGGTTTTTCGCTTTAAGGAATCCGTCGTCAAGACAGCACTCAAGAAACGGGCGGCGGTCGTACCAGTACCAGTCGTAAATAAAGACGTTTACGCCGTGCGACGACGCAAGCTCTATCTGCTCCTCCATCGTCTCCGGCTCCGCCTCGTCTTTGTAGCCGAGCGTCGGGACGCGCGGCAGAAGATGCCCGTCAAATTTTGGCGTCGCTTTTCTTACGGACTGCCATTCGCCCTCTCCGTCCGGCCAGAAAATGTGCGATCTCGGTTCACGGTTCGTGTAAGACGGCCATATAAAAGCCGCAATATCGTATTTTTTCATTTTTTTACCCCGCATCAAATTCCACGATATCAATAAAGATCTGTTTATGTAAATTATATGACTGCTCGTACTGTTTGCTTCCTTTGAGCTTGTTCAAAAGGCTTTCGGACAGAGTGCCGGAGCGCAGGCACAGAACAAGATCGCCTTTCCACTCATTAAACACTTCAAAATACTTTGCAAAATCCGTGCTTTTGAAATCTATACCGTATTCGTCTATCGCACCGTTCGGGTCTTTATCGCCGAAAACGTCGGAAAGCGGTGCGAAAACGCCGCTGTTTTTCAGATTTTCATACTGCTGTTTATCGAGGATATAAATAAACGAGTTGCCGGACACGACCTCTGTGGATAACAGCTTTGCGTTATCCGTATTGAGCTGATTGTCGTAGTAAATATCGTTTCTTACGTATTCCGCCGCCAGCTCGCTGTTTATCCACAAAAGGTTGCGCACGGAGATGCCGCGGGAGCTCTTCTCCTCCTTCGTCGTATATACGGCGCGCACGGCGGACGTTATATCGTCTATCTGATTTGAGATATTGTCCGGCCCGGCGTACGTTATATAAACGTCGAACTTCTCCTGCGCACTGCACTGTACGACGCAGAAAATGACGATAAACAACACAAAGGCCGAGGCTAACACCGGCCATCTGTAATAATACCAATAGTTTTTGAACCAGTTTACTATTTTCTGCATGATTTTAATTCGGGCTGCCGTTTTTGCGGCAGCCCTTATTATGTTTTTTTAAAAGTGATGATTAAATCGAAGTGTGCAGTTTGGCTGCAGATTTTTTCGCAGGACGAAGCCGGGAAAACGACGATGTACTATGGTACTTCAAAGTTTTTCCGGCGATATAATGCGGAAAAAGATGTGTCAAAATGCATTCGGCGATTTATTCAGAACGTATTATTCAGAACGTATTATTCGGGTCTCTTCTCTCCGCAGTCGGAGCAGAATTTACCGTTGTTTACCGTGCCGCATTTCGGGCAGGTCCAGGAAGCGGGAGCCTCCGGCTTCTTTTCTCCGCAGTCGGAGCAGAATTTGCCGGTATTCACGGCGCCGCATTTCGGGCAGGTCCAGGAAGCCGCGGGAGCGGGTTTCTTTTCGCCGCATTCAGGGCAGAAGTTGCCGGTCACGGTCGCGCCGCACTTCGGGCATACCCAGCTGTTGGCAGCGGGAGCCGCGGGCTGTGCCGGCTGTACGGGCTGATTCTGACCCATGGCGTAGAGATTGGAGGCGTTCATTCCGCCGGCGTTCATAGCCATACCCATGCCTATAAAGCCGTTCATCGCGCCGCCTTCGTTTGCCGCCGCGGTATTCATAGCGGAGATCTGACCGCCTATCATACGTGCCGCGCCGACGTTGGGATTGAGCGTCATGGAAGTTTCTTCCCACTCGGTTATCTTCTTTCTCTGATCCTCGGGTATGGACGGTACGCCTATGTTGAGCGAGTTGACCTCGATACCGCGTTTGCCCCACGTATCCTTGAGCTCTATGTTGAGAGCGTCACGGACTTCCGTCGTATGAGCGGGGATCTGGTCATACGATACGCCGTTTGCGGAAAGCACCGCCAGAGCGGGCTGCAGAGCCTGGATAAGCTCAGCCTTGAGCATTCCGTCAAGCTGTTCGCACTTGAATTCGTCCGCTACGTTGCCCATGAAGCTGGTGTAGAGGAGCAGCGGGTCTACGACGTTGTATGAATATACGCCGTTGATCCTCAAGTCTACGGAGAGCTTGAATCCGAGCTGTTCGTTGATAACGACCTTGAACGGTACGGGATTGGCTGTTCCGAACTTCTTGTTCGGTATCTCCTTCGTGTTGAAGTAGTAAACGCGCTGATCCTTACCGGTGTCTCCGCCGTATGTAAAACGTCTGCCTATAGTCTTGAACGTCTCGATTATGGACGTGCCGAGCTTACCTGCGAAAAGGCTCGGCTCAGTGCTGTTGTCCCAGGTGAACTGACCGGGTTCGGCGCAGAATTCAACGACCTTGCCCTGTTCAACGATGATCATGCACTGACCGTCGGCAACGGCGATGCCGGAACCGTTGGAAATTATGTTGTCGTTGCCTTTGGTGTTGCTGGAACGGCTTGTGATCCTCTTTTCACCTTTGACCATAAGAGTATCTTCCGGGATGGATTCACAGTAGAAGAATTCTTTCCACTGGTCCGCAAGAGTGCCGCCTAACGCACCGGTAATAGCTTTAATAAGTCCCATTTTGTTTATATCCTTTCTTTATCGTTTATTTTTACAGATTTATTTTATCACAAAACTGCCGCTTTGTCAATAGTCACAAGTGGTAGTTTATAAAAAAAGACTGCGGTGTGCAGTCATTTGCAGATAAGAAGATTGAATACGATCAAACCGATAAGAAACGAAAAGCTTATAAGCGAATATACCAAAAAGTATTTTTTGGTATCATTCGGGTATCTCTTAGTATACTCTCTGAACGTTATAAGGCTTGCAAGCGATGAGATCAGAGTTCCGACGCCGCCGATGTTCACGCCTATGAGAAGCGGCTTATATGCCTGTGTAAAGTTTGACAGCAGTATCGCGGACGGTACGTTGCTTATGAACTGACACGATAAGGCGGATACGAGAAGCGGGTTTTTGTTCAACAGCACGCCGAGCGTGTTATGGAAAAAGTCTATCCTTGAAACGTTGCCGGAGAATATGAAGAAGAAAACGAACGTAAGCAAAAGCGGATAGTCGACCTTCAAAAACGCTTTTCTGTCCATTATAAGTATCACGATCAAGATAATCGGTCCTCCGATGTAATACGGCAGAAAACGGAAAACCATAAGCACGGAAATGAGAAACAGAACGCCGTAAATCATACTTTTCACCTTGCTCGGATGTATATGCTCGTCTATTACCTCAAGCGGCTCCGGCTTTACGTAAAAAAGGCATATAAGCGTGATGGCGGCGATGGATAGCAAAAACGACGGAAGCATTATCAAAAGAAATTCGCCCGTGCCTATATTGAATTTGGTATAAAGATACAAATTCTGCGGGTTGCCGAACGGCGTCAGCATACCGCCTAAATTAGCCGCGACCGTCTGCATTATAAAGCAGAACGTTATGTATTTCTGCCTGCCGCAGTCCTTTAACACGTAATAACCGAGCGGCAGAAACGTTAAAAGCGCCATATCGTTGGCGATCGCCATTGAGCCGATAAACGTTATGTAAACGAGCGCGAGCACGCACGCGCGCGTGTTTTTAAAAAGCTTTACCGTGTTTTTTGCAAGCGTATAGAAAAATCTGATATTGCGCAGAGCGCAGACGACGGCGAGCGTACAGAAAAGGCACGTCAGGGTCTTGAAATCAAAATATTCAATATATTTTCCGTCGGGCGGCACGATGAACGCGGTCAGAAGCGCCAGCAGCGCCGCGATGCACATAACGATGTTTTTATGTATGAAGGTCAGTACTTTTTTCAATTTATCGCCTCAATTCCGATGAGGGATAATAGCACAAAAGGGGACCTTTGTCAAGTCCCCTTTATTAAATAATTTTGAAAATTCAAAAGTCTTTCAAACTCGCAGCTTTGAATTTATCAATTTCAGCGCAAATATTGGTGTCCTCCGTATCAGGATCCGTGTGTTCAGGTTCGGTAACCGGTTCTCCGGAATTGATCTCCGCGACCTTCGTTATATACATTACGCCGTCAATAAATGTGTCTGTACCTTCCCCGCTTGAATACTTCACCTCTGCCAGCACCCAAAGCTCAGCGCCGTATGGTATGGCACGCATTATAATCTCATAATAGCCGTTTCCCGGATCCGGGAAAATGGATTTTATTTGATTTCTCAGACTTTTCACGTCAAGTTCAATGTCTTCAAACGGTTCCATTTTTGCATCGCAGGTTCTGGAAACTATTTTAAGTACATCACCGCTTTTACTGATCGTCACCGAAATATCGTCAATACGATATATCCCGTTGAATTTCTTTCTGAAAACTATACTGTATTTGTTTTCATACGTATTTACGACAACGTCACAATCGTCGGTTTCCGTACCCGCATATTCATGCAAAACTTCTTTTGCATATTCAATTATATCATCTTCATCCGACTGTTCATTTACCGGAGGCTCAAATCCTTCCGCTCTTTCGCCCGAAAGATTTTCATACGTTGCTAATTTGCCTGATTCCTCGCAAAACGTAAACAAACCGTCATCCGACAGATACATATCATATCCTTCATCATAAGCGTCAAACGAAAATGACTCAAGATATTCAGCGATATGATTTGTGCCGAATATATTCACGGTTCTGTCATCCATATTGTTTTTGGTCTTTCTGTTATCAGACGAGAGAAATTTTTTTCCTACGTAAGGTTTAGCTGTGCCGCCACCTGTACCGCCCTGTCCCACGGCGTACAAATAAATCTTGTTTGCCGCGGACTCTGCTCCGCCGCTTAACTCTCTGAACAGCGCGATCACATCTTTATTGTCAACGTTGCCGTCCTCATTGAAATCGTACGCCGATTCGTCTTCTGCTTTTTTCCCACCCGAAACGTATCTGAATAAAACAACAACGTCTTTATTATCGGTTTTTCCGTCGCCGTTTATATCTCCTTTTATAATCTCGTTGTTTTGTGCCAATACAAGCGTACCGATCACGGCAGCCGTCATAACTATCGCCAAGACTATTGAAATAATTCTTTTCATAGAAATCTCACCTCTGTTATAAGTAACAACGTGCGTTAGTCAAAATCGTTTATATTATTTGAATTTTATCTGTATACTGTCCTTGTCAGGCTCAAATTTGACCAATTTTACGCCCGCCGCGCGAAGCATACGCTTGGACGCGAGAACGGACGGAGTGCCGTCGTACTTGTCGGAAAGATATACGACCTCTTTTATCCCCGCCTGTATTATCGCCTTTGCACACTCGTTGCACGGAAAAAGCGCGACGTACAGCTTTGAGCCGTTCAAATTTCTGCCGCCGGCGTTCAATATCGCGTTCAGCTCCGCGTGGACCACGTACGGATATTTTGTCTCCTCGCCGTCTCTGTTCCACGGAAATTCATCGTCCGAGCAGCCGCGCGGAAAACCGTTGTAGCCCGTCGATATGATGCGTTTATCCTCGCCGACTATACAGGCGCCCACCTGCGTGTTCGGATCCTTGCTCCTCATGGAGGCAAGCAGCGCCACGGACATAAAATACTCGTCCCAGCTTATATAATCTTTTCTTTTCATCCCTTGACCTCCGTCAGTATATTTTCACGTCCGCGCCGTTTACGTATCTGAACAGCACGGCAACGTCTTTATTGTTCGGCTCTCCGTCGCCGTTCACGTCCACCGCGTAAACGTTTATTTCGACTTTCACGTTATTCAGATATCTGAACAGCAAAACGACGTCCTTATTATCGACGTATCCGTCGTCGTTCATATCTCCGGGGCTGTACAGCACAGGCTCTTTCGTCTTTTTCACGTCTATCATTCCGGTGCCAAGCGCGTTAAGCTCTGACTCATAGTCGTCGTCGATCTTGACTATGACGCGCAGGACGTGGTCTCCCTCGCCGAGCTTTTTGGTGTTGATCCTCGCTTCAAACCTGTAGCCTATGCCGCCGTTCGTATAAGGATCGAGCGCGGGATCGCGCGTCAGCGTTATGCTGCCGTCGAACACGGGCATGCATCTGTTGAACGCGTAACCGATCTTTATCACCTCGCAGCTCACGCCGAACCAGCCTTTGATATACCACTCCGTTTCGGTCTCGTCCGTGAAGAAGCAGAGTTCTCTGCCTTCCGCGACGTCGCCCTCTCTGTCTATATATGAATTCGTGACCTTGCCTAAAACGGCGGGCGTTACATCGACCTCAAGCGGTTTTTCCTTGCCGTCGGACGTCATAAGTCCTTTGATAACGGTCCTCTCCTTTGCGTTCATCTCCGCCATTATCATAACGGAATGCTTGCCCTCGGTCAGCGCCTCGTCTTTGATCTCCGCTTTGAATCTGACCGCGTTTGTTCCCGCGTAATTGGTGACCGCGGCGTCGCCCGGCACGGTCATATCGAGCGGTATGATGCTCACGCCCTCCCATACCGTTTCGCCGCCGTCGATGCTGTAGCCTAAGCGGTTTATCTCGTAATTGCCGCCGAGCCATCCGAGCACGGACAGCGTCTGCTTGCGGTACGTCTGCGAATCTATGTAGGAATTTATTATTTTTGCGGCGTCCGTTCTGACGAGAACGTCCGGATGCGCGTTATATTCCGGCATTCCCTCGTAAACGGGTATGAGGAACGTGTACGGCAGATCGACCATACCGTTTTCCTTGAATGAATTGTACGACGACGCAGCCATACCGATCGATCCGGTGATGCTCTGCATATACTGGCCCCAGAAGTTGCGCTTGGATCTCGGATCGACGTTGAATTTCTGTAAGTAAGGCGTGTTCTGGTAGTCGTTTACGTATTTGTTCGTCGCCGCGTACGCGCCGCCGTATATGGATTTCCAGTGCTTGTTCCAGGAAACGTCTCCGCCCCATTCCGCTTTTTTGTCGGGCGTTCCCTTTTTCGCCTCGTCTATGCCGTTTTTGTATATCTGGAAATATCCCGTGCCTGCCGAACCGATGTTGAAATAATTGTAATAGCCGTTATAGGATTTGAGCTGAGCCTCCGTATATCCGCTCGTCGGCGCGTTTATTATATGCCCGGCTGAATCCTTGCCCGTCATTTTATTTGAGTAATAATACCAGAGCTTATCTCCCACGTTGCCGTTTATCAGCGGACTCGTTCCCGCGGAGCCCTGCTCCGCGCGCACTCTTGACGCGAGATATACCGGGCTTACGCCGAGCTCCTTGCCCACGTCGTAAAAATACTGAGCGTAAGTCGTGTTTGAATACTTGTCGTCCAGCTTTTTGTTTTCCATGAACGTGCCTTTGAGCACGGCTTCTACCGCGGATAAAGTTATGCTGTCAGACCATTTAAGATCGTAGAACTGGAATATCTGCTCGTCAGTCATGAAATTGCGCGGATCCATAAAGTATTTCACCGTTTCGACCGACGCGCGCCACCAGCCCGAATCGTACTGCTGATTTGACGGATGACGCCAGTTTTTATAAGTATCGCTGTTATATACGAGACTTCTCTTGGGATTTTCGTCCGTTTCCATATATATGACGTAATCCCAGGTGTATTTGCCTCCGCTCATCTTCGTCACGTTGAGCGGCTCGAAGCTCCAGCTCGGGTGTCTTTCGTGAAGCGCCGCCAGCTTTTCGGCGTAATCCTCCGGAAAGCCCTTTGCTGTAAGCTCCTCCTTATACGTTTTGTCGTAAGCGGAAAAGGACACGGCGCTCACCGCCGACAGCGCCATCATCGCGGCAAGTATGAAGGAAACGAGCTTTACTGATCTTTTCATGTCGTATGTACTCCTTAAGCGTTATCAATACTGGTCTTTCTTCAAAAACCGCACGAGATCCGAAACGGACGGCACGGACGAAACGTCTCCTCTGTTTGAAGACGCGTAGGCGTACGCCGCCGCCGCGCATTTTGCGGCTTTTTTGACGTTGCCCTCCGTTTTCATATAAGCCGAAACGAACGACGCGCCGTAAATGACCGACGCTCCGCTCTCGTCAAGATACGTGGACGGATATTCACCCGCCATATCGTGATGTATGCCGTCATATATGAAAGCGCCGCGGTCCGGTATGCGTATTATGTAATATTTCGCTTTTATATGAGACGCAAGCGCCATGGCGGCGGGCAGGAATCTGTCGTATTCATTAGGCTCTACTCCGCAGTAGGAGCTGACCTCGTTTGCGTCAAAGATCACCGCTTCAAATCTTCCCGGCAGCATTTCCGAATACCGCTCCGCGGCGGCGCACGGCTGCCAGAAGACCGGCACGCCTTTTGAACGCGCCACGTTCACCGCGTACGACGAAAGCTCGTAGGGAAGCTCGTTTTGTATATAAAGCGCGTCCGGATATACCATAAAAGCGGCTTCTATATCGTCCTTGTCAAGGCGGCTGTTTGCCTGCGGAAATTTAATGCATCTCGGTCCGCGTCCGCTCTCGCAGACGGACAGATAAAGTCCCGTCCTGCTGCCGGCGCATTTTTTTATAAACCGTCTGTCCACTCCCGTGCGGGCAAGGAAATCCGTTATCTGTCTGCCGTATTCGTCATCTCCGACGGCGGCGGCAAAAATACTGTCAAGTCCGAGGGCGCGGAAAGTCAGCGCCGCGGTTATTCCCTTGCCGCCCGGCGCCGCCGTGTATCCTTCGCCTTCTCTTTCCGTCGATCCGGCGGGCAGACTTGACATATGCGCGTCAAGACACATATATGCGGACGACAGTATCAAAATCCTCTTGTTCATCTTTTTCTCCGGAATATAGTTTTCGACATATAATAAGATTATCCGACGTTACCATTATACAACATTTTCAGTCTTTTGTAAATACATTATTCAAAAAAATGCACACCATTTACCTTGATTTTACAAAGTAAATTATGTAAAATCTTTACAGACAGCAAAATTA
This sequence comes from Clostridiales bacterium UBA1248, assembly GCA_002308615.1. Lineage (GTDB taxonomy): Bacteria > Bacillota > Clostridia > Oscillospirales > CAG-272 > UBA1248. The sequence goes on from DBWC01000015.1 coordinate 10,140, forward strand.
CGCGCATTCAGCGGAAAAGAAAGGCAGTTATAATGGATATAAAAAGAGGTATCTGTCTTGTTCTCGCCGTTTTATCAGTGGCTTTGACCGCCTCCTCGTGCATCGTGCAGGAGCAGGGCGGAACGGACACGGACGACGTTTCGACAAACCGCCCGCAGATAACGTCGCCCCAGCCGGACACGCTTGAGCCTTTGATCACAGCCGACACGGTCGAAACGGACGAAAAGACGGAAACGGAAACGGATAAAACGGATACGGTCACGGAAGAACAGACGACAGAGGAAGAAACGCAGCCCGTATACGACGACCTCGGATTCAAAGCGGATCTGTCGGTGTATGAAAAATATATGGATCCGGAAGACAGAGACGGTTATCTCATACTCGTAAATCCGGACAATCCCGTGGGTAAAGACTATAAGCCGACCGATCTTGAGCCGCTCGTTGACACGCGTCCCGACAGGAGCAAAAGATATATGCGTCTGTACGCCTCAAAAGCGCTTGAAGCGTTTTTGATAGAAGCGCGCGCAAACGGCTGCAAGGACGTTACCGTGACGAGCGCTTACAGAAGCTATGAATCGCAGAAGGAAATATTTGACGGCGACGTTGAAAGATTCATGAAGGAGGGCTTGTCAAGAGAGGAAGCGATCGCAAAAGAACGAAAAGACACGGCGTATCCCGGGGAAAGCGAACATCAGACAGGCCTTGCCGTCGATATGCATAACCTAAGCTCCGCGCAGCTGAAATTCAAGGACACGTACGAGGCGCAGTGGCTTGCGGAAAACGCATGGAAATTCGGCTTTATACTCCGCTATATGCCCGGAAAAGAGGATATAACGACGTACACGTACGAGCCGTGGCACTTCCGCTACGTCGGCAGATACCACGCAAAACGCATATACGATATGGGTATGTGCCTTGAAGAATATATTGAATATCTGAAAACGGAATAAAATATGCCGATTTGGCAATAATACCTGCGAAAGGCAGATATTGCGGCATATAAACTCCTTCCGTTATGTCGATACCCGACATAACACCTCCCTCAAAGAGGGAGGCTTATCACGGCTCCCTCTCCGAGGGAGCTGTCAGCTTGCTGACTGAGGGAGTTTATCTGTATCACAATATCTGCGTTAACGCGGGTATTATTTTTTTCGAAAGGATCTTATAAATTATGGAAAACAACGTAAATCACAGTGACGAACAGGTGCTGACCGATATTTACAAAAGCTGTAAAATGGGGCTTGAATCTATCGCAAAGCTGATGCCGGAAACGAAAGATCAGCAATTGAGACAACTGATGGGCAGCCATCTTAAAGAATACCAGGGCTTTGCGGCGCGCGCCTCTCAGTATCTGGCGGAGGCGGGCAAAGCGCCGGAGGACGCGGGATTTTTTGAAAAAATACCGTCAGAGGTCGGTATGGCGGTCAGCCGGATGATGGACAGCTCCGATTCAAAGACGGCACAGATGATGATAAACGGCTACGTTATGGGAGTAACGGAGCTGAAAAAACAGCAGGCGGAGGTCACGGGCCTGTCCGAAAACGTCGTCACCCTCGTCTCCGATATGCTGTCCTTCCAGCTGCAGGCGATAAACGATATGAAGCAATATCTGTAAAATTTCTGCCTTAAACACCTTGACATATCGGCTTTTTTGTGATAATATATCCCTGTTCATTGGGATATAGCCAAGTCGGTTAAGGCACAAGACTTTGACTCTTGCACTGCGCTGGTTCGAATCCAGCTATCCCAGCCAGAAAACCCGATGCGAAAGCATCGGGTTTTCAACTAAATCCGTCCTTACGGACGGGTTAAATCCACTGCGTGGATGAAATCGCTGCGCGATGAAATCCGCACTGACGTGCGGGATAAAGAGGACGGATTTAATTTCATCTGTCGCCATAGCGACAGATTTCATCCGGGCTTTGCCCGGATTTCACCGCGGCACCGCCGCGATTTCATTTTTTGTTATTTCAAGCGTTTATGTTTATCGCTGAAGATCAAACTCAACTAATTCAAAATTTTTATGCGTTTTGCGCTTTTGCGATTTAGGGCGTTAAGCACAGAAAAATCCCCGTCAATTGACGGGGATTTTTCAATGAAGTCGCCCTGCCCTCGGGGTCCCCGAAACGAGCTTGCCGAGTTTTGGGGAACGGGCCGACGGGGCTAATGAAGACGCTTCGCTAATGAAGAAATGAAGTCGCTCACTGCGTTCGCTAATTAAGGAACAGGGGGCGACTTCGCTTCATTAGGCGGCAAAGCCGCCGTCTTCATTAGGGCGTTAGCCCGTCTTCATTTCTTCATTAACTCCCATTCTCTCATTCCTCACATTATTTTGACTTAGTCACAATTATGTGCTATCATAAGATAAACACGCAGGGCGTCGGAACTGTCTGCGTACCTTGCAACGATGAAAAGTCACATTGCAGCAGAAAACCGCAGAACAGCTTGAAGAATATGTCGAAGTGTACGTTGTTTCAAAAGATTTCAACTGGGTGTATATGAAAACGCACGAGGGTGACTGCTGCGGACCGTATTTTATGAAGATATGATTTTTTTACAGTGGAAGATTAAGCCGATTTAAAACGTCCGGCATCCCCGCCTTCGCAATTGAGCGGAAGTCTTTAGTCACGTAATTCTATTATCCGAGCTCAAAAATAGCTACCCGTTGCGATTCGAGTATCAGCGGCGTCCATTTTTCAACAGAAAATGATTTGGCGCCGGGATATCTTTTGTATAATGAAGCGACAAAATCTTTTCCGGCAGTGAGAAATCCCTGCTTTCTGAAATCGTTTGCTTCAAACGGAAGACCCGCCCAGGTTCTTGTTGCGCCTATGGCGTATGTTTTCGCGTCGTTCCAGACCCAAAGGGGCGTAGGCCACAGCCTGATCGAATTTTCGATATCTATTGCCTTATAGAACTTCTCATTCGGACCGCCCTGACCGTGGTGACCCATTTGCACGTATTCGGATTTCAGCTGCTCCGCACCGTATTTTTCCAACAGTCTGTCACCCTCCTGTGATCCGCAGTCTCCGGTAAACAGAACGGAGTGATCGCCGTATTCCATGCGAATTATGATACTTGTATCGTTTATATTAACCGAGTCCATACACCACGTGAGGAGCACACTGAATTTTACCCCGTCTATGTCTATCAAAAGACCTTTGTCTATCGCCTCCTCGGTTATTACGGCGCCGTTGATGAGGTTATAGTAATATTTGTCGTCTCCCTCGGGGGCGGTCCATTTGTCTTCAGGTATATCGGCGCCGCTGATGCCGCTGAAGCCGACTGTCGAATAATAATTCTGAAATCCTCTTATCAGCTTTGAATGCTCGGCGGGCTCATAATCTTCGTTTTGTTTGCTGTTCCATTCAACGCCGCATTCGGGAAAATCGAAATAGAAGTTGTTGATTTTGTAATTGTCTTCAGTTTTATACGAATCAAGCATTTTGGCAAGCTCGTAATAATGGTCGCTGTGAATATGCGACAAAAACCATGCCTCAACTTCAAAGTAATCGCCTTCGCTCAATCCGAGAATGGCTCTTATTGCCGCGGGAAGGTACGGTTTTGCGTTGAAGCCCGTTCCGTAAATGCCGCCGTCGATCACTATGATCTTCCTCTCAGGCGTGACGACAACGTAACTCATCATCAGACTTGAAGATTCGGGCGCAAGCTGATACAGCTCGACTTTTTTCGGAACCTCGGGCTCCGGAGCGTCCGTCACAGTCTCGGTCTCTGCTTCTGTCGTTGTTTCCATAGTGTCGGTCTCCGTTATCTTTTTTGTTGTATTGTCGGACGAATCGGCCTGAGACTCCGGATTCTCCGAACAGCCTGCTGACGATAACACCGAGGCAAGGATCATCAGCATGGCTATAAGAACACTGATTATTCTCATTGTTTAACCTTTGTTTTTGTTGATATATGATAAACGCACAAACTGCCTGAGGAGGCGGTTTGTGCGTTGTCTTTGTACTGATTATTTTACTTTCTTTGCAACGACAACACCTGCGAGTGCGACACAGGCGACCACTGCCACAGCTATTACGGAAGCATCGGCAGTACCGGGATTCTCAGGGGCCGCGGCCTCTTTTTCCTGGGTGAAGGGAAGCTCGAACGTTGTGTCAACAAGCTCACCGTTTGCGTCAACGGCGAATATCTTTATCGTATGAGCGCCCTTGCCGGCGTTGGAGACGTCGATATCAATATTGAAGCCTTCGGCGGTCTGATCTATCGCGCCTTTTACGTCAGGTCTGTCCTGAATATAATCGGCGGAGGATACGGCGCTGTTGCCGTCTATCGTGTAAGCGAAGCCGGTGATGGCGGTGGATATGAACGCCCAGCCGCGCACGTTGATCGTTGAGATCTCGCCCTTGACTTCGTTTTCCTTTATCCAGACGTCTGCCTGACCGGTAGCGGGCGATACAAGAGTGCCGTCAACGGTGATACCGTCCCAGGACTTGTTTTTCAGCTCAGCCGCAGAGGAAGACGACGCATCGGTTATCTCGATCTCAATGGATTCGATCCATTCGGCAGTGTTAGACCAGGGGTTGTCATTGCCGACGAGAGCGATGGTCCATTTGCCGGCGGTGAATTCGGTGTTGACGTCCCGGAGATTTTCAAGCAGATTGAACTGCGTGCCGCTGCCTACGGTCTCAACATATACCCAACCGGCGGAGCCTTCTGTGACTTCGGTTCTCTGGATACCGACCCAGTCGGTGCCTGATCCGACTGCAGTGACGAGTATGGGCTCGCCTACCGCGAACGTCGTCTTGTTTACCTGCAGTTTGCTCTCAGCGAATACTGCCGTGCACAGAGCGACGGTTATGGCAAGAATGATTGCCAGTGCTGTGAATTTTTTCATTTTGTGTCATACCTCCTTTATAATAATGCACAAAATATGGTTTCAAAAGTGTTAAACGTGACACCCGATAGCGGCAACCGGAAAACGCAGCGTCCGTGTATGGATCCGCTGATTGATAAGCCTTACACTCACCGGCAGCGTATCCCGACTGCCATTATAATTATTATATACAAAGACAATAGTTTATCAAGTGGTTTATATCGCTTTATCGGGTATTTTTATTGCGGATCTGCTTTTTTATTCTTTTTTTTGAGGAAAAGTACAACGCAGACGGCGGCGATTACCGCGACTGCGGCAATAACACCGATGATGATACCCGTTTTGCTGCTGTTTCCGGTGTTGTCAGCACCGGTCGTCCGGGCTTTATCGGTGTCAGTCGCCGGAGAAGTGACCTCAGCCGTGCTGTCGTTATTCTCTTTGTCCGTTACGGTCGCTTCGGTCGTTTCGGGCTTGGGGTCGGTGACGGCGTCAGTAGTGCTGTTCGGATCGTCGTATCTTGCCTTCAGGGATCTGATATACAACTCCTGACCGGGCTCGGCGTCATATGATGCAAAGTCGACCCTGATCATTCTTATCTCATGGTGCCACGTATCGTTGTCATCGTCTCGCATGTTGACCTCAAGATCCGTGAAATCATCGGCGGCGTCAATGTAGAACGTGATATGGTTATCCGTGAAGTAAACCTCCGAATACTTGGTGGAGAAGTAAATTTCCGCCACGTTATCCTCGAATCCGCCGCCGGTTTTATAGTTGAAAATCAGCGTGGTGAATTTGTCGCCGTCAAACGAGTTCGTTTCATCTATCGGAACGTAAAAGTAAGGCTGAGGTCCGGTTACTGTCACTTTGACCGCGCCGGAATCGTCCATTTCAAGAGTGCAGCGCTGCGGCTCCGCTTTTATCATCTTGCTGAACATCTCGGGATCGGAAAAGTCAACAACAGTGATTACGTCGCCGATATTGTAATCAATGTGCTCTCTTTCCGTGACCTCTGCGGCGCCCGTGTCTACCACCTCGGGCGTGTAGGGCTTTCCGCTTCTGTACTTGTCGTCGTCGACCAGGCAGTTGTGTTTGATCTCGGCGTCAGACAGGACTCTGTCGTAGAATCTGAAGGAGTAAACGTCACCGGACCAGCTTCTCTTGGGATTCTCATGACCGAAGAAAAGCGTGTCTGCTATGTTGATCTCAACTGGTACGCCGGATGACACAAGCTCGCCGTCAATGTAGATCTTACATATCGGCTCGTCGATGTCGAACGTCACCGTGAGCGTCGAATTGCTTACGAGATCACGTCCGTTTTTTGCGATCGGTCTGTCTCTGTTGTTGTCATTATACTTGTATTCCAGATCATCAAGTCCGTCCTGTACGCGGATGAACATGGAAAATTCATCGTTGTCGGACGCGACGAGCGTCAGCCAGTCGGTGCCGTAGTATTCGAGCTCGCCGAATGCCATTTCGATCGTATACTGCTTGGCGTTGGCGACGCTTCTGACGTTTTCGTTGAAATACGTGCGCTTTTTGTCAACGTGGAACGCGTTTTCGGTCCACTTCGTGTTTTCATCCGTTTCAACGCTGAAGTGATATCCGTTGCCTGAGAGGTCGCGCCAGATCGAGGCGTTGAGATCCTGTTTTCCGTTCGAGTTGTTCGCGCCGTCGTAATAAGCAACTATTCCGTCCATTATTATCCCGTCCTTTGCCGAAGCGGTGAATGGAATGACCGACGCTATGATGACCGCCGCGATAAACGCGGAGAGAAGTCTTAACGTTATCTTCATGAATACCTCCCTGATTTATTTCTTTTTCTTTTTGATCAGGATGAACGAGACCGCAGCGGCTATGACGACAACGCCGGCGATTATACCGATGATTACGCCGGTATTGGAGCCCTTGCCCTGACTTTTTTCGCCTTCCGTCGTCGCTTCGGGCTTTGTGCCGTCCGCCTTCGCTGTCGTTTCGTCTTTCGCCTCGGTGTCGGCTGCGGTCGTCACGGCTTCGGTGTCCTTCGTCTCTTCGGTGGTCTGCGGCGCGTCTGTCACCTCTTCGGTCGTCAGCTCCTCAGTCGTGGTTTCGTCGGGATCGTATTCCTTTGCCGTTGCGGGTTCGGGGATTTTCGAATAGCTTACGGGCTTGTAGTAGAGTGAATCCTCCGGTTCGATCGGGCCGTCCATGACTCTGATCTCGGAGATAGAGCCGGCGAACAGTCTTCTGATTATGCCCTCGGGCGCGTCCTCGTTCTTGCACTCGTTTTCATGACCGGCGCCCCATTTGCGTCCCACGCCGACTTCCCATGAGTAATTCGGATCCGTGTATAAAAGATACGGATAATCTCCGATGGTCCGCATCGGTTCACCGTCGATATAATACGTTGTGGAGAAGCCGTCGCTTGACACGAGTATATGATGCCATTCATCCGCACCGATCAGTATCTCTTCCATCTCAACATTGACCTTCTGCGTGCCATCGCAGTGTACGTACTGCATCCACGTTTTGTTCTGACCGATCATGCCGGAGTCGGCATCATCCTGCCATTCGGACAGTGCTATCGAGAAAGGAGGCTCGTTCTGATCTTCAATGACGCCCTGTCTTGAAAATATGCCGCAGTAGCGGTTGTAATCGTTGTCAAGTTCAGGCGAAAGCTTTACAATGATGTCTATGGAAAAGCCTTCATCAAATTCATTTGAATTGAGGGGCGAACCTTTTATTGTCTCAAGGTATTTGCCGGACGTATAGCCGCCGGTCCATGAGGTCTCACCCTCGGTATACGGGTCGACCGCCGCCGCGAGCACCTTCGTATTGTTCATTTTCAGCGCGGAACCGGACTTGGATTCGCCTTTGTCGACGCCGTCGTCCCAGGTGAATATGTCGAGCTGCGAGCCGTTTCCGACGACCCTCGAAACAAGGTCGTTGCCGTTGCCGGACAGGTCGATGAACTGAAGCTCGTCTTTTTCTATGTCTCCGACGAAGTAGCCTTCGACGTTCTGCAGCTTCCAGTGCGCTACGGTCTTTACGTCGTCAGCGTGTACGGATATGGCCGCGAAACAGCTGAAGATGACTGATATGACCGCAGCAAGTGCAATTATCTTTTTCATGTTTGTTACCTCCAGAGTTTTTTATTATTATATCATCCGCAGCACTGAAAAGCAAATCATATTGTGTGTCAAAGTGTGCAATATTTTACTTTTTTGTGATATTTCAAAAAAAATAATATCAAAAAATTGTTCAGATGTTGACTTTGACGACTGTACGTGATATAATCCGCATATACGCGGAAGGAGGTGCGGCACGTGTTTTACGAGGTCAGAAACGTAGGCGGGGCGGAGTATTTCCGCGTCGACACGGAAAACAATATGAATTTCCCGCGCCATTTACATCAATCGTTCGAGATAATACTCGTCACGGGCGGAAAACTGACGGTGGACGTTGATTCCGGGACGTATACGCTTGAAGAGGGGGACGCTCTGATGATCTTCCCCCATCAGATTCACTCGCTTTCCTCGGAGGTCAGCAGACACGTAACGTATATCTTTTCGCCGCTGCTCGTGAACTCATATTTTTCCGCGCTGCGCGGCAAGGTGCCAGCGTCGGGCGCGTTCCGGATGCCGGAGGCGCTCGCCGCGGCGCTCGGTTCGCTTTCGCCGGATTCATCCGTTATTGAGAAGAAGGGCGTCCTTTATTCCGTTTGCGCGGCGTTCGACCGCGGCGCGCGGTACGTTGAAAGAAAATATAAAAACGGACCTTTCTATGATATATTCTCGTTTGTCGAGGAGAACTACACGAACGAATGCACGCTTTCGGACGCGGTGGAACGCGTCGGCATGAATTATTCGTATATCTCCCGCAATTTCAAGAAGCTCGTCGGCATGAGCTTCAACGATTACGTCAATCTTATGAGGCTGAATCAGGCTTGTTATCTTTTGAGGAACAGCGATATATCGATCACCGACTGCGGGTACGAGAGCGGTTTCAGATCGATACACACGTTCAACCGGAATTTCAAGGAGAAATACGGCATCTCTCCTCAACAGTACAGAAAAGAACAGAAGAATTGAGGAAAAACACTATGCACATGAACCCGCAGCTCGAAACGCTTTTGAAAAACGGCTATAAAAAGGAGATCGCTCAAGGGATCGCCGCGCTTGAGGAAATGCTCGACCGCGAGCCCGGCCTCGCGGCTGAGATGGACGAGACGGTAAGACTGTATTCGGGCGAAGGAACGCTTTCCATGGACGAAGCGCTCGCAAGGATCGCCCGGATCGCCGGAAAATACGGTAAAAACGAATACAGTCTCGACCTTTTGCTGATCGTCAACAGTCTGCCGAACCTTTACGGAAAATACGTTGAAAACAACATTCCGGATTCCGTTTTCTATGAATCTATGGACGATATAAGATGCAAGGTAAACGAGTGCGTGGAATGCAAGGGAATCGTTGGTACCTTCGTCGCCGACTGGTACGACAGGTTCTTCAAACTGACATGTTTCGGCCTCGGCAGATTCCAGTACGAGGTCGCCGCGTACGGGGGGGACGATCACGTCATGAGATCCGGAAAAACGCTTAAAAACGGAGACAAATATATAAATATGCACATCCCGTCGAGAGGCATACCGCTGACGGACGACGTCCGCCTCGCATCCTACCGCGCGGCGTACCCGTATTTCAAACGGTATTTCGACGACGGCGTCGTCATTTTCGGCTGTCATTCGTGGCTGCTTTTCCCGAAGCACCTTGAATTTTTGCCGCCTCACCTTAATATCAGGAAATTCATCGGCGATTTTGAACTCATAAGCAGCGAGGAGACGGAAGAGTTCGGCGATATATGGAGAGTTTTCGGCAGGTACGCCGATCTGCCGTACGATAAACTTCCGCGCGATACGGCGCTGCGCAAAGCTTACGCCGAATGGCTCTGCTCGGGTAATAAGACCGGATACGGATTCGGCGTCTTTGAATTCGACGGTGAAAAAATACTCTGAAAACAAAAAGGATCGGTACCGGTCCTTTCAGACTGAAGACAAAGCCCCTTTTTCAGAGACTTTGTCTTCAGTCTGAGCGCGGAGACGTCTCCGCGCTTTTTTATTTGCAAATGTCACGTTCTGTCCCCGCAGATCAGCGCGCCGTCTCTGACGCGTACCTCAAACGAGTAAAAGATATTCTTGCACGACGTGCCGAGCGATACGGTGTGATCACCGTCGAACAATCCGTATTCAAGTCCGGCGTTATAATACCGGAACGCCTCTTTGCCGAGCTTTACGGAAACGCGCTTTTTTTCACCCGATTCAAGCCATGTTTTCTTATACGCTTTAAGCTCCGATACGGGACGCACCACGCCGCAGTTCCTGCTCTGCAGATATATCTGCACCACCTCCGCGCCGCGGTATTTGCCGACGTTCTCAACGTCGTACTCTACGGTCAGCCCGTTATCGTTTACCGAGCAGCTCACGTTATCTGTTCTGAATTCCGTATATGAAAGCCCGTAACCGAATTCAAACAGCGGATTCCCGTCGTTCTCGTTGTAGTGATAGCCGCGTCCGCTCGGCTTGAACGAATAGTACAGCGGAAGCTGTCCGACTGATTTCGGGAACGACATCGGCAGTTTGCCGGACGGGGAGACGAGTCCGAAAAGCGCCTCGCAGATCGCCTGTGCGCCCTGCTCGCCCGGGTACCACGCCTCGAGCACCGCGGGGACGGTATCTATCCACGGCGTCATATCTATCGGCGCGCCGTTCAATAACACCACGGCGGAGTTTTTGTTTGCTTTTGCCATGGCGACGATCGCCGATTCCTGATCCGTACCGTCCTCCGCCCTGACCTGATCGACGATCATACCGCCGGAGTTTTCCGTCTCGAACGTCCGCATTTCGCGGGAAAGGCGTATATTGCACCTGTCGCGTCCCTCTCCCTCAAGCATTTTGGTAAAATACAGACATATATCGCATCCCGGCGCTTTTTCGGGTATTTCCGCGTCTTTTCCGGTGATTATATTTACTTTTTCACCTAAAAAAGCTCTTAAATATCCGAGCGGCGTGTATGCGTCGTCGGCACGCCAGCCCTGATACGGGCCGGAATAATTGTCGCCGACTGGTACGGTATCGGCGCCTTCTCCGAAAACTCCCACCGTTCTGACCTTTGATTTATCAAACGGCAGGACGCTTTCGTTTTTCAACAGCACCAGACACTCCCGCGCGGCTCTGAGCGCGGTTTCTTTATGCTTTTCGCAGCGGATGAATCCGTCTATCGTATCCTCGTCGACATAAGGGTCGTCAAACAGGCCGATCGCGATCTTGGTTTTTAAAATACGGTACGCGGCGCGGTCTATATCTTTTTCCGTCAGATATCCTTTTTCGAGCGCCTCCTTAACGTTTCCGACCGAGCTGTTCGGCAGAGGCGCCTCGAGTCCGGCTTTTATGCACATCGCCGTCGCTTTCACCTCGGTGTCCGCCGCGTGATGAGCGTTGCAGACGTCCTCTGCCCCGTTGTAATCGGACACGACGAAACCGTTGAAACCCCATTCGTCGCGCAGGATCTTCGTCAGAAGCTTTTCGCTGCATGAGCACGGCACCCCGTCGACCGCGTTGTACGCCGCCATAACGGACATCGCTCCGCCCTCCTGAAAGCAGCGTCTGAACGGCGGCAAAAACACCTCATACAGCGTGCGCCACGACGAGTGCGACTCGTTGGAATCGCGTCCGCCGTCCGCGTAGTTGTCGGCAAAGTGCTTCGGCGTGGCTATAACGCCGTTGCTCTGAAATCCGCGGCACATCGCCTCGCCCATATCCGACACGAGCAGGACGTCCTCTCCGAAGGTCTCCATGGTGCGTCCCCAGCGGCAGTCGCGGCTGATATTCACAACAGGCGCGAACACCTGCCTGACGCCGGCCGCCGCGACTTCTTTTCCTATTACGTCCGCGACTTCTGATACGAGCTGTTTATCGAACGTCGCGGCAAGCGCTATCGGTTGAGGAAAGCACGTAGCCATGCCCCACTGCGCGCCGTGCAGCGCTTCTCCGTTCTCGATAGCAGGGATTCCGAACCGGTTTGCTTCGACGGATTTCCCGACGTCGCGGTTTATGAAACGCGCGACCTCTGACGGGCTCGACGTCTTTTTATCCTTCCAATGCATGAAATGCCCGGGGTTGCGGAAGCTGCCCAAACGATAGTCGCGCTTTTCTTTATATTCGCCGCCCAGCACGTCGAAGATTATCTGCGTCGATATCTGGAAAACTTTTTCGTCAAGCGTCATCCTGTTTATAAGATCCCGCGCTCTTTCCTCCGGGCTCCGCGTTTTATCTCTGAATACTTCCAAATCGCCTTTATTCATCTGCATTTTATCACTTTGCACGGTCTGCCTCCCTTTATTTCATAATACGTTATTTTTCCGTTTTTCCATTTGATGTTGACTTTTGCGCCGCCCTTTGCGCGAAGCCCTCTGACTTCGCCGGACTGCCAGTCGGACGGCAGCGCGGGAAGCAGCAAGATGCCCGTCGTTGTCCGGTACGAGCATATCAAGATAGAATCTGCACGCTCCAAGCATCAGCGGGTAAGCGGTATCCCGCAAAAACTCCGCATCCTTGAAATACTCGTATTCTTCGTAAAGATGCCGGCAGAGCCTCCTCGAACAAAGCTGCCGGGCGGTCAAAGAATATGATGCTCATTACACTCTCCGATCTTATATGAACTCGAAGCCATAAAGCTCTCCGTCGTCACAAAATCCGATGACCAGCTCGTATTGTCCGTCAAAGCGGCCGATCTCCGTGACGCCGCCGTCCGTTTTTGTATGACATACCGGTTTTCCTCCGGCGTATACGTTTATGCGGCCGCCGCTGCCGTCGGCTCTGAAGCCTTTTGCGCCGTCAAGCGCAGCGTACCGGTAAACTGCGCGGTCGCCGTGTTTTGCCGAAACGAGACCGAGCCTGTCACCGCCTATTCTGACGTTTCCGTACAGACCGCACACGGTATTCGCTTTGATATACTCGCCCGTCCCGAATCCGCCGGAGGTCATTCCGACCTCGTCGATCGTGCAGTCGTCGGATATCTGTATCCTCTCCGCACAGACGTGACGGGAAAACTCAGAACCGTGCGTGGAACGGTGATAAAACACGTACCACTGACCGTTAAAGCGTGCTATGCTCCCGTGATCGTTCCACGTGCCGGGATCGCAGCCGTAATTGTCGATTATCACGCCGCGGTACACGAATCCGCTCTGCGGATGATCCGATACGGCGTAACCGAGACACGTCGCCATGCCGCCGGGTCTAATATCTTTATGGCGGTGAGTGTCGGTATATACGAAAACGTATTTTCCGTTTATCTTTTTTACCGAACTGCCCTCGTGAAAATCGTGCTCCGCCACGGACAAGGGCTGTGTTATACTCGATTTATCTATGCTTATCATATCGGGATTGAGCTTTGCCGAGCGAACTTTGTCGAACTGCCCCCAGTAGATATACGCCTGCCCGTCATCGTCGATGAAAACGGCGGGATCTATGCCGTCTTCTCCGTTAAGATCGAGCCGGCAGACGTCTTTGAAGGGACCGTACGGCAGCTTTGATGATGCGACGCCGCATCTGCCGTCCGGTATGCAGTAGTAAAGATAATATACGCCGTCTTTATATGCGCAGTCAGGCGCGTACAGCGCCTTGTACGGGCAGTCAGCCGCCCAGCCGATATCGGCGAAGCTGAAAGAAACGCCGTGGTCGACCCATTTTATCATATCGTCTGACGAATAAACGTGGTATTCTCCGCTGCAGTATGTTTTTGCGCCGCGGATATCATACGAGCCGTACAGGTATATCCTTCCGTCGTCCCACACGTGCGCTTCAACGTCGGGAACGAATATGTTTTCATCAAGCAGAGGATTGCGTATAACTTCCATAGTTTTGCTCCGTTTACGGTCTGATTTTTGTAAATCTGAAATCTTCGAACCTCGCCGCCTCCTCAGCTTCAGATCTGAACACGAAACAGAGGTTGTGGCTGCCGTACGTGTTTTCAAGCTCGAGCCTGAAAGTTTCGAATCTGTCAAAGCCGCCGGTCGATCCGACTTTGAGACAGCCGAGCACGGCGCCGAACGGACTGTTCTCACGTATTTCTATCGTGCAGGGCTCATCGTTCCCGTTAGACACGCGCAGCTCTATCGGCGCGTTGAAACGCATACGCTCTACGTTCTGATAATACAGATACGAGCCGTTTTTGATTCCGCGAAGCTCAAACCCTTCCGCGTTTTCTTTCTTATATATCCCGTCCGAGGCGGCGAAATACCATTCGCCCTTTATCACGTCCCAGTTCGCGTCGTAATGGCCCACGCCGTTTATTTTGATGAACTCGTCCGTCGCTATCATCCCGTTATCCTTATAATGCGCGTAAACGATCTTGGTGGTGCGGTAATAAGGGTCTACCTTCTCATCGCCCAGGTTCTCGGGTATGCCGTAGGTGAAATACGTTTGATTGTGATACGTAAAGAACGTGCCGTGATCTGTCGTATGATCATACATGAATTTTCCGTGGAACGTATAAGGGCCGTAAATGTTGTCCGACGTTGCAAGCCGCGCCTCGTGAGTGTTAAGATAATATACGCCGTTATGCTTCGTCAGCCAGCACGCGTCGCTGTCCCAGTTCGGCTCGAGCCCTACCGGTCTCGGCTCCTCCGCCAGCGATATCATATCTTCATTCAGGCGCGCGATATAGTATTTTTTACCGATACACGTGAAGCCGAACATTATGTAAGGCGTTTTGTTCTCATCGTCGTCGATGAATACGGTCGGATCGTAGCACGCGGTATCGACCATGCCTTTCGGTATGAGCGGCTTTCCGAGCGCGTCCTTATACGGTCCGCCAGGTCCGTTCTCACTCACCGCAACGCCGATAAGATACTGCTGATACGAAAAATACATATAGTATTTCCCGTTTCTCTCCGCCGCGTCGGTCGCGTAGCACTCCTCACATTTGCCTAAAAACGTGTCCTCGGGGCGAAGCGTATATTCGAGTTTCCAGTTGAGCAGATCGTCTGAGGAAAAGATCCTCCAGTCGTCCATTCTGAAAATCGGCTGCCCCGGTCCTCTGTCGTGCGTGGTGAACATATACGCGCGCCCGTTGAATATATGCACGTGCGGATCGCACACGCCCTTGTTATGGATTATCCTCATATCATATCTCCCTTAGCAGCGGATAAAGCTTTCTGTAAGTCTCAAACCCTTTATTATATTTTTCGTGTATGTCTTTATCGGGTACCGCGGCGAGACGCTTTCTGACGGTCGCTTCGGCGCACGATATAAGATCGGGATATTCGCCGCAGCCGACCATCGCGAGCATCGCCGCGCCGAACTGCTCGGTCTCCGTAACGTAAATCTCTACGCCGAGCACGTTTGACACGACGTTTTGCCACAGCGGACTTTTCGCGCCGCCGCCGCACAAAACGGCCGACTCAACGCTGACGCCGCCCGCTTCTATGCAATCGCGAAGGGCGTAGGCGACGCCCTCGTAAACGGCCAGACACATATCCTCGCGGCTCGTCTCCGCCGACAGTCCGACGAACGCGCCGCGTGCGTTGACGTCGTTATGCGGACAGCGCTCGCCCGTAAGGTACGGCAAGAAATATACGCCGGTGTCCGCCGCTTTTTCAAGCGTGAATCCGTCGTAATCCGTCTTCAGGATCCGTTTGGTCCACCAGTCGTCACAGCTTGCGGCGGACAGGATACAGCCCATCAGATGATATTTTCCGTTGCTATGGCAGAAATTATGTAAAACCTTGCCCGCGCCGGGTTTATATTCGTCGCACGGCAGGAATACGGTGCCGCTCGTGCCGAGGGAGATACTGCAGTCGCCGTCTTTAAGCGTTCCCGTACCGACGGCGGAGGCGGCGTTGTCTCCCGCGCCCGCGCACATAACGGCGTTTTTAAGCCCGAATTCCGTCTTTAATTTGCCCGTTATCTCATAGCTTTCGTACAGTTTCGGGAGCATATCGACGGTCATACCGCAAATCCCGCACATTTTCTCCGACCATTTTTTATGCTCCGCGTCGAGCAGGAGCATTCCCGCCGCGTCGGAGTAGTCTGTCGAGAAAACACCGGTGAGCATATAAGCGAGATAGTCCTTCGGAAGACAGATCTTTGTGCATTTTGCAAAGTTTTCCGGCTCGTTTTCTTTCACCCAAAGAATTTTCGGCGCGGTAAAGCCCGGGAACGCCGTGTTGCCCGTTTCCTCAAACGTTTCTGAAATGACGTTTAAATAATTCGTCTGCTTTTCGCTTCTGCCGTCGTTCCAGAGGATCGCGGGGCGTATCACTCTGTCGTTTTCGTCGAGCATTACGAGCCCGTGCATCTGCCCGGCAATGCTGACGCCTTTTATATCGTCCTCAATGCCTTTTGACAAGGCCTCCAATATTTCGACCGCCGCGTTATACCAGTCCGCCGGGTCCTGCTCGCTGTAATTCGGCGCGGGATTGCCTACTCCGTATTTTACGCTGTGGCTGCCGTAAACTTTTCCGAATTTATCAACCACCGAGCCCTTGCACGAGCTCGTCCCGAGGTCGATGCCTATATAATAATTCATTTTATACCCCCTTGATCTTTTTCAAATTCATAAATATAACGCTGTTGCCGTATATCGTTTTTTCGTCTTTTATCAAATCGTATTCATCGCTGTTAAAGCTGAAATCACGTACGGCTATCTGATAACTTGACGTTATCTCGTAGCCTTGTACCGATATTTCACACGGAGCCTCGTCTCTGTTTATCACAGACATATATAACTCGCCTTCGTGTTCGGTACATAAAACGTCAAGCGCAGCATCGGCAGTACACGCGCAAACGTTTCCGTTTTTATGGTTTTGCATCAGCTTAAACAGTACTCCCGACGAATCCGTTTTGCAATCCGCGCCGTTAACCGTTATCATACCCTCGTTTATCGGCATAAAGAATCTTGCCTCACGAATGTGATATTTTTCCGCGTTGTGTGCAAAAAAGTGCATTTGATATGCATTTGACAGTAAAAGCGCGTTGTTCGAGCCGCTCCCCCAACAGAAATTCCATTCGTCGACGCAGATCTTGACTTTGTCCCAAACGGCAGAAAACAGCTCGTTTTTATAAAATTCAAGTCCCTCGTCCGTATCGTGTAGATACGTATGCTTCAAACGTTCGCACGCAGCCGCACCGTCAGACTCCGCCGTCGGTCCCGTGCCGTAATACCAGTGGTAAGAAACGTACCCGTACGGGCAGTCAAGGCGCTCCATAAACGCTTTGCTCCAAGGCTGTAAATGTTTATCCGAAACAAGTCCGATCACAGCTTTTATATCCGGGTCAACCGTCATCATCGACTTTACTATTTCATTCGTTCGCTCCGCCGCCAAACCTCCGTCAAACCTGTAAGGACCGCCGAAATAGTATGATTCGTTTCCTATATACCATACTTTTATATCAAACGGAGCAAATCCAAGCGCCTCGCGTATCGCGCCGTATTCGGTATCGGCCCCGCCGTTACAGTATTCTATAAGGCAGCGTGCGTCCTCACCGTCTGACTGCAGATGGCTTACCGTGTATTCGGGCTCCGCGCCTATCTCACGGCAAAGCATTATGAATTCGTTTAACCCGATCTCAACGCAATCCTGATGATACGTATCGCGCAGCATAAAGGCTTTGCTTCTGCCGTCCACGGGCTTGCGGAACTGCGGCGCTTTGAGACTTTCCCTCCACTCAAAATGGTCAGCG
The DNA here is from genome assembly GCA_002308615.1 of Clostridiales bacterium UBA1248. Classification (GTDB taxonomy): domain Bacteria; phylum Bacillota; class Clostridia; order Oscillospirales; family CAG-272; genus UBA1248. The sequence goes on from DBWC01000015.1 coordinate 27,689, forward strand.
TAGCAGCCGCCGGGAAAACGGACGGCAGCAGGCGAAAGCTCGCGAAGAGCCTCGATCACATCGCGCCGCATACCGTAAAAATAGTCCGTCGGAAGTAACGACGCCTCAAATACCGCCGCCTCGCCGAAAACGTTTATATAAAACGTTTCGTTATCTGCGTCCTCTCCGTCAAACGTGAAAGACAGTTCTTTATATTTGAAATCGTCTGAGACTAATTCAAACGTCTTTTCGTGCGACGAGACGCCGAGCGTGACAGTTACCTCGGCGGAGAGCGCTTTTACCCACGCTTTTGCCTCGTATTGCTTACCCTTGCGCAGAGCGATCAACTCGGACTTTTGCCGCATCGTGCCGTCATTTAAAATAACGTAATTACTGTCGCACAGGCTGTCCCGCGGGTGATCCGTTACACGTATTGCGCCGTTACAGTCCCATCCGTCAACGGAATCCTCGCCCGCGTACAGTTTTCTGTTATTTAACATCTGCGCGCAGATACCGCCGTAAAAGCCCTTGCGCGTGACCTCCGTATTTATCCCGAAAAGTCCGTTCTCAAAACTGAATTTCGGACCGTTTAAATCGGGTATAATACGTTTTATTGCTGTCGCTTTTTGCATATCGTCTCCTTATGCTGTTTTACACCGTCTTTATCATTTATAGAAGCGTATCGACATAATTGCAATGAACGTGCCGGCGGGATTGTGTACCGAAACCCATACGTCGCCGTTATAATCAACGTCGGTTAAGTCCACGACCGCAACTCTTGCGCCCGCGGCCCACGAACGCTCAACGAAAACCATATCCGTATGCGCTATATCGCCGTCAAATATATCTTTTTTATCATAACCGTACGTTTGGTTGTCGCTCTTGAGGCCTATTGCAAGAGAGGACGCTTGTTCAAACCGGTCGCGCGTTATATCGCTGCCGTCGCAGCAGTATTCTATCTGCACTCTGGAATACTGCGAGAGGTCTACACTGCCGAGATATGCGCTGAAACCGTATTCAAGATACATAAACGGCTCGTATATCCCTTGCGGGTGACTTTCTTTTACGTATCCTTTCTGATCGCTCATTTTGGAAATATCGACCGTCCACGCGGGCAGCTCCGTCAAGCCTTCGTCGGGCGTGATATAATAGAATTCATGATCGCCGCCGAGGCTCAAAACCGGCTTTTCGCCCTTACATTCCGCGTATTCGACGCGAATTTTGTGATAGCCTTTTTCAAGGATAATGCCGCCTTTTACCGTCTTTGTCTTGTCTGTCGATTTCGGATCGTACGAGCCGTCGGCGATAAGTCTTCCGTCGATAAACAGCTTTACGCCGCCGCTATACGTTATTTCAAAATCATATTTTTTGATCTCGCCGGCGTTGAAATAACCTTCATACACCGCGCCGGTATTGCCGCCATCGGGCAGCGCGTCTGCTGATATTTTGTCCGTTTCCGTATAACCCGAAAACAGCGCGTCAATAAGTCTGAAATCGGGCTGAGCCGGGTAATTTTCGGGCAAAGGATAAAGCGACAAAAGCAGTCCGCTTTTCACCTCGTCAGTAAGTTCGATACCGCGCATACCGCAGATACCGTTTTCACGCTTTTGCAATATATTCTCGCCCTCGCCGGTATACGCAATTTCAAGCCGTGCGGCATAATCGTTGCGGCGTTCCGGCGCGCTGTCCCCCGTGGTGAACCACGCTTCAAGGTCATAAATATCGATGACGTTGTCAAGCCAGTGGAAATTGATGTTGACCGCCTCGCCCGTAAGTCCGAGGAGAGAGCGCGGCACCGTTATCATCATTCTGTCACCCTTTGCAGCGTATGAAACGGAGCCCGTCTCCCGCCATACGCCGTCCTTATATGCGCAGAGCGTTGTAACGGTATCGGATATTACATCATAGTTTATCAGGTAATCGTAGCCCTCCCAGCCTGTCGATTTATTATTATCCGCGTCAATAAACAAAAGCATCCAGTTCGGTGAATCTTTATACGGCGTTATATCTGCGGTGGCGCGGACGTAAAAATATACGTTTGATTTATCCGCCGTTATACGCGCCTCGACTATGTCGTTTCTTCCCGTGTCGTTTACGTATTGTATTTTGCCCGTCGTATCGGGATGGTCGCGGCGCGACGTATCGCCTTCAAAATCGGTATATACGGGGTAAATATTCTCCCATTTTTCAAAAACGTCCCCGTCCGTTTCATTCATCGTATGAGCGCCCGACGCGCCATCTGCGGGCAACACGCCCTTGAAACGGCGGATTATCGAGCACATTTGATAGAAATAATTATCAGTAAATCCGCCCTTCATCGGCTCGATATCGCGGGAAAACTCCGGGTTGAACTGGTCGACGAAGCCGGTGTCAGTATATTGTTCCACCGTGAAATTCTGCGCGACCCACTCATTCCAACGCGAGATAAGAAGCACCTGACACTCGGGGTTTTCCTTAATCAGCTGCTTATAAGCGTTTTCAAACACCGTGCCCTTTCCCATCGTATCCGTTTCAAGAAACGAGTTAAGATAATTTTTCGCCGATTTTGAGCCGCTTCTGCCGGCGCCGTAATTGGCGAAGCCCGCGCAGCCTATGCCTGTACATTCCGCCGTTTTCTCGTTTTCAACCCAGCCGTAGCCGTAGCCGAAATTGACTAAACGGTTGTCCTCCCAGTACATCTCGCTGTACTTATCGGGACTTACCCAAGCTTTGCGGAACGTCAGCTTGTCTTTATAGGATCCGTCGTCAAGTATCGGGAAAGTACCGTCGTCCGTCGGTTTTATCATCGCGAGCGGCTTGCCCTCCCAGTAAAACCAGAGATCGGCGTATTTTTCATCCGTCATAAACGTTTTATAGAATTTTCCAGTGTCGCCGTTGCCTTCAATAGACGTGCCGAAGCACCACGGCACGACGTACGGCGTCATCTGCCCCTCGGCTCGAAGCTGTAAGCAGGTGTCTAAAAACACCTTCATCGCGTTTTCATACAGATAGCCGTTCGTCATGTCAAAATACAGAAAATCAACGCCCACCATAGCGAAATAATACATATCGCGTCTTATCTGCCACACGTCGTCGGCGCGGTGATAGCCGGTCTCCGGCTCCGACCACCAGCAAAAGCTCCAGCGCGGACCGAAATCCGGCTTGTACGGGTTAACCGCGAGCGATTTTGCGTTGTCGTTGTCGCAGGTCGAGCCGACCGTCCAAAGCGAATAAAACAACCCGACGTACTTGCCCGCCTTCGGCAGCCCCGCCTCCTCAGACGTCGGCAGAGCGCGCCCGAGCGCGTCAGTCGCGACCTCATTATAGTTTGTTATAATTATCTGCGGCGACGCGCCTTTCTCGGTCAAAATCTGCCCCTCGGGCGACGCGGGCGTGAACGTCAGAAACTCACGGCTCAGCGTCGGCGGAGTTTCCGGTTCGTTGTTTTCTTCTTCCGTTTCGCTCTGTACCGCTTTCGTTGTGTCATTATTCATTGTTGTTTCCTCATTTGTTTCGTTGCTGCATGATACCGAGATAAGCATAAGAGCTCCAAGTAAACATATAAATAATTGTCTGAAAATACATTTACTCATAGTTTTTACCTCGTTTAAGTTTATGAAAAGAGTATATCATTCATAACGGCTTCAAGGTATTCCTGTCTGCCGCTTTGCACCTTTATATCTTTCAGATCGGCGGCGTAGGTGGCGAGGGATTCGAGGGTTTCTTTGCCGTCGACTATGCGTTTGCCTATACCGCTTTTGTATGAAGCGTAACGTTCCTTGATGAACGCGTCAATCCTGCCGTCGTCTATGATCTGATACGCCTTGATAAGCCCGAGCGCGAACGCGTCCATGCCCGCTATATAAGATAAAACGGTATCTTCAAGAGTGTTCGACTGGCGTCTTGCCTTTGCGTCGAAGTTGAGGCCGCCGTTTGTGAAACCGCCGGCTTTAATGACCTCGTACATGGCGAGCGTCGTATCGTATACGTTTGTCGGGAACTGATCCGTATCCCAGCCTAAAAGCATGTCGCCCTGATTGGCGTCTATGCTTCCGAACATGCCGTTGACCGCTGCGACGCGCAGCTCGTGCTGGAACGTGTGGCCGGCGAGCGTGGCGTGGTTAGCCTCTATATTGAGTTTGAAATCAGCTTCAAGCCCGTTCGCTCGCAGGAAATTCGCGCACGTCGCCGCGTCGAAATCGTACTGGTGCTTCGTCGGCTCCTTCGGTTTCGGTTCAATATAGAAATCACCGTCAAAGCCGTGTGATCTTCCGTAATCGCGCGCCATGCGCATGAATCTGCCGAGGTTTTCAAGCTCCAGCGCCATATCGGTGTTGAGCAGCGTGTCGTAGCCCTCGCGTCCGCCCCAGAAAACGTAGCCCTTTGCGCCGAGCTTTACCGCGGCGTCGATACCCGCCTTGACCTTACCGGCGGCGATCGCGAAAACGTCCGCGTCCGGACTTGTAGCCGCGCCCGCCATGAACTTTTTGTCACCGAACATATTGGCGGTGACCCACAGCGGTTTTATGCCCGTCTCTTTCTGCTTCTGCAGCAGATATTCTGTCATTATCTCAAGGTTTTTCACACTCTCGCCGAGCGTCTTTCCCTCAGGCGCAACGTCGACGTCGTGGAAGCAATAATAGTCGATACCGAGTTTTTTCATGAACCCGAACGCGAAATCGGCTTTGGCTTTATACATATCCATTCCGGACAGACCGAAGGTCTTATCCATAGTGTCGCCGCCGAACATATCCGTGCCCGAAGCATTGACGGTATGCCACCAGCTCATGGCGAATCTGAGCTGTTCTCCCATGGTCTTTTCGCCTACGACTTTATTCTTGTCGTAAAATCTGAAACTGAAGGGATCCTTTGATTGACTGCCCTTGAAACTTATTTTTTCGATCTGATCGTACATAACGGCACCTCTTTCTTTATTACTGATATCATTATAATACGGCGTGCGTTTTCAAGCAAGCACGAATTTGCGTTTTATTAGTCATTTTTTGTCTTTTTCGTTCAAAAACCGCATCATTATACAAAAATTATGTCATAAATTTATAATTCTCCGTTGACACGGATCACCCGGCGATGTATAATACTCTCCGGAGGGTTGGGATGAAAAACGTATTCTATGAAACAGGTCACGGGATCGGCGCCGATCAGTTCATGATCGAACGCAACACCGATTATTCGTATCCGCTGCACCTGCACCGATGCTTTGAGATAATATATCTGCACGAGGGAGAGATGAACGTCACCCTCGACGATGACGTTTTCACGCTTCATTGCGGCGAGATGATAATCATCAAACCGCATCAGATACACGGGCTGCACACGCCCGTACACAGCCGTCACACGCTTTGTATCTTTTCTCCCGAGCTGATAGGCGGCGCGGCGGAGCTTTTCAATTCAAAAGAGATAGATCCTCCGGTCGCAGCAGACACGGACGGTTTTTTCGGCCGCATTTTTTCCGAGGCGTCCGAGAACGACACGATATACAGGATAAAGGGGTTTCTTTATTATCTTTGCGACGCGTTCGCCGAAAACGTGAAGGACGGCAATGAAGCGGCAAAGACTGACAAGGATCTTCACATCCTGCACTGCATCCTGACATATATCGAAGAAAACTACGCCGGCGAATGCTCTCTCGGATCGATCGCGCGGAGACTGAATTACAGCTATACATATCTTTCACGTATATTCTCCGACAGCGTCGGCATAGCGTTCTGCCCGTATGTTACCCAGCTGCGCGTCAGCAAAGCGTGTTCGATGCTGCAGAACGGCGGCGCGAACATAATGAGCATATCGTACGGCTGCGGCTTCCCGTCGATCCGCAGCTTCAACCGCAGTTTTGCGCGATATACCGGCAAAACTCCGTCCGCATATAAGAAAGAGTACGAAAAAGCGAAAAACGGCTGACGTGTTCAAAACGATGAGAAAAGGGGCTGTAAAAAAATAGCCTAATAGAAAACAGAGACAAGGACAAAAGCGTCCGAGTCTCTGTTTTCCGTATAAAAAAGAAAAAATGAAGTGAAGAAGATAACACTAAAAGACCTGTGGAAACAAGTGATATTTTCACGGGTAAAAAATATGTATGAGGCCTTCTTTTGCGAGTCTTGCGACCATGTAGTCGGATTCTGACGCACTGCGCGCCTAACTCATTATGGCGGATCTTGTGGAAAGCCGCGACCAGTGCACCGGAGATCACGTCCACAAAACAGCGGCATACACGCGCATAATAATGGAGCAGCTGCGTAAGAACGTCTCTTACACGGATCAGCTTACGGACGCTTTTATCGAAGACGTGGTGCGCTCCGCGCCTCTTCACGATATAGGCAAGATCCAGGTCAAGGACGCGATACTGAACAAACCGGGAAAACTTACGGAAGAGGAGTTTGAAGAGATAAAGAGCCACGCCTCGGCGGGACGCATTTTGACCCGCTGATCGTTTCAGCGTTTTTGAACGCGGAAGAAGATATCCGCAGGGTCGCGGAGAGCGTGCCGAAGAAATAAGCCGTACAAAAGCAAATATGCCGGGGAGTCCCCGGCATAATTATTATTGTTTTTCCGAATGTGCGCAAAAGCATTGACAGCGGCGATAATATATGATAGAATAAAGTATATAAAATCAGGTATTATATTTTCATATAGACAGACCTTATAAAATCGTTATGGACGGTGGGCCGGATAATGGAAAAAAGCCGAAAAAAAATAATAAAAGAGCGAATAGTTATATTATGCATAGCCGTATTCGTAATAGGGCTTTTGATATATTTTCTGTCCGATATATTTTTCCCTTTTATAAAGCTTGAAGCGGCGCAGGATTTCGAAGGGGCAAAAAAACTGCTGCTTGAAAGCGGATTTGTCGGCTTTCTGACGGTTTCGATAATCGAAGCTTTGCAGATGGTCGTTATTTTCATTCCGGCAGAATTCATACAGCTGAGCAGCGGTATGTCGTATCCGTGGTGGCTTGCGATAATACTCTGCGATCTCGGCGTTATAACCGGGGCGTCTATAATATATTTTCTCGTTAACGTTTTCCGCTTCAACGGAGATATTTTCAATAAAGAAGACAGGATAAAAAAATACGAACAGAAATCAAAAACGCGCAATACCATCATATTTATGTATATCCTGTTCATCATGCCGATAATCCCGTTCGGCGCGATATGCTATTACGGATCAAGCAAAAAGATACCGTATCATAAATATCTGCTGACGTGCGCCACGGGCGTTATACCGTCTATTTCCACGTCTATACTCATGGGCAGCGCCATAAAAAAATTCATAGCCGATTCTCTGCCGATATGGGCGCTTATCCTTATTATCGTTCTGGCGGCGGCGATACTTTTTACTCTTCTTGTATTCGTGCTGAAAAAATTCTTTTTTAAAAACGAGGAAGGCTACACGCCGTTTCTTGTAAATATTCTCGAAAAGCTGGCGTTTAAGATACTCTCGTTAAAGATCCGATATAAAGTAACTGGAGCCGGATCCGTGCAGGAGCTGACCGGACCTTTCATTTATCTTGCGGAGCACCATTCCGCGCTCGATTTCGCGGCGCTTTACAAAATAGACCCGGATAAAGATATGGCGGGCGTCATAAACGAACATCTTTTCCGCATACCCGTGCTCGGAAAGCTCATACGCAAAAGCAGTCATATCAGCAAAAAGCTGTTTTATCCGGACGTGATGTGTCTTAAAGGCATTATGCGGACGATAAAGCGCGGACGCCCCGTTGCGATAATGCCGGAGGCGAGGCTTTCTACCGACGGCGGTCCCTCGTACGTTGACGAAAACATCGCCGGTCTTTGCAAAAAGCTCGGCGTTCCGGTGGTCCTGGTCGAGATAAGGAACAATTATTTTATCCTGCCGAAATGGCGCAAAAGGATCTTCCGCGGCGTATGCGAGGTCGAGATAAAACGCATTGTTACGCCGGAAGAGCTGAAAGAAATAAGCAGTACGGAGCTTGCAGGGATAATACGCGAAAACCTGTCTTATAACGAGTTCTCATCAAAAATATCGGAATTCAGATCAAATAACAAAGCTAAAGGACTGCACAACGTACTGTATATGTGTCCGCACTGCAGAACGCTTTATTCTAACGTATCAAATGGCAATACGCTTACGTGTACTCACTGCGGAAAGCAGTATCACATAGGCAAGGATTACAGATTTGTTGAAAGCGATATACCCACGATATTCGACTATTACGCGAAGATCAAAGATGCAGAAAAAGAAACGCTGCTAAGCGTAAATCTTGACATACCGGTCGACGTTAAGATCTTCAAAGATCAGGTAAAGGATGTGCGGGTCGAAAAAGGCGTATTTCATCTCGATCACGATAAAGTATCTTTCAGATCGGATATAAGCGATCTGTATTTTGAATACACGACGGACCGGCTGGAAGGCATTGCTTACTCCGTAAACGAGGAATTTGAAATGTACTATCAGGACGAGCTTTATTATTTCTATCCGCCGAAGGGCGAGCGCGCGGTCTGCACGCGCGTTGCGCTTTTGCACGAGCTGTTGAGAGGAGAACTTCAAAATGGGTAAAAACGAGAGTAAACTTGTAACCATATCCCGCAAGTCTTTTATCTCCGTGCTCATTCTTCTTGCCGTTCTCATGGCGGCATCCATTGTTCTGACTTACGTTATCCCCAAGGGAACGTATGAAACGACCGTCGTTGACGGCGAGGAAGTCGTTGATTATCAAAGCTATACGGCGCTTGATGACGCGGACGGCATACCGGTTTGGAAAGGCGTTCTGGCTCCGTTTTTACTGCTCGGAAGCGGAGACGGGATAAATATAATAATGCTTTCCGTTTTTCTGATCGTAATCGTCGGAACCTTCCAGGCGATGAACGACAACAACGGAATAAAAGTCATAGTCGACAGAGTGATCGCAAAATTCAAGAACCGCCGTTTCCTTTTATTGAGCATAGTTGCTTTCGTATTTATGATCTTCGGCGCGATGCTCGGTCTGTTTGAGGAAATGCTGACGCTTTTGCCGGTAATGGTCATTTTATCGCTTTCTTTAGGATACGATTCTTTTACCGGATTTCTTATATCGATAGTCGCCTGCGGCTTCGGTTTTTCATCGGCGATAACCAATCCTTTCACGGTTTTGTTCGCGTCGCAGATAATAGGCGTCAACCCGATGACAAACGTATGGTACCGTATAATAATCTTCTTTGTGATGTACGGACTTATAGAGCTTTCTTTACTGCTTTATACAAAAAAGATAGAAAAAAATCCGGAGTCGTCCTTTACTTACGAGCGCGACGCAAAACTGAAAGGCGAGCTTTTCAAAGAAGAAAAAATCGAAAACGAAAAAAAGATATTTTTCTCGTATATCGTATTTTTCGCCGTTGTTTTGGCGACTCTCATCACGTTTTCCGCAATAGATTCCATACGCGATTACACGGTGGTCGCGCTTATCGCCGTATTTCTGATCGGGGGCACGCTTGCCTCCCTTATCGCCTCCGGATCCAAATTCAAAGCGACGTTCAAGTCGTTCGGCAAAGGCGCTTTGAGCGTTATCCCCACGATCTTATTCATACTTATGGCGTCGTCGGTCAAATACATACTCGTACAGGGAAAAGTTCTGCCGACGATCACGAACACGATAAACGGCATTGTGGAAAACAGAAATCCGTATTCGCTGGCTCTTATACTTTTTCTGATCGTTTTAGTGCTTGAATTCTTCATCTCCTCGTCCACGGCAAAGGCTATATTCGTTATGTCCATTTTAGGAGTTCTGACGCTTGACATAACAAAAGAGATGCAGGTTTTGATATACACGTTTGCGGACGGCTACACGAATCTGCTCTTCCCCACCTCGCCGGTCCTTCTTATAGGGCTTTCAATGATAGAGTTCTCGTATTTCAAGTGGCTGAAAAAATCGTGGCCGCTGTTTGCCGCCACGTTTGCGCTCGTTATAGTATTTCTTGTACTCGGTATTTTAATAGGATTCTGATAAAGGAGTTAATATATGTTTTATATAGGCTGTCATTTGTCGTCGTCTGACGGATATCTCGCCATGGGAAAGCAGGCGTCGGAAATAGGCGCGAACACTTTTCAGTTTTTTACGCGCAATCCGCGCGGAGGCTCGGTCAAAAAGTTTGACCCGGAGGACGCCGCCTCACTCGTATCGTATATGAAAGAAAACGGCTTCGGCAGAATAGTCGCGCACGCGCCCTATACGCTTAATCCCGCGTCAGCCGAGGCGAAAACGCGCGAATTTGCGGATATGGTATTCGCGGACGATATAGCCGTACTCGAGCACATCCCCGGCGCGCTTTACAATTTTCATCCCGGTTCTCACGTCGGTCAGGGCGTTGACACAGGCATTAAATACATACTTGAAATGCTGAATAAAAATATGTTTTCCGGTATGAAAACTACGGTATTGCTTGAAACCATGGCGGGCAAAGGAAGCGAGATAGGTTCGACTTTTGAAGAGCTGCGCACGATAATAGACGGCTGTGAATACAAAGAGCATCTGGGCGTCTGCCTTGACACGTGCCACATCTCCGACGCCGGCTACGACGTGGGAGACGGACTTGACCAAACGCTTGAAGAGTTTGATAAAATAATAGGACTTGACAGACTTTTTGCAATACATTTAAACGACAGCAAAAACCCGCGCGGCGCTCATAAGGACAGACACGAAAAAATAGGTCAGGGATTTATAGGTTTGGATAATATAGAACGCATTATCAACCACAAATGTTTGGCTGAGTTGCCGTTTGAGCTTGAAACGCCGAACGATATCGACGGCTACGCCAAAGAGATAGAGCTTTTGAAAGGGTTGAGAAAATGAAGTATACAGCCGAAAAATACAATAGATTCACCGTAAAATACCATAGTGAGGTCCCCGCCGTCGCAAGCTTTTACTTCACCTGTGAAGGACAGACCGTAAGAGAGCTGTTTTATCTGCCAGCTGATAAAAACGGAGAATTTATCAGCTGCACCGAGGGATTTCTTGAGGGAAAGCTCGCATACGGCGTTTTTGATCTGCGCATAGAGCCGCGCGGAGACGGCGAGGCCGTTATAGACGATATATACGTCAGTATCGCCGACGTTCCCGCAAGCGGTACATACTTTATTGAGAACGATATACTTAAAGTCGGCGTGGAGCTCGTATGGGGCGGCGGCCTTTCGTATTACGAGGACAAGCGCTGCGAGGTCGAAGGCCTATCAAATATGCTCAACCACGCGGACACGGGAAGGCTTGTGCAGCAGTCGTACTACGGCACGGGCGAGCCGCCGTACGTTAAAGGCGAGTTTATGGGCAATCCGTGGAGCTACAACCCCGTTCAGGGCGGCGACCGCGGCAACTGCAAAAGCAAGCTGATAGACTTTGCCGTAAAGGAAAACTCCGTATGGGTAAAATGCCGTCCGAGAGACTGGGGCCACGTCGGTTCGTATACTTACAGCTATATGGAAAACACGTACACTATAGACGGCGACGTTCTTCGCGTTGACAATAAATTCACGGACTGGTCCGGATACGAGCATCCCGAAGCGGGGCAGGAGGTCCCGGCGTTCTATACGGTAAGTTACTTAGATAATTTCTATTTCTATAACGGTGACAAGCCGTGGCAGAACGAGCCGCTCCAGGTCCGCCGCGACCTGATATTCTGGCCGGAGGACTGGCCGAGGCACAGATTCCCCTTAAACGAAAAAAACACCGAGACGTGGTGCGCCTGGGTGGATATAAACGATTACGGGATAGGACTGTACGTCCCCGGTGCGACGATGCTCATAGGCGGCCGTTTCAGCCACAACGGAACAAAGGACCCGGCGGCGGGACCGACGAACTACGTCGCGCCGCTTTACCGGCTGAAGCTCATTTCGTACAAACCGCTTGAATACAGCTATATAATAACGTCTGGTCGGCTATCGGAAATAAGAGAAAAATTTAAAGAAAACAAAGACTTTACGGACAACGCTTCTTTTACAGATTACAACAAATAACCGCCCATTCTTTAATAAGTCTGTCAAGCGAGTACGCGGCGTTTGCCGGACTCGTTGACGGCAGACACATGTGCGGAATATCGCATTTTATATATTTTTCATACAGCTTGTTTGCCAGTCTGCCGTTCAAATACACGGCTTTGATATCGGCGGTCTTTAACAAAGGCGTTATATCGTTAGGTATAACGTCTTTTATGCTTGAATCGGACGATCCGGTCACCGTGCATGACGAAATTACGTCCCATAACGCAACGTTGTTGTCAAGCAGAAATTTTGTCTTCTCTTCTTTGCCGTCGCCGCAAGGCTTGCCGACGACGGACGATAAAACGCGCCAGAAGCGGTTCTGCTTATGCCCGTAGTAAAAACCCGAGCGCCTTGACGCCTCCGACGGAAAGCTGCCTAATATGAGTATTTTTGAGTTTTTGTCGTATACCGGATCAATTTCGTGTTTCATGCTTTTATTCTACAACGTTTTTGCAAAAATGTCAATATAAAATTTGCCTTTCCCAATGGGTGAAGGCAAATATGCAAAAAAGCGGTCAGTTGACCGCTTTTTTATCATTTCTTCTTTTTTGGTATCACAAGCGCTAAAACCGCTATGATAACAACGTCCGCCGCCGCGGCGATGAGGATAATCACTGTCTTTTTGCTCACACCGCCTTTTTGTTCTTCTGCTTTTGTTTCTTCGGCTGTGTCAGGCGGCTCTGTCTGCGATATTTCCGTTTCGGTTTCCGTCTCCGTTATTATATCGGTTTCCGTGACGGTGTCCGGCGCGGCCGTCGTCGTTTCGGGTATCACGCCTTTTTCGGCGGCTTCTATAGCGCCATCCCCGAAATATATCTTTAAATTATCCACGTACGCCGTTTCGTTTCTCGTCGCTATCGCAAGCTGTGAGCCGTTGTAATGTAAGCGCGTGTTCTCCACGTCAAGCAGCTGTGCTCCGTCTTTGTCAAATACCTTTGCGTTTTTATAATACCTGACGTTCGTTCCGTCGCTTTCATAGACCGTGCTTTCGTCCGAAAGCTCGGCGTACGCGATCAGCTCACCGTTTACGTAAATGCTTATACGCTTTGCGTCGTCCGTTATCTTAACGTCCGTATATTCGCCGATCACAACGCTTTCGGGATAACCGACCGTACAGCCGTCTGACGCTACGGTAAGAGAATCCTCCGCGTATTTTTTGACGGTAAGCGTTATGCCGTTATCCCGGAAGGATATCGAAATGCCGGAGCCGCCGACGCCGGAGCCGCCTTTGCCGTTGTTTTCAGCGTACCAGTCCCATTCGAAATAGTTGAACACCTGCATTATACCGTTGTTTCTCGGGTTCTTTTTTTGCAGCGCCCCCGGCATTTCGCCTCTTACGAATACGTTGACCATATTCGTGGGTTTTTGTACTTTTATTGAGAGAGAGAAAACGTATTCCGCGGGGATATAGTCCATGGTGCGCAGGTCGGAATACCCGGACAGTCTCATAACGTTCCCGCCATCGCCCTTCATGACGTCGCAGGCGCTGTCAGGCGTGGCGTTCAGCCACTCGAAATAGCCGTATAACGCGTCGAGCGTGAGCGGATCGTCGCCGGGATAAGCGGAGTCAAAATTTTCTTCTATCAAAGTCAGCGCCGCCGCCGGAAACACCGTCATACATACCGAAAGGAAAAGACAGATGATAACAGTAAATATTTTTTTCATTTTATCTCCTCACTTTCTCTTTATCAGTATTATCACTACGGCGGCCAGGGCGATCACCGCGACGGATACCGCGCAGACAAGCACGATAAACGAAGCGGAAACTTCCTCAGTTCCATTACCGTCAGTCTGTGTGTTCTCCGTATCCGTATCTGTCACCGTATCTTCATCGTATACGACGTTTTCTCCGGCGTAGCCGACGTATAAATAAGCGAATCTGTCGTTAGGCGCGGCGTCGCCCAGGTCCATAAACTCCATCACGTTGCCGGACGTCGTTGAATTATCCGCCCATTTGAACGTAAAATTCTGAACCTCAGACGCGCCGATAACGCTTTTATCGAGTTTGATCGCCATATACTGTCCGTCGATATAGTATTCCGCTTCACCGATCTTTTCAGATTTGAAACCGTCTTTAAAGCGCTCGACGGAGACGGTTTTGTCCGTTCTGCTCCTGTTGAGCACGTAATCGTAGCTTTCCCAGCCGGTCGTTATATCGCCGTCCGCGTTTATAAACAGGTTCATGAAATTTTCTTTATCGTCCGTTTCTATATCGTAAACGCATTTTGCAAGGAAATACAGATATTTTTCATCCTGAGATACCTTGGCGTAGTCAAAATCGTTTCTGCCGGTGCCGTTTACGTATCTGTATTCTGAATCGTAGCTTACGGTATTGCGCAGCGCCGTGTCTCCTATATTGTCTTTGTATTCGGGTCCCACGCCGTCCCACGTTGATATGTCGCTCAGCTTGATGCTTTTCTGACCGCTCGCCTCCGTCGTTTTGCCTATGCCTTTGAATTTTCTTATGTAATCACAAATCTGATAGTAGTAGTTGTCGCCGAAGCCTACGCCGTCGCGCAGACGCATTGGCTCCGCGTCGCGGGAGAATTCCGGGTTGAACTGGTCTATATACATATAGCCTTTAACGGAAGTCTGCGCGAAGAACCTGTTGCTTGATTCGTGGCTGCAGCCGGCTATCCATTCGTTCCAGCCGGTTATCAGCATAACGGTCGGATCAAAGCTTGTCGCCGCGTTGAACTGGAATTCAAAGCATTTGCCCTCTCCCACGCCTTCAAGGCTGAAGTTGAAATCGTTGTTTTTCGTATTCGGCTCAACGCCGTTTACGTAGCTTCTGCCCTTGCTTGTCGCGGGATGGTGACCCAAGCATACGGAAAGCTCCTCAAAATTGCCGTCCGCGTCTCTGCCCTTGCCGCCGTCAACCAAGGAATACGTATCGGTCTTTTGATCGTATCTGTAATCCTGCAGCCAGCTCCAGTAATTGTCCTTATTGCACCACGCCCAGTTGCCGCGTACGGTGAAGCCGGAAAGCCATTCCGTACACTCGGCGTTTATGCCCGTCGTGTTTCCGAATATGAGCGGCTTGCCGTCCCACATAAAGAACAGCTCCTTGTATTTTTCATAGTTCTGCGACGCGTAGACCGTCTTTTTCAAATGTTCTATATCCTTCTGGAATATGCTCGGCGTATCACCGCAGAAGAAGCAGATCTGCGGCGTCATTCCGCCCTCTTCTCTTATTTTCAGCCACGTGTCGAACAGCGCAAGATGACCTTTGTCGAACGTCGCGCCGTTTGATATGTCAAGGAATATGAAATCGACGCCCGCCGCTTCAAGCATGTACGCGTGCTTTCTGTATACCCACGTATCCGTGTTCAGATAATATCCGAAATAAGGCTCCGACCAGTACGCCTCGCCGCCGTTGTCCTGCAGATATTTTTTAAGGTTCTGTTTTCCCATGTCGAGATACAGGCTCGTTATATCCTGAACGTGTATGCCCGCGCCTACCCAGCACAGAAAATAGAACAGACCGACGTACTTTTCGTCCTTCGGGTCGCCCGCCTCGGCGTTCGACGCAACGACTCTTTGAAGATCGTCCGACGCGGTCCAGGTCGTGTAGTCTATCTGCCTGTCTTCCGTTGAGGGAAGACTCTGGTCGACCTTGTAATTTGTAAATTCCAGATCGTCAATATACCCGTCGACTCCGCCGTCAAAGCATACGGCGAAATAACCGGAGTTATAAAGCTCACAGCCGTCCGCCGACGCGGCTTCCGCGCCGCTTTTATCGTATACGGAGAGCTTGCCGTTATCGAGCGTTACGGTGCAGACCGTCCCGCCGTTCAGCTTTAATATCATCTTATCGAGCTTTTCTTCAAAGCGGACTTTCACTTTGTCCGACGTCTTTACGCCGGCAGGTATTTCCGCCGATAGTCCCGTGTCTCTTTCGGTCACTTTTATTTTATCTGAGCCGTCAAAGGCAAACCATATACCGCGTCCGTCGTTAAAGCTGCCGGCTTTAGTCATACGCACGCCGAGCGAGATCACGCCGGACAGCACCTGCATATCAAATTCGACGCAGCCCTCGGAGCGGCCGTAGTCGTCTCCGACAAAGATGTTTGAGCCAAACGACATAGGCTGCTGTGAAGAATTGCGCAGCACCATGCTTTCCACGTTCATGGATGCTCTGTTGCCTATGGCAAGATTTTCGTTTCTTACGTACGTACTCATCATCTGCTCGGAAAAGTCGAATTTCAGCACCTGAAGCTTCGCCTTTGCGCTTTTCGGCAAATAGCTTACGGGCAGATCCGTATCCGTCTGTGCGGCGTACACGGTTCCCGCCGCTGCAGGCAAAATCAAAAACACCGCAAGCAGAAAACACAGACAGCTTACCGCTTTTTTCATATCGTATAGACCCTTTCTTAAATGAGTTTTTTATATTATATCAAAACAAAAGCCGTTTGTCAACATTACATACGAACTGTTATCATATAATATTATAAAGTACACGGGGGATATTATGGAGATTACGGATATTGCGGACAATAAAACGGATACGGACGGCGATATAAAGCGCCGGACTTTTATAAATTATCCTCAGGTAAAATGCTGCGGCAAGGCGGAAAAGCGCATAAACGCTTTTATTATAAAAATCGTTGACGCGTACAAAAAGGACGCGTCTGCCGCGTCCTCATACAGTTATCACAGGCTGAAATACCGGGTCTGCCGCCATAAGCCTTTGTCCCTGTTTTTTGAAAGCGAAAGCAGGGGCAAAGACGGCTTGTTTTCATACGCTCCGTTTTCCGTCACGTTCTCGGAGCACGGTTACGCCGTGCCGCTTTCGCTTGATAAAAAACAAAAACGGAAAGTCAAAAGATATTTTTCGGATAACGGTATCAGAATTTCATACCGTGATATGAAATACTCGTATTATATTGATAATAACGGTGATACAGTTATATACGCAAAGAAATCTGATAAAAGACGCGCAAAAAGAAGCGTTGTAGAATATCGTGCCCCTTCATTCGCAGAATGACGTGAGGGGACAGGGGGGATGGGGGGTGTGTCGAGGGGTTCCCCGTTGCGAACGAACGTGAGCAATGGGGGTTCACGAGAGGGGTGGGAATCCCCCGTCGCAGCGGCGATCATCGATCGCCCGTCTTAATTCTGAATTCTTAACTCTTCAATTTCTGCATCCGGACGTCTCTGCCCGTGAACATATACGGCAGAAATTCACCGAAAAGACGGGAGACAACGCGGTCGTCATACATTGCAAGCAGTTCTGTATGAGATAAATTCGTATTTATAACGGTCGACAAGCCGGAATTTATCCTTTGGTTCAGCAGACTGTATAAATACGGTACGATGTCCCTGCCGTTCAGCTCCGTGCCGAGATCGTCTATGACGAGCAGCTCGCACTCGCCGTACTTCGCCGTCTTTGACGGCGTTTTGTCGTCGTTTTTAAAACGCTCGTCGCGGAAATCCGAAAACAGCTTTTCTGACGGGCAGTAAACGCAGTAATATCCGCGCTCTATGACCTTTTTGATTATTGAAACGGACAGATGCGTCTTGCCCAAGCCCGTGCCGCCGAAAAACAGCAAAGAACCCGAGCCTGTTCCGGAAAACGATTCGGCGTATTCTCTGGCTTTCCGCAGAACAAGCTCCATATTTGCTCTGTCTTCGCCCGAATAATACGACAGATCGAAATTATCAAAGCTCATTTTGCCGCAAAGACCGGCTATACCGGCGGACTCGTACCCGGCTTTGATAAGTTCGGCGCGCATACAACCGCACATTTTGCCGTCTATGTTTCCCTCGTCGCGGCACAGCGGACATCTGTATTTTATATCAAGATAATCCTCCGGATAGCCGTTTTCGGAAAGCAGTTTTTTCTGACGGCGTATAAGCTCCTCCGTCTCGTATCTTATATCGGCGAGCCTTTGTTCGTAATTATCCCTGCCTTCAAGCGCGGCGGCGTAGATCTTAGGTCCGGTATCTCCCAGACTGTCGCATATTTTTTTCATCTCCGGAAGCTTTGAGCATACCTCCGTCTCGCGTCTTTTTAACTGATCCTCCGCGTTTTTCCGGCGCGCCTCAAAGCTTATCTTTACGTTTTTGTAATCTTCGCGGTTAAATGACATAACGTCCTCCGTTTATTTTTTGCCGTAGCTGCGCTTTATGGCAGCTTCCATGAATTCGTCCGCGTCAAAGCTTTCTGCTTCCTTTGCGGCAGCTTTTTTGCTTTTGACGGATTTCTTCTGCTCAGGTTTGCCTGAAATATCGCCGTCTATCTGTTCCGTCGTGCGTATGCCCTGCTCGTACCAGCGTTTCATTATGGCGCCCGCGTAGTCGAGCGACGGCTCGTTGATGCTCTTTATCGTAAGCTCATACGCGCGGTTTATAACGTTCATATCATATTCGTAGACCTCCGTCCACGTTTTTATAAGAGTTTTCTCGTGCGTGATGAGAGCGCGCTTGCCTATGCCGAACAGATCTCTTATCCTCTGTGTTATCTCGTTTTTTCTGCGCTCGCGTTTTATGTATTCGTCGATCGCCTCCGGAGTTGTGATATCCGCGTCAAAAAGGCTGTACGCCGTACGCTCGACAACTCTGAAAGAAACGGAGCCGTTCACACGGCAGTATTCTATTATTTTTACTATACTTTCCGCGTTCAGCCGCAGATAGTCGTATAATGAAACGAGTATCATCGCCTCGTTCTGACTTACGGCTTTTCCCGTGAGTCTCGGAACGTCGCTGTTTATTATACGGTGCAGATCGGCGTTGCGCTCTATTATGCCCGCCGTCTCGTCCTTGCTGTATACCGGGCTGTCCGCCTTTACGCTCGCCTTGCTCTTTTTGGCTTTCGTATCGGTTTCCGGCTGTGATGCGGTCTTATCGTCCGATACGAAAAATCCGCGCGAGGTAAGCGACGCTATTGCTTCCTCTATCGCCGCCCACTGCATATCGAGCGTTTTTATGGCGTAAGCTCTGTTTGAATCCGTATCCGCGCGAAACGCCGGATCAAAGCAGACAAACAAAAGCACCTTAAGCTCGTCCGCGGACATGGAGCCGAGATTGCCGGCGACCGCTTCCGCAGGGATATTTATTATTGAATCTTTATAATTAAGATTTATTTTCATTCTTTTCTCTTTCCTGTTTCAGTGACATCTCATACGTCAGATACATGAGCGAATCCGCCGTACAGAGGTTTACAACGGGTATACCGAGCTTGTTTTCGTCTATTTCACACGGGCAGAAATTGAAGACGCCTTTTACGCCCGTGCCGTCAAGCAGAGATTCCAGCTCCGACGGATCGGATGAAGGTATGCACAAAACGGCGATATCTATTTTTCTGCTTTTACAGAACTGTTTAAGAGCGGATACGTCGGATACCGTGTTTTCGCCTATAACCGTGCCGATAACGTCTTTTGATATATCAAACACGCCCTTGACCCAGACGCCGCGCTGTTCGAGAAGCAGACTGTTTGACAGCGCTTTTCCGAGGTTGCCCGCGCCTATGATCACCGCGGTATATTTTTTGCCGACGCCGAGCCGCTCGCTTATCCCCGAATAAAGCCGCTTTACGTTATAACCGTAGCCGCGCTGACCGAGGCCTCCGAAATATTTAAGATCCTGCCGCAGCTGCGGCGCGCTTACGCCGGTTATATTTGATAGCTCATTTGACGATATTTTCATAACGTCGCGGTTCAAAAGCTCCCGCAGGCAGCGGAAATAACGCGGCAGTCTTCTTATGACCGCGTCGGGTATTTCATCCCCCGCGCGCGAAACCGTCATATCAGCTATCGCGGGGATGCCGATTATATCGAGATCTTCTTCATATGACTCTTTTTTTCTTCTCATCAAAGCTGCTCCGCAACGTACTGCGCGTATTCATCGCAGGTCGCTCCCGTGTCTCTGCCGGTTATGACGAGTTTTCTGTCCTCGTGCATGCAGAAATCAAGCGCCTTCGTAAGTCTTTCCGCCTCGTTCTGTTTGCCTATGTGGTTCAACAGCATCGCCGTGGCGCGGAGCATCGAGCAGGGATCGGCGTATTTTGCTCTTCCCTCTTCGACCATTCTCGGAGCCGAGCCGTGTATCGCCTCGAACATCGCGTAGCGTTTGCCTATGTTAGCCGAGCCCGCAGTGCCGACGCCGCCCTGAAATTCCGCCGCCTCGTCCGTGATTATATCGCCGTAGAGGTTGGGCAAAATGAACACTTCAAAATCTCTTCTGCGCTTTTCGTCAACGAGCTTTGCGGTCATTATGTCGATAAACCACTCGTCAGTCTGTATCTCCGGGTATTCTTTGCCTATCTCTTTGCAGATATTCAGGAATTTTCCGTCCGTCGTCTTTATAACGTTTGCTTTTGTGACGATAGATACGCGCTTTTTGCCGTTTTTGCGCGCGAATTCATACGCCAGCCGAGCTATTCTTTCCGTGCCCTCGGTCGTCGTTACGCAGAAATCGACCGCCAGATCGTCGGATACGTTTATGCCCTTGCTTCCGACGGCGTAAGAGCCCTCCGTGTTTTCGCGGAAGAACGTCCAGTCTATGCCCTGCGCCGGAACTTTAACGGGGCGTACGTTTGCAAACAGATCGAGTTTTTTTCTCATCATAACGTTTGCACTCTCTATATTGGGCAGACCGTCGCCGGCGTGCGGCGTCGTAGTCGGACCTTTCAGAATAACGTGGCAGCCGTAAAGCGTATCAAGCACGTCGTCCGGTATCGCCTTGCCGCAGGCTATCCTGTTCTCTATTGTGAGACCGTCTATATTTTTTATTTCTATTCTTCCACTGTCTATATCATCCTTTAACAGAGCGCGCAAAACCTTTTCCGACGCCGCGGTGATGGTCGGACCTATACCGTCTCCGCCGCATACGCCTATAACGAGCCTGTCAAGTTTATCGTAATCCGTAAAGTCTTTTATTCTCTTGATATCGTCCGCTCTCTGCAGCTGTTCGTACATGAGCGCCCTGTATTTTTCGACAGCCGCCTCGACCTGTGAGTCGTATTTGTTTTCCATAATTCCCTTTGCCTCCGGATTTAACAATTATTTAACATTTTATATGTTGTGAGTTAATATGTCCTTTTTCGGTGTCCTGAAATAGTTTTTCTGTATAATTAGTCTCGTTAAGTATTTTAATTATCCGCGTTAACTGAATAATTATCACACAAGGTAATCCACAAATTCCACAGGGTTATCCACAGTTTTTACGTTACCCGCGGTTTTCAAACCCTTGTAAAAGCCTTATTTAACGCTATTTTCATTATTTTTTGCCTTTTTTATGTGGAAAATTTCAAACCGCCGTTTTTAATGAAAGTTTGTGAAATTTTATACCGCCGCGCCGTTCACAAGGCTGAACAAGGCGGTTTTCGGCGCGACCTCTGTTACAATTTGTTCACAATAAAGGTTGATAAAACAGTACAAAATTCGCGCTGTGATTTTGTGAAAAATAAACCAAATTTTTTTATTTTTCAAATGCCTCTTGACAGCGATTTTGCTTAATAGCTTTTCCAGTCGTCTTTTGACGACGGTTTCCCGTCAAGGCTCATATCGGAGTGCGCGCCCGCCTCATACTCGTATTTCGCGGCGGCGGCTATCATCGCCCCGTTGTCTCCGCACAGCGAAAGCGGCGGCATGTGAAGCGTTACGCCGTTTTTTTCGCAGTACTGTGTCAAGGCGGCTCTTAAATGCGAGTTTGCAAGCACGCCGCCCGCGGCGAGCAGCGTTTTTATTCCGCTTTCCTTCAAAGCCCGGTCAAGCTGATATATGACGGATCCGCATATGACCTTTGTAAGCGAAGCGCAGACGTCTTCTCTGCTTATCGGTTCGTTTTTCATCTCCGCGGTGTTGAGCAGATTTATTATATACGTTTTAAGACCCGACAGAGAAAAGTTATACGAGCCGTCCTTCATATGGACGGCGGGAAGCTTGTACGCGTTCGGGTCGCCCTTTGCGGCGAGCCTGTCCATCTCCGCGCCGCAGGGGTAAGACAGCCCCATCCTGCGCCCTATTTTGTCAAAAGCCTCGCCCACCGCGTCGTCAAGCGTGCGGCCGACGGTCTCAAAATCCGTATATGACGAAGCCTTGATCATAGAAGTATGACCGCCCGACGCGACGAACGCCATAAACGGCGTCTGTACTTTACCGCACAGATAATTCGCGGCGACGTGACCTTTTATGTGATTTACGCCGAGCAGCGGTTTGTCAAACGAATACGCGAAGCCCTTTGCGAAATTTACGCCGACAAGAAGCGCGCCGATAAGTCCCGGCTCTGTCGTCACCGCCACGCGGTCGATCTGCTCCGGCGTTATGCCGGCGTCCGCTATCGCTTTATACGTAAGCGACGAGATCGCCTCTATATGCGCGCGGCTCGCTATTTCAGGTACCACGCCGCCGAATTTGGCGTGGACGTCCACCTGCGACGCAATTACGTTTGATAAAATTTTGAATTCATCCACACCGTCAGGCGACTCGACGACGGCGACCGCCGTTTCGTCACAGGACGATTCTATTGATAGATACAGCATTACAGATCCTTATCAAGCAGCACGGCGTCTTCTTTCGGCGCCGTATAATAACCGCGTCTCGTGCCGACGCGCAAAAACCCGTTTTTCTCATATAAAGACAAAGCGGCGGTATTGGAAGCTCTTACCTCGAGACAAAGGTTTGACAGTCCTCTTTTCCTGCCGGCGTCGGATAACGCCTCTATCAGCGCGGACGCAACGCCGCGCCGTCTGTATTCGGGAAAAACGGCTACGTTGTTTACCATTCCGAGCCCGCATACGGAATACATACCGGCGTATCCGGCAAGCTTGCCGTCGACGTAAGCGGTAAAATAATCGGAATATTTCAGTGATGCGGAATCAAGCAGCGCCTGCTCGCTCCACGGGGATGAAAAGCAGAGCTGCTCCAGCTCTGCGATCTCATGCGAGTCTTCCGCTTTGAAAGGCAAAATACTGATCACCGTCAGTTTGTTATGCTGTCGTCGTTTAATATCCAGTCGCGGACGTTATACGATACAAAGCACGTGGGAGAGCTTCTTACGATGACTTTTGATATGCCGGCGTTTATTATGAGCCTCTTGCACATCTGGCAGCTGCAGGCGTTATTGATTATCTCCCCGGTCGCCGCGTCTATACCGCAAAGGTAAAGCGTGGAGTCGAGCATCTGCTCTCTCGTGGCGGAAATTATGCAGTTTGCCTCCGCGTGTACGGAACGGCAAAGATCGTATCTTTCCTCGCCTTTGCATTTCGCTTCTTCACAGACGCATACGCCCGTGTCGGAACAGTTCTTTCTTCCGCGCGGCGCGCCGTTATATCCCGTTGAAACGATGGAATCGTTTTTTACGATTATCGCGCCGTACTTGTGCTTGAGACACGTGCTTCTTTCCAGTACGGTCCCCGCGATGTCGAGGTAATAATTTGTCTTTGATACTCTGTCCATAATGCTCCCTCTCTTTATTATATTAACACGCCTTACAGCGTTTTTGACAGTTCGATGAGATACTTTCTGAAGTCGTCTTTAACGTCCGGATGCTTGAGAGCTTCTTCTACGTTCGCCTGTAAAAATCCGAGCTTGCTTCCCATATCGTAGCGTTTACCCTCGTATTCGTAGGATATGACGCCCTTGGTGCGCGCAAGCTGTTTCATCGCGTCGGTCAGCTGCAGCTCGCCGCCTTTGCCGTATTCCGTATGCTTCAACACGTCGAATATATCGGGCGTAAGGGCAACTCTGCCCAAGATAGCGAGGTTTGAAAACTTCTCCGCGTCGGTCTGCGGCTTTTCGACCATATCCGTAGTCAGATACGTGCGGTCGGCAAGCTGTTTTTCCGTCTTCATTGAGCAATATCTTTTTACGTCTTCGTCGGATACGCTGCATACGCCCACAACGGCTTTTCCGTATTTTTCGTACACGTCGCAAAGCTGTTTCGTAACGGGCTTTTCGGCTACCATAACGTCGTCGCCGTAAAGGACCGCGAACGGCTCGTCACCGACGAATTTCTCCGCACACAGCACGGCGTGGCCTAAGCCCTTCGCCTCTTTCTGCCTTAAAAAGTAAATGTTTGCAAGCGAACAGACCTCTTCCATTTCGGCAAGCTCTTTCCGCTTGTTTTTCGCCTGCAGTATATCTTTATATTCTATCGAATAATCAAAATAGTTTTCTATGGCTTCTTTGTTTCTGCCTGTTATTATGAGGATATCCTTTATACCGGAATCCACGGCTTCCCTGATAAGATATTCCATTGAAGGTCTGTCCACTATGGGCAATATCTCCTTCGGTACCGTTCTTGAAATCGGGAGCATACGCGTGCCGAGGCCCGCGGCGGGAATTACGGCTTTAGTTATTTTTTTCATTTTTGTTTTTCCTCTTTCCGGTTGAAATAAGATCTGAAAGTCCTGTTTTTGATAAAGTGAACAGAAGCGGAACGCCTAACGCGTAACAAACTACCGTTTCACCTATTGCCACGGTAAGCATATTTAGGAACATGACGCCCGTTTGAGCCGCCTCCGAAAGCTCAAAGAAACCCTCTCCGGGATAGCAGAAGGTGATCATAACGCCCACGATGACGCCGTTTAAGATTATGACCGGCAGAGGCGATAAAAACTTCACAAGCTTTCCCGACGATATTTTACCCATCTGCGCCGCTATCAGCACCGCAAGCATCGAGGCGAGCGTGCCGAAGATTATATCCCATATTACGCCGCCGCCGAACAGATTTGCGAGAAGGCATCCCACGGTCAGCCCTATCCACGATTCCGGGAACAAAAGCGGCAGAAGCATAAGCGCTTCCGATATTCTAAACTGTATGCTGTAAAAGCTGATCGGCTGGAACGCAAGCGTCAGCGCAACGTACAGCGCCGCGATCACTCCGGATATCGCGATCTTCCTCAAAGTGATTTTTCTGTGCATCATATTTCCTTAACCAAACAATATTCTTATTTTACATTATATACTATCATTTCGGGAAAATCAATACTATTTTTTTTGTTTTTTGTGTATTTATAGTATTTACCGTAATATTTTTCTTGATTTTTATAAGAATATATGATATACTTTAGAAAAGAACGGAGGTGCGTTATGTCGTACGAAGATAAAAAAAGAGAATTTACGGAAATATATAAAAAATGCATAAAACGGGAAGGCGCGGATAAGCTGCTCGATTACCTTGAAAACAGGTCCGATTTCTTCACCGCCCCGGCATCGTCTCAGTATCATCTCTGCCGCGAGGGCGGTCTGTGCGAGCACAGCATAAACGTATATAACTGCCTCGTCGATTATCTTTCGCGTCCGCGCGTAAAGGAGCTTTACGGATTGAACGTTTCGGAGGAGACGGCGGCGATAGCGGCGCTTCTGCACGACGTCTGCAAGACGGACTGCTATATCCCTTCGTTCCGCAACAAAAAAGACAAAGCCACGGGAAAATGGATAGAGGTCCAGTATTACGAATACAAGGACAAAATGCCCTACGGTCACGGCGAAAAATCCGTTTACATAATCTCCGGCTTCATGCGTCTGACGCGCGAGGAGGCGTTTGCGATAAGATACCACATGGGGTATTCGAACACTGATGACACGAGAAACGTAAGCGCCGCGTTTGAGATGTATCCGCTTGCTTTCGCGTTATCCACGGCGGATATGGAAGCGACGTATTATATAGAAAACAAGGAGAGTGCGGAGGTATGACGCAGTTTTTTTCCGGAGCCGCACCCGTGACTGACTCTGTCAAGTCTTCCGATCTGATAACGTATTTAAAAAACGGCGGGAGTTNNGGAAGCCGCCGCTCTGCTTATCGCCGCGGCGCTTATCGCTTTTGCCGCTGTTTTATTCTTTATTTCATCAAAATACAAAAAGGAGAATGACGTTAAATGAAAAAAGCTCTGTGTTTGGTTTTGACCGTGCTGCTTTTGCTTCTGCCGCTTATCCCGGCAAACGCGGAGAACATAGATATTGAAGACGGTACGGTCTTATATGAAAACGACTTTTCCGCGGGTCTGCCGGATGATTTCCGTTATCCGAACGGGCACAAGGATAAAGTTTACGTTGAAGACGGATTTTTGTATATAGACGCCGTCGGCCGTGAATTTACCCGCGTGTTTTTGCCGGAATCGCTTGACAAATACGGAGATTACGAAATAAAAATACACGCAACGGTTTTAAATCAGCGCGACAGCGGACGCTGGGGCTCGATAATCTACCGCGCGCAGAATCTTAATTATCCGTATTATCAGATGTGCTTCAGATACGATTCAAACGCCGCAAACGGCGTTGAATTTGCGCTGAGAAACGAAAAAGACGTGTGGGACGTAAGGACGAAAGGCTCCTCGGAGCATATTTTCAACTCTAAAACGCTTGACGAAATAACGGTCAGGGTGAGCGGAGACCGCGCCGTGCACTCGATAAACGGCGACCGCGCCGTCGACTGTAACGACGCTATGGAATACTTTACCGGCGGGATAGGTCTGCAAGCCAATTTCTGTATTTTAAAGGTCGACGACATAAAAGTGACGTACGTCAAGGCGAAAAATACGGTGTCCTCCGGATTCGTACAGACAGCCCAGAGCGATCTCGGCGTTATAGGCGGTTATACGCTCTCGGAGTACTACGGTGAAAGACCTGTAAAAAAACTTACGTCAGAGGCTGTCCCGGCTAACGTGATAATGCGGATAAATAAAGATCTTGACGTTTTAGACTCGGACGGAAAAAAGCTCTGCTCCGTTGACGACGCTTTCGCTTCGCTTGAAGGCAGGATCATGCCGACTTTCAAGGTTGACGACGGGGAGACGTGCTCCGCTCTCTGCGATTATTTGAGCGACTGCGGCATAACGGACGTTTTCGTCATGAGCGAAAAGGACGGCATAGTAAAACAGGCGAGAGAAACTTATAAGATCTGCCGCGGCGTGCTCGATCTGACAAACGAGCTCAAGGATAAAACGGCTCTTACGGAAAAAGAACTGCTTGAAATAAGAAGCAGGACGAACGCGGCGTTTGCGTCGATAGCCGTCATTCCGGACGCCGTCGCCACGACGGAAAACGTAAAATATCTGTACGACAGGCTCATCGCCGTCTGGGTCGGCGCGTCGAAACCCGTGCAGACCGTATCCGACGCGTTTTACATAGCGGCGGCCGGCGGACACGGCGCTATAACCGACAATACAGCGCTTATGTACGACGTTATCGAAAACTATATGAGCGGAAACAAGCTGTTCCGCGTGCCGCTCAACATAGGACACAGAGGCATTCCGGCAAAAGCGCCGGAAAACACCGTGGAGGGCTCGCTTCTGGCGTACGAGCTCGGCGCGGACTGCGTTGAAAACGATATTTACCTGACGGCGGACGAACAGCTCGCGGTCATGCACGACGCCAACACATCAAGAACGACGAACGGCAATCTTTCGATGGAAGGCTCGACGCTTGCCGAACTCAAGGAGCTTACGGTAAACAATCCGTATCCGAAAAAGAAGGAATTTGCAGACGTAAAGATACCGTCTCTTCAGGATTATTACGACGCGTTCAAGGGCAAGGACATACAGATATTCGTAGAGGTCAAGAGCACGAGCAAAAAAACGATAGACGTGTTGACCGATCTTACGGTTTCTAACAGTATGGAAGATCAGATATCCGTCATAACGTTCCACGACTCGCAGATAAACTATATGAAGACGGTGTTCCCCGAGATGTCCGCCGGTTATCTGTGCAATTCCATGGCGTCCGGTCAGACGGGCGAGGCGCAGGCAAGATCCGTTCTAAGCCGTGTGCAGAAGCTCTCTTCAACGTATAACCCGTCTTATTCCGGACATACGGACGAATACGTCGTAAACGCCAATATGCGCGGACTTACGACGTGGCCGTGGACGGTCGACGACAAAAACACGTACGTGCAGATGTTTATGAGCGGATATAACGGCATAACGACTAACAACTGCGAGCTGCCGGCAAAATACGCGAAAAAGCTGTCGCCTGAAAAGTACGAATATGATGTTTTCTACGGCGAAACGCATAAGGTTTCGGCAGAGGTAAGCAATTACAAAAGAGTCGCAAGCGACGTATCCGCCGACGTGCGCGTCATACCGCTGTCGGACGGCATAACTGTGGGAGAAGGCAACGTGCTCTCGTTTAAGACCGAAGGCGCGGGCGGCGAATACAGCTACGCTCTTGAATATACCTACAGTATAAATTCATCCAACTCATACACGCTATACACTCAGCCTGTTAAGGTCCGCGTGTCGGATCCACCGTCGACGGAAACCGTAACGGATACGCAAAAAACCGAGCAAACAACGGAAAACACAGTGACCGGTGCGACCGACACGGATACGAAAAAAGACTTTCCGGTGATCATCGTGATCATCGCCGCCGTCGCGGCCGCCGCTGTCGTATGCGTGATCGTTATATTTACAATTAAGAAGAAAAAAGTAAAATAATATAATATTTCACCACTTGACAAATATGTTATTGTGTGGTAATATTAGTTGAATCATAAATCAGGAGGAATAGATATGAAGCATATCAAAACAATAAAGACGCGCGACCTTTGTGAGAGCGCAAAGAACGGCGGCTGCGGNNGGCGAATGCCAGACGTCCTGCCAGTCAGCCTGCAAAACAAGCTGCGGCATAGCGAATCAGAGCTGCGAGAACAGCAAAAAGTAAAACAAGCAAAGGAAACGCTGAATAAATCGAAGTGCACAGATCGGCAGTAGATTTTTTCGTATGACGAAGCCGAAAAAACGCCGATGTACTACGGTACTTCAAGATTTTTTCGGCATAGTTAGGCGGAAAAAGATGCGCCGGGATGCGTGCAGCGATTTGTTCAGCGTTTCTTTAAAAGGGCTGTCGCAGACAGCCCTTTTAAAGTGAAAAGCGCTTCGCACGATATAGTATCGGCAAAGCCGACGAAAACGGTGGGTTTCCACCCGTGAACCCCCAAAAACCCGAAAAGCTCGTTTTCGGGGGAACCCCGGACCACCCCTCACGGCGCGTACCGCAAGCGGGCAAGGTCCGCTGCCCCCTCAAGTTGTTTTGACAACTTGAGGGGAGGGGAAAGAGGGGGTTTGGGGGGT
>DBWC01000096.1 GCA_002308615.1 Clostridiales bacterium UBA1248
TGCACCGTGAATGCGATATAAAGATATGTTCCGTCCCAGCCCCAGTACGCGTCGAGTATGTTGTCTTCCGTCGAGTCTATAAACTCCTGGAACGAGCCTTCGCTCGTTTTGCCGAACGCCGCTTTTGACATATACGGCATATAGTTTTCAAACGGCAGGTATTCGCCTTCACCTATTACGCCGTCGATCTTCGGCTCGTTTGCAAGGAACGGCACGTCCCATCTGATATCGCGCTCTCCCGCCTCACAGTTCAGGATCTCCTCTATGCGGTCCGCGTCATATACAAGGACTCCGTTATCCGTGCGTACGGCAAAAGCGGAAAGAGCAAGAGCCGCGGCGAGCGCAGCGATGCATGCAAGCGTTATGAACAGTTTCTTCATGGTTATCCTCCGGTTATTATTTTGTACTTTGCTGCCTCTGAATCTTTACGATCGGATAAAGACGTTTGAACTTGATCCTTGCATTATCCGGATCTCAAGTCTTTACGCGAGACTTCTCTGTGCCGAAGCGGAAAGGCAGGGCGCAACGAGGCAATATTGCGCGTATTCGGATTGTCCGTTTCCATTATACTACAAAGCAAAAGAAATGTCAAGGCATTTTCAAAGACGCCGAAAGGCGTCTTTTGCACTTTGACAAACTAATTATATTAAAACCCCTTGCTTTTTTCCGGTTTTTATGGTATACTGCTTATCGATAAAACGCGTTAAAAATAAAAAAAGGAAAACAACCGATATGAACGTATATGATTTTGACGGTACCATATTTCCGACAAACAGCACCGTGGACTTCTGTATCCGGTGCATGATACGCCACCCCAAGCTGTGGTTCACGTTTGCGCCTAAAGCCGTGATAAACCTTATTTTAACAAAAACGGGTAAAATGCGGGAATGCGTTATGCTTCGCAAATTCAACGGCTTTTTGACGATGATAGACGACTTTGATATACAAATAGAGCGGTTTTGGGATAAAAACGAAAAAAAGATAGCCGCGTGGTATCTGGCGCAAAAAAGGCCCGACGATCTTATAATCAGCGCGTCGCCGGCCTGCATAATAGAACCCATAGCAAAAAGGCTCGGCGTTAATTACATGGCGACGGAATATGACCGTGAATTCGGCGTGCTTCTGAACAATCTGATGTACGCAAAGGAAAAGGCGAAATATATCTTTGATCACGGCTTTCCGCAGATAGATAATTTCTATTCCGACTCGTTGTCCGATACGCCGCTTGCCCTGTGCGCCGAAAAAGCGCATCTGGTGAAAAAAAGAGCAAGCGTCGTTATAGACTGGCCGGATCTTGACAAAGAAACCGTGAGCAAGGTAAAAAAGCAGATCAACACGGGGTGGAACGTCCATCTGAAGGATGAAGAAGATAAATGAGTTATAAAAAGACGCCTTTGCGGTGTACTTCATAAGGAAGTACACCGCAGCTGAATTCGCCCGTTGGGCGAGCTAAATCGGGCGTTGCCCGGCTAAATTTGCTGTGCAAGCTAAATTCGGCTTCGCCGAGCTTAAAGGGCGAATTTAATTTAGCTGAAAACCGCAGGTTTTTCAATTTAGCTGAAACCGACAGGTTTCAATTTAGCTGTGAACGCAAGCGAGCAATTTAGCTGAATAAAAAACCTTCCCTATATCGGAAGGGTTGAGACGAGCTGAAAGAAGATAACCCACTATGACACTTTCCATATTCGAAAGATATCAGAGTGGGTTTGTTTCTTCTTTACGTAGCCTCTCCCTTCGGCGTCTTTTGTATTATAACTGCCGTAAATACGGGCTGTGTTTTATATTACAGGACCCCCGTCTTTTTCAGTTCCGCAAAGAGCCTTTTTGCCATTCTTAAAAATCCTATGTCGTTCGGGTGCGTGCTGTCCACGGTGCAGCATTCTCTGTCCGTCTCTCCGAAAAGGCTTTCTCCGTCTATGAAATACACGTTTTTATCGCCTGCCGTAACGGCTTTATCGTAAGTGTTCTTCACCGCTTCGCGGCGGGCGGGAGCCGTGGGATCGCAGTCGAAATCCGGCTTTGACATAAATATCACGGGTGTGTCCGGATGCGTTTTGCGGAACGTTTTGAACAGTTTTTCATGCGTGTTCCACAGATGTTCGGGATTTGGCGCGTTGTGGTCGTAATCACATACGAAAACGCTTGCGTCAAGCGACGAAAGATACTCGCAGATCGCGTCCTCGCCGAGCGCGCCCGCCGAAAAGCCGAGGTTTATAAAATCCGTGTTCGTCCATCTCGATATAAAGCACTGATACGGGATATCCGGGCGCGAGCTGCATCCGCCCTCCGTTATCGACGAGCCGTAATATAAAATCGGTTTTACGTCGGATCTGTATTTCAAGCCATGCGAACATTGCGAACCGGAAGGAAAG
This sequence comes from Clostridiales bacterium UBA1248, assembly GCA_002308615.1. GTDB lineage: Bacteria > Bacillota > Clostridia > Oscillospirales > CAG-272 > UBA1248. The sequence goes on from DBWC01000096.1 coordinate 2,373, forward strand.
CCGAGGATGAGTTCGCGCACGTCGTTATACGTCGGCATATAAAGGATATAATTTCTCATAACGCCGCCGCAAAGATACTTTTCCACGGTATAGCCGTTCTGACCTTTTGACTCGGATGCGTTTGCGTAATGTCCCGGGATAAACTGCGCCGCCGTTTTGTACGATATACGTCCGTCCTCTTCTTCCTTTTCTTCAAGCAAAACGAATCCGCCCGATCCGAGCTGCGTCATATGGCAATGGACGTTCAGCGCGTCGTAGCTTACAGTCACAGACATCCTTTCCGCGTCCGTGCAAAACCTTATCCTGCCTCCGGCGGTATAACCGTTTAAGAGCGCTACGTTAGGGCTTACGCTGTTTGCGACGCTTTGCGGCATACGCAGAAACCGCCCGAGCTTTTTATCGTAAAAAACGCCGTACAGATCGAAATTCTCATCCGGTATCCGATAAAACTTCTGATTTGGCGAAAGTTCAAGCCCCGGTTGCGCAAAATCCGGGAATTTTTCCTCTATCTTCATACTGTTTTTGCCTCCTTTAGGGTAACAAGAGTTATCCGAAC
>DBWC01000018.1:0-2817 GCA_002308615.1 Clostridiales bacterium UBA1248
TCCTTGGCATACCAACGGCAGCCCAGCTCCTTCTCGAGGAACGAATAGACGGCATAGAGCGTGCCGCGCTTCGCCCCGCCCCAGAACAGGATGTCGCCTCCCTTGTTACACCAGGTGAAGGCGTCGTCCCTGTCCGCAGGCTTCTCGGCGTCGGGCATCATCTCCGCCACGAGGGCGTTGTAGCCGACAATCAGTCGCCGTCCCTTCACGCCGTCCGTCAGCGAGCCGATGGGCAACTCCACGCCGCTCACCTCGCGCAGCCAGTACTGCAGTTCGGTGGCGGCATACTGCTCCGATGCCGGAGCATCCGCATCGATCACGATGGTATAGTTTGACGTTCCCTTATGGAACAGCGTGTGGCTTCCCGTGCACCCGCACAGGAAAACCAGTAAGAACAGACTGAGCTTTTTCATGTTTCTGACGGATTAGATGGCGATATTTTTTNNCATACGGTCGTACATCGAATAGACCATGTTTACCTCGTCGGCGGCGAAGACGGTCTCAATCAGGAAATCGCGGCGGACACGCGCCGTGTCATAATGTTTAGCATCCTCAGGATGGGCGGCATAGCGCACTTCGTAATTTGTTTTCATTTCAGGTATGGTTTTGATTTGCCCACAAAGGTACGAGTAAGCGAGTGAAAAACCAAATTTATTTGGGTTTTTCCGAGCGTGAGTACCTAAAAGCCCCCGAAGGTGGATTAAAGATAGGGTGAGCCGAGCGAAAAACCAAATTAATTTGAGTTTTTCATGAAAATGCTTACCTTTGCAGAAATCTTTCCGCTATGAAGAAAACCCTGTTCATCCTTTCCCTCCTGCTGAGTGCCGTCTGCTGGGCCGACGACGTGAATAGCGACTACTGGGCCGCCACCGATGCCCTGGGCCGCAAGGTGGGGCGTTATGACGAGCTCCATCCCGACAAGCAGGTCATCCTTTTCTACTGGACGTGGCACGAATGGGACGACCCCGCGGCCACCGAAATCCGTAACATCACCGACATCGTGCGTGCCCATCCCGAGGCCATGCAGGACGTCTCTCACCCCGCGTGGCAGCCCCAGCCCGGCCATTTCTGGTGGGACGAACCGCTGTTTGGCTACTACCGGACCACCGACCGCTGGGTGCTCCGCAAGCACGCCGAGCTTTTGGCAGACGCGGGCGTTGACGTTATTTTCTTTGACAACACGAACGGCACGTTTACGTTCAAGGACAGCTACGTGCATATTTTCGAGGTATTTGAAGAAGCCTTAAACGACGGCGTCAACGTTCCGAAGATCTCGTTTTTGCTGCCGTTCGGAGATAATGACAGCGCGAACACGCAGGTAAGATCGCTTTATCAGGATATTTTTCAGCGCGGAAAATATCAGAAGCTGTGGTTTTACTTTGACGGAAAGCCGATGCTGATGTGCAACCGGGACTTTATAAAAACTAACGATACCTTGGGCAAGGAAATAAGAAATTATTTCACCTTCAGAGCGCCGCAGGCAAGCTATCAGACAACGCCGATAATCAAGGACCAGTGGGGCTGGTTATCGACCTACAAGCAGACCAGATACAAAAAGACAGGTGAAAGCGGCGTTGAGCAGATCACAGTCGGCGTCGCGGTAAACCACGATTACGTAACGCATCAGCTCTCGGCGATGAACGGTGATAACATAATAGGCAGAACGTACACGTCAAAAGGCATAGACACGCGCGAGAACGCTGTGAAATACGGCGCAAACTTTGCGGAGCAGTTCGAATACGCTATATCCGTTGACCCGAAGGTAATATTCATAACCGGCTGGAACGAATGGATTGCCGGCAGATACGACGTATGGTGCGGCGTCAAAAACGCGTTTCCGGACGAGTTCAACGACGAGTTCAGCCGTGATATAGAACCGTCAAAGGGCAATCTGAGAGATAATTATTATTATCAGATGGTCTATTACATACGCAAGTTCAAGGGCTGCGAGGAGCTGCCCGTATATTCGTCAAGCGATTCGATAAACCTTAAATCGGCTCTTGCTCCGCAGTGGGAAAAGGCGGAGGCTTCATACGTCGCGTACCCGAACAACACCGCCGACAGAGACGCGAAAGGCTATGGCTCGTATTATTACACGGACAACAGCGGCAGAAACGACATAACCGGCGCGAAAATAGCAAAAGACAAAGACAATATTTACTTCATGGTCGAGTGCAGGGACGATATAACGCCGTACACGGACAAAAACTGGATGAACCTTTATATAGACGTTACGGACGAAACTGGCTGGGAGACTTTTGACTACGTCGTAGGCAAAAAGCCGGCGGACGCGGAGCACGCGTATTTACAGAAATTCACCGGGTCGGGATATGAAACGGAAGACGCTGTGCCCGTACAGTACTCCCTTGACGGAAAATATCTCGTCATAGCCGTGCCGAAAACCGCGATAGGCGTTAAAGATTCCGACAAGATCTGCTTCAAATGGACGGACAACGTGCAGGATGAGGACGGCTCGGGAGAGTTCAAAGGCGAGATACTCGACTTTTACCGCACGGGCGACGCCGCGCCCGGCGGCAGGTTCAAATACGTTTATACGTTTACGCAAAACGCGTCCGGACCTGAACAGACGACTGCAGCCGTAACGGACGGCGAGTCGCAGACGAGCGTAAGCACGGACGTTAAAGAGACCGGCGCCGCGGAAGCCGACGGCAAATCAAACGCCGGCGTCATAGTTATTGTGATCTGCGCGGTCGTGATCGCCGCGTCCGTCGCTGTCATCGTGATAATGATTTTTAAAAAGAAGAAATAGTATTTTGTGTTTGATAAAACTCCTTCCGTCACGACTTCGTCGTGCCA
>DBWC01000018.1:2880-12231 GCA_002308615.1 Clostridiales bacterium UBA1248
AATTTTTAAAAAAGGTATTGACATTTTGCTTTGAATTTGATATAATATGCGCGTTGCATAAATCGCTGCTATAGCTCAGATGGTAGAGCGCATCCTTGGTAAGGATGAGGTCATCAGTTCGATTCTGATTAGCAGCTCCAGAAAAAACCTCGCATATGCGGGGTTTTTCAGTTTTCGGATAACCGATAAAGAAGGGCGATCGATGATCGCCCGTTATTTAATTTTTGCCTGTACATATTTCCGCCCATTCGCAGTCGCCGCAGATTTCATTTAATTTATTCTGCGAATATACGCGCGCTTTTACTTTTTCGGCAGTATCGCCGTATTTATATTCTCTGCCGTATTCAAGCTCCAAAAGCGCCTTTGCCGCTTTGTCGTAACGGCTGACCTTTTCGATATCCTTACACACGCCTTCCGTATTATACGGGCAGGCTTTGCAGATATCGTCCGCCGCGGCGGTGAGCGTAAAAGGCTCGCCGGATTCAAGAGCCGAAATTACGCGGCTCATATTCTCCGTAAACTCTTTACTGTAGCCCTTGCCTTCAAAATTGCCTATACACAAGATATGATGCGGTCTTATCTGCATTTCATAGCCCTCATCGCGTTTGCGGCGCACAGAAGCGCCACGCCCGTATCCGCGAACACGGCGAGCCACATTATATCCGTTATACCGAAAAAGCTCAGAGCGAGAATTATGACCTTGACGGCGATGGCGAATATTATATTCTGCCGCGCTATGCTCACGGTCTTTTTCGATATCTTTATCGCTTTCGGCAGTTTTGCCACGTTATCGTCGGTCAAAACCACGTCCGCCGCTTCTATCGCCGTATCAGAGCCGAGCGCGCCCATCGCGACGCCCACGTCCGCGCGTGCCAAGACCGCGGCGTCGTTTATGCCGTCGCCTACGTAGGCGACCTTGCCCTCTTTAAGCAGTTTTTCGACCTCCTCCGTCTTCTGATCCGGCAAAAGCTCCGCGTAAACCTCGTCAAGCCCTACTTCGTTTGCCGTACTTTCCGCCGCCGCTTTCGCGTCGCCGGAGAGCATCACGGTCTTTTTTACGCCGAGCGATTTAAGACTGCCGACGGCTTCCGCGGCGTTGTCCTTCGCCTCGTCTTTGAGCGTTATATATCCGAGATATTCGCCGTCACGGCAGGCGTGCACCGCCGTGCAAAGGCTGTTTTGCAGCTCTATCCCATATCTTTTCATAAGCCTTGTATTGCCTATCGCACACTGTTTGCCGTCTATATTACAGACTATGCCCTCGCCCGGCATTTCCTTAAGCTCTGACACGTCAAGCGCCTCGTATTCAAGCGAGGACAGCGCTTTTGCAATAGGATGATCGGAATGAGCCTCCGCGCTGCATACGACGTTTATAAGCTCGGCTTTATCTTTTTCAGCGTGAATTTCGAACACGGCGAAGGTGCCTTTCGTCAGCGTTCCGGTCTTGTCAAACGCGAATATATCAATTTTTGAAAGCGCTTCCAGGTATTCCGTTCCTTTTACTAAAATTCCGCTGCGCGACGCGGCGCCGACTCCGGCAAAAAACGTAAGCGGCACGGAGATCACGAGCGCGCACGGGCAGGAAACGACTAAAAACGTAAGCGCCCTGTGTATCCACGTTTTCCATTGCTGATCGAAAACCGGCGGCAGTATAGCGACTATTACCGCGAGGATAAGCACAACGGGTGTGTAGATCTTTGCAAATTTTGTAATAAAGCTCTCGGTCTTTGCTTTTTTCGCCTCCGCTCCTTCAATCAGCGAGGCTATGCGCGCGGCGGCGGAATTATCGTATTCCGCTGTCGCCTCAAGTTTTATCTCACCGTCAAGCGCTATGTAACCGCTCATAACGCGGTCGCCCTCCGACATTCCGCGAGGGAAAGATTCGCCGGTTATCGCGGACGTGTCAAACGAGGCGGAGCCTTCCTTAATAACTCCGTCAACGGCGACGCTTCTGCCGGGTCTGACTATGACCGTATCGCCGACTTTTACCTCAGAGGCGGGAATTTCAACGGTTTCTCCGTCTCTGTAAACCTCCGCGTCCTTCGGCATGACGTTTATTAACGATTCTATCGAATCTCTGCTTTTATCGACGGCAAGATCCTGCAAAAACTCGCCGAAGCTGTAAAGTATCATAACTGCGGACGCTTCCGAAAACGATCCGGTAAAGAACGCTCCGACAGACGCGACGGTCATTAAGGTACATTCATTGAATATATCTTTTTTTATTATCCTTTTTACAGCCGTTTTTATAACGTCAAATCCGACCGCGGCAAACGCGGCGATATAAAGTATAAGATAAACGGCATAATGAAGCTTGAATACGTGCTCAACAAGCAAAGCCGCGGCAAAAAGGACCGCCGATATTATCAGCTTTATAACTTCCGTTTTTCTGTCTTCTCCCTCATGACAGCAGTGCCCGTGACCGTCTTCGTGACAGCAATGCCCGTGATCGTGATCGTGACAGCAGCATTCATGCTCGTGCTCGTGTTCGTGCTCGTGCTCGTGCTCGTGTTCGTGCTCGTGTTTATGGTCTTTCATTTTTTTGCCCTTCTATTCAGAAATATGCTCCATTCCCTGGCCTATTATGCTTCTTACGTGATCGTCCGCAAGAAAATAGTAGATCGTCTTTCCTTCGCGTCTGCTTCCCACTAACTTTGCGTGGCGCAAAAGCTTGAGCTGGTGCGATATTGCGGACTGCGTCATTTTCAACAGCTCAGCTATGGCGCATACGCACATCTCGCGCTCAAACAGCGCCCAGAGTATTTTTATCCTCGTGCTGTCTCCGAATACGGAAAACAGCTCGGAAAGCTCCGCTAACACCTCGTCCGGCGGCATCTGACCGCTTACGTCCGACAACAGTTTTGAATGATCGTGTGTTTTCATTCCGGTCTCCTTTATAACATATGATCAACTGTTCATATGATAACATATTTTCTTTGTTTTGTCAATACCTTTATAAACAAAAAACGCCGCGTTTTTTACGCGGCGTTTTGTAGGTTATGCTTATTTCTTGTTGACAGCCTTCTTGAGAGTCTGACCGGGTTTGAAAGCGGGAGACTTGCTGGCTTTGATCTTTACGGCTTCGCCCGTTCTCGGGTTCTTGCCTGTTCTTGCGCCGCGCTTGCGTACGTCAAACGTACCGAAACCGGTGATCTGAACTTTTTCACCTTTTTTGAGGGATGCTTCAATAACTTCGATCGCTGCTTTTACGCATGCGTCTGCAGTCTTACCGTCAACGCCGGCTTTTTTCTGGATTGCGCTGATAAACTGAGTCTTATTCATTTAAAATTCCTCCTGAATAATAATTTCATATGTATTATACAATAATATATTGTATTTGTCAATCGTTTGTTTGATTTTTTTCGGCTTTTCCGTATGGTTTTTGCAAAAAAAATCGTTAAATTTTGGCGTTTTTTAATACTATACCCCGCGTTTTATGACGCGGGGTATATTCAGCTTATTATTCTTATCCGCCGTAGGTCGCCGAATACCATTCGTTATAGATATAAACGACGCCGTCTTCGTTATCGGCCTGCTCTTCGCCGACGTTCATGAACTTCTGATAATCCTCGTTATTGTTCTCAAGATCCGTCACGGTCTCCTTGAAGAATTCCGTGTAAAGCTCGTTTGCGATAACGTCGTAATACTCGGATTCCTTTGTCATAAATCCGTCGTATTCGGATTTCGCGTTCTTCAGCGTTATGTTGAGCTCGCTCATCCTCGCCTCTGTCTCGGCGATACGTGTGAATATCTCGGACGAAGAGATCTGATCGTAAGCGTTCTGCTTATCATCGAGCGCGGCTTTTGCCTGATCGTATTTCTTCTTTTCAGCGGAAGCCTTTGCCGTGGCTTTGTCGTAAGCCGCCGTGAGCTCCGCAAGCTCCGATTCAAGCTGTTCCGCCTTTGTCTCGTCCTGGTTTGCGGCTATCTCCGCTTCCTTATCCTCTACGTAGGACAACGCTATGGCGCCGTCTTTATTCTTCTCGTCGTATGCGGCTTTAGCCTCGTCAAACGCTTTCTGCGCTTCTTTTACGGCTTCTTCCGCCTTTGCAAGCTGTTCCTTATAGGATTTAGCCTCTGTGTTGAGGGCTGCGTTTTCCGCGGAGATCTTATCGTATTCCGTCTGAGATTCTTCAACGAGCTTCTTAAGTTCCGCGTACTTTTTATCAAGGTCCGCCTGCTTGGGAGCCGTCAGCGCGTCTATATCCTTCTGCGTGTTTTCAACGTTGCTGTTGAAGGAATTGTAGTTGTTGAGTCTGGCGCTGTAAGCGGTCTTCATCGGATATTCGACTTCTTTACCGGATGAATCCACGCCCGTTACCGTCTGCGCGCCGTATTCTTCTTCGAGAGCCGTTACTTCTTTATTGTGTTCGTCGTATATCGCCTGTGCTTCCGCAAGCTCTTTTCTTAATTCGTACGAATATCCTCTCTGCGCTCTTATATCGAGCTCCGCGTTTTCGATATCCTTTTTCCATCCGTCGATCTTATCCTGATCGGGAGCGAGGTTCGGGTTATCGTCGGTGGGTTTGACCTTCTCTTCGTCGGCGATCTTCTTTTCAAGATCCTTGATCTCCGCTTTGAGTTTTTCTATCTCCGTATCGTACGGCTTCAACGCGCTCTTCGCGGCGTCAAGCGCATCAGCGTAGGGCTTTAAGTTTTCTTTAGCTTCCTCGATCCTCGCAAGATACGATTCCGCGGTGTCTTTTATAAGATCGAGCTGTTCTTTATATTTGTCGGCTTCTTTCTTATATTCTTCAAGCGTGGCGGTCAGCTCTTCTATCTTTTCAAGGCGTCTCTTCTCCACGTCAAACGCTTTGACCTGATCAAGCACCGTGTTTGAAAGAGCTTTCATCTTTTCTATAAGATCCGCGTTCTTTTCTTTCTCGAATATGAATCCGAGGTAAGGAGATACTATCGTGCTTCTGTTTGCGGCTTTATCCTTTTCCCAGACGTCAAGCTCCATATCCTCCTCGGGATATGCGATGAACGTATTGCCCGTTGCAAACAGATTCATCATGTATTCCTGATTGAGGCGCTGGAGTTTGCCGGTCTCGCTGTCTATTTTGTAGTTATAGCCTTCTATACCGTACTGGAGGAGGTTTCTGATTTCGGAATTCGTGGTTATAAGGGTTATTATTTCCATGCATCTGTCGGCGTCTCTCGTGTACTTACTGATACCGAACATATACTGGCCTATCGATTCCGTCGTTGCCATGCCCTTGCCCAAGACTTTGACGACGTATTTGCTTTCGTCATAGTTTTCGAGCTGGTCCTCGGACATACTTACGACCTGCGCGCCGTAGCGTGCGTTTGCATCTGTCGATTCCTGTATGTAGCCGTTGCGTTTATACTGCTCCATATAAATTATATGGTCTGTGTACTGGTATGCCGAAAGGAGGTTTTTGGGGACTGCTTTAAAGCCTGTGACGGCGGTATTTGCAACGTAGGTGCCGAATATCGATTCCTCGCCGAAAAGCGATACGATACCGGGAGCGTCCGGAGCGTTCTTCAGCGGTATCACGTCCGGCTCGTTTTCTTTGATGTCGGCTAAGAACGAAGCGAATTTTGCGCTTGTGAGCGTTCTTATATCATCCTCGGCGTAGCCGTATTTTTTCATAAGAGCGCGGTCAAGTATAAGATACGTCGATTCGTCCGCCATACGCTTGTTGGTCGGGATCGCGTACTGGATATTACCGACCTTACCCGCCAGAAGTATCGTATCGTTGACGTACTGCTTTATGGATTTGGATCCGAGCGTAAGAGATTCGTCCATCGGGAGCAAGAACGATTCGTCGTCCGTGGCGTACGGCTCTTCCATAACGTACTTGTTAAGGTTTTCCGTGCCGCAGATAAGGAATATGTCAAGCTGAGTATCCTTTGCGTCCGGATATTTCTCAACGCTTTCACCGAAAATATTCTGTGTGGTCTCGTATGTATATTCTTCTTCTTCGCTCTCTTCGCCGTCCGTCTCTGTTGACCAGACGATGAGCTTTCTGGTCGTGACCTCGGCCTTATCCATCTGGATGAGCTTATCTATAGCCGCTCTTCTTCTCGATTCCTTAGCCTCGGCAGCCTGAAGCGACTCGTTGTCAGCCTTCTGCTTTTCTTCAAGCGCTATATCAGCGACGAGGTTGTCTATAACGGTATCATACTCCGATTCTTTGTAAAAACGGAGTTTGATCTGCGTTGAATAACGCTTTCTCGTTATCTGGTTTATGGCGTCTTCTACCTTCTGTATCGCCTCCGGAGTCGTCCTGTCGTCCGTTATGCAGTACAGTGTGATTGTAAGCGCACGTCTCGTTTCATCTTCCGTGATCAAATCGGTGCTGTTGTTGCAGCTTGTGAGAACAGCCCCGCAAATCATGACGAGCAGCAAAAATAACGCCGCGATCTTCTTTTTCATTTGGCAGCAAAACCTCCTAAAATGACGTCCTCAAACGAGTCCGATCATAATTATATTATATTTTACAATAAATAAGTGATAATGTCAAGTACAAAAATATGAATTTGTGTCTTATTCTTCCCCTGTTTAACATTTAAACAAGTTAATCACACGTTTTTTTTATGCATTGTTGACAGATTTTATTATAATATTTTGGTTATATACATAAGATATTCTGTCAAATGCATAAATACGGCAAATAAATCTTGTTTATTTCGCCGGTATTATTCAAGGAAATCCTTAAGGCGCTTGGAGCGGCTGGGATGACGTATCTTTCGGAGCGCTTTTGCCTCTATCTGTCTGATGCGCTCACGCGTTATATTGAACTGTTTGCCCACTTCCTCAAGCGTTCTCGCCTGTCCGTCCTCAAGACCGAAGCGCAGACGGAGCACCTGGGCTTCACGCGGGGTGAGGGTGTTCAGCACGTCGTTCAGCTGCTCGCGCAAAAGCGTCTGAGATGCCGCGTCAGCCGGCGCGGGAGAATCGTTATCCGGTATAAAGTCGCCTAAATGCGTATCCTCTTCTTCGCCTATAGGCGTTTCGAGCGATACGGGATCCTGTGCTATTTTCATTATATCGCGCACTTTTTCCACGCTCATATTGAGCTCGGAGGCTATTTCTTCAGCCGTCGGCTCGCGTCCTTTGTCCTGAACGAGCTGACGCTGTATCTTTGACACCTTGTGTATCGTTTCTACCATGTGGACGGGGATCCTTATGGTCCTCGCCTGGTCGGCTATTGCGCGCGTTATCGCCTGTCTTATCCACCACGTGGCGTACGTGGAGAATTTATAACCTTTTGTATAATCGAACTTGTCCACGGCTTTCATTAAGCCGAGGTTGCCCTCCTGGATCAGATCGAGGAAGAACATACCGCGGGAAACGTATCTTTTTGCGATGCTGACGACAAGTCTTAAGTTTGCGTTGACGAGCTCTTTTTTGGCGTTGCTGTCGCCGTACGCCATACGCTCCGCAAGCTCAAGCTCGCGCTCCTGATCGAGCAGGTTGTATTTGCCTATGTCGCGCAGATAAACTCTTACGGGGTCGTCTATGTTGAGGCCCTCCTGAGTCAGCATTTTTTCCATTTCCTCGGCTGACTCGTACTTTTCTATCTCGCGCTCAAGTCCCTCGATATCCGCGGTGTCGTCAAGGAAACCGACGATCTCTATGCCCTCCGCCTGCAGCTTTTCGTAGAATTTTTCCACCTGCTCCAGACTCATGTCAAGCTCGTCGAGCGTTTCCATTATCTCGCTGTTTGAAAGCGTGCCTTTGACTTTTCCGGATTCTATCAGCGATTTTATGACTGATTTCTTATCGTTTTCCATTTATATTCTTCCTTTCGTTTGTTTACTTCTTTTTTTGTATTATCGCCTGTATATCATCAAACGACGCAGCGCCGCCGTCCGGCTTGTCTTCCGTCTGCCGCAAAGCTTCCGCGTATTTTTTGAACACCTCGTAGCTGTTGTCGGCAAGGTCGCTCCTGTTTATCAGCATACGCGTTATCCTGCCGGTCTCATCCGGAGAAAACCCGTCCGATATGAAGGAGATATCGAATCTGCCTTCGCTTCTGACACAGCTCAGCATGGCGGCGTATACGCGTTTGTTGAAGGACGTTTTGAAGTCGCCTTCCGTAAGGACACCGTCGTCCTCCGCTGTTATCAGGTATTCCGGGCTCAGCTGAGCGATGCCGAGCAGCGCCTCCTCAGCGTTTGCGGCTCTTGACATACGGAGCCTGTCCGGATTGACCTTGTCCCCGTATCCCTCGCTTTGCCGTATAAGCTTAGTCTGCTCTTCTTTTCTGCCTGCGTTTACCCGTTTTTTATGTTTATTTTCGACAACGGTCTTGAAGCTCTGCTCTGATACGTCAAGTATCTTTGCGTATTTCACGGTGTATATTTCGCGTTCCACCGGAGAATATACGGACGCTATTACGTCCGCCAGCTTATCGCTCGCTATGGCGCGCTGATCCGCCGCTTTCAGATCGAAAGAAGACAGGACCTGACCGCACCTGTAATCCATCTGGCCTATGCTTTTTTGTAAAAGCAGCGCAAATCTTTCTTTTCCGTATTTGTTTATGAATTCGTCCGGGTCGCACCCGTCCGGCAGGCTTACGACTTTTGTTTCCACGCCGGCGTCAGACAGGATCTTAATTACCGCGTTAGTCTTTGTGACGCCCGCCGCGTCTCCGTCGTAACAGATGACGACTTTGTTTTTATAACGCCGTATGAGCGCCGCCTGCTCTTCCGAAAACGACGTTCCGAGCGACGCTATGGCGTTTGTAAAGCCCGACATATGAAGAGATATGACGTCCGTCTGACCCTCGCACAGTATAAAGAAATCTTCTTTTGAATTCTTTGCGAAATTCATGGCGTAGAGATTTCTGCGCTTGCTGAATGCGGGAGTATCGTTGGTATTTTTATATTTCTGCCCCTCCGCCGGTTTCTTTTCAAGAGATCTTGCGCTGAAGCCGACGACGTTGCCCGCCGCGTCTATAATCGGGAATATTATGCGGTTTTCAAACGTGCTGTAACCGCCGCGGTTGCACAAAAACGCGTCTATAAGCTCGCCTTGTTTATATCCGAGATCGTTTAAATAAGCGGACAGCTTTTTGTCGGGCGGGCTGTAGCCGAGTCCGAAATGATTGACGGCCGCCGTCAGTCCTCTTCTCTCGATATAATCCGACGCCGCTTTGTATTTTCCCGATACGAGCTGCGTGTGGAAATACCGCGCGGCTTCCTTGTTTGCGTCAAGTATGCGCCTTCTTTTATCCGACGCTTCCTTATTATAACCGTTATTCGGTACCGAAAGGCCGGCGCGGGCGGCGAGCAGCTCTATCGCGGAGCCGTAATCGACGTTATCCGCTTTCATCACGAAGCTCACCACGTCGCCTCCGGCGCCGCAGCCGAAGCAGT
>DBWC01000092.1 GCA_002308615.1 Clostridiales bacterium UBA1248
CGTCTGACACAGCGAGATGATTATACTCTATTTTTCTGTTTTTGTCAATATCTAATTCTCCGCATATGATTGTGAACTTTTGTTTAACATTTTGCCGTGTATATTGACTTTACGGTATACTGTAATGTTATGATCAAACCGAACGGACGGACGTTCCGCGTCAGCCTCAAACAAAAATACGACAAGCCTCCTTTTACGGAGGCTTTTTTATATGTAATAATACCGCGGCTTTTTTCATATATTCAAACATGACAAACATCAAAAACAACAGTCCGCCTGTATACGAGGCATATCCGTTTCTTCCGAAGAATATTACGTCTATCATAAGCCTGTTCTGTATAAAATATCCGCAGCTGGCTTTGAGCGTAACGGAGATACGGCTGCGGCTCGGAGGCGCGCTGTCACTTTCCGTATCCGATAAGAACGTGACGTTCGATCACACGGGGAACGTGTCGGGAAAGCCTTATATATGCACTAAGGAGGATATAGACTCAGCCGCCGCGCTTTTATGCGGCTCCTCATACCATTCCCACAAGGACGAGATAGAGCAGGGCTATATATCCTCGTCAGGTCAGGTGCGCGCCGGCGTTTCAACGTACGGCACGTTCGGCGGAGCGGTCTGGGGGATAGACGGTCTTTGCATAAGGATCCCGCGCGACGTAGACGGATGCAGCGCAGCGCTGCTTGACAAAACGGGAATATGCTCCATGCTCATATGCTCCGCGCCGGGCGTCGGAAAAACGACGCTTTTGCGCGATATTGCAAAAAGACTTTGCGGCGTATACGGCAAACGCATCGTCGTATGCGATACGAAGTACGAGCTTCTGCCGAAGAAAAAGCCGCTTTTCGCGGACTATATCTGCGGCAAGGAAAAAGCGGCGGCTATAGAATGCGCGGTGCGCAATATGTCCGCGCAGGTCGTTTTGTGCGACGAGCTCGGCGGACCGGACGAGACAAAAGCGATATTATCCGCGCAGAGCGGCGGCGTTACGCTGATCTGCACGGCGCACGCCGACGGTATGGCTTCTCTTCTCCGCCGCCCGAATCTGAAGCTTTTATACGACGCGGCGGTGTTTGAAAAATACGTATTTTTAAAGCGGAGCGCGTCGGGCTTTGAATTTGATATAACGGAGAATGAAACATGAAATACGCGGGAGCGGGACTGATATTTTTATGCTCCGTACTGTTCGGATATTTTCTATCCGAAAAGGAAAAGCAGGCTCTTTCCGTATCCGAGGAGCTTTATCGCGTTATGCTTTACGTAAGAGACGAGATATGCGTCAACCGCACGCCGACGAAAATAATCCTGTCCCGCATATGCGAATGCGATGATCTTGACGGGCTTTACGGCGCTTTTTCGGATAAGCTGTCGTCTCTTGACGGCGACGAACGCCGCGTTTTCTCCGATTTCTGCGGCAGTATAGGCAAAAGCGGAGCCGAGGTGCAGAAAGGGAGCTTTGACGCTTTTTTATCTCAATATGAGGCGCTTTTGCAGAAGCGGCGAAAAAAAGCCGGAGGCTGTGCAAGGCTGTATATATCGCTGTCCGCGTTTTTCGGGCTGGCGGCAGTTATAATTTTCCTTTGATAAGGGGATGACGTTTTGGATATCGATATAATTTTCAAAGTCGCGGGCGTCGGGCTTTTAGTAGCGGTGACTTACGTCGTGCTGTCAAAAAGCGGCAGGGACGAGATGGCTATGCTTTTATCGCTTTGCGGTATCGTAATAATACTTATCATGATAGTCGGGCGGGTATCCGATCTGTTTTCGTATATCCGCACGTCGTTCGGTTTGTGAGCGATATCGCCGCCGTCTGCGCCGCCGCGGTGATACTCGTGCTCATAACGTCGGCGATAAAGAAAACGGAGGCCGGCATAGGCGGCACGCTTTCCGTCATAATAACGCTGTGGATCGTATTCATATGCGCGTCTATGGCTTTGTATTTCAAAAACGGGCTGTCGGGGATCGGCACGTCGGCTGTCGGAGAATATCTGCCGTACGTGCTTAAATCGGTAGGCATCGGCTTTTTGTCGCAGATCTCCGCCGATATATGCACGGACGCAAACGAGCGCTCCGCGGCGACGGGGATACAGACGGCGGGCAAATTAGGCATACTCACGGTCTGCCTGCCTTTGATAAAACGGATACTTGAGTGTGCGATAGGATATATAAACGGATAGGTGATAAAATGCAGGAGCTTGAAAGCTACATAGCGGAGCAATACTGTGCGGGCGTTAAAATATACGGCTCCGAGGCGGCGGCCGACGCGCTTTTCTCTGCGTTAAAGGAAAACGCAAGACCCGCGCTCGGTTCGCTTTGTCTTTTGCTCGGGCTCGTATTCGCCGCGGCGCTTATCAAGTCGTTTTCTTCGGCTTTGTCGGAGCATAACGCGCCCGTCGATATCTGCGTATCTCTCATCTGCTCCGTCGCGGTATATGAATCTTTAAAATACGCGTATGACGCGGTAAACGCGGCGCTGTCCGGCATAGGCATACTTATGGACACGATGTCAGCCGCGATGTGCGCGATGTACGGGCTTTCGGGCAATATTGCCGCCGGAAGCTCCGCCGTGTCGACATTGATGCTTGCGCTGCAGATAATGCGGCTCATATCCGGGCGGATACTTCTGCCGCTTCTGCTTATTTGCTTCGGCTGCTCGCTCGTCTCCGGCTTCGGCTTTGACGCGGGGCTGTCCGGCGTATCCGACGCGGTAAAGCGCGCCGTTACGTTTCTGTGCGCCGGCTCCGCCGCCGTCGTATGCGCTTTGCTGTCATATCAGACCGTGATCGTTAAAGCCGCGGACAACGCCGCGCTCAAAACCGTGAAATTCGCCTCGTCGTCGTTTATTCCGATTATCGGCTCTTCGTTTTCGGAATCCGTTTCCGCCGTCAGCGCGGCTTTGTCGACTGTCAGAGGCGCGGCGGGAGCGGGCGGTATAATATCGATCGGCATCATAATAATCCCGGCGGCGCTGACCGTTATATCTTCAAAGCTGTGCATGCGTCTGTCCGGCGCTTTATGCGGATTGTTCGAGCTTGACAGGCTGAAGACTTTTTTTGAAAACAATAACGATATACTGTCGGTTTTGCTTGCCGTCATGCTCACCTCGGGCGTCATATTCACGGTCGCCTGCGCGCTTTTCTGCATATGATACGGAGTTTACTGTCTCAGCTTGCGGTACTCGCCGCGATTTGCTCGTGCGTGCTGATCATCTGCCCGGAGACGGCGCTGAAAAAATACGTAAAGCTCGCCTGTTCGCTGTGCGCGCTGTCGCTTATCCTCTCGTTTCTGCCGTTTCATATAAACGATTTGGAATCTGAAAACGTAAGCGTATCGGTGGCCGATCTGACGGAGGACGCGAAGCGCATGATAACGGAGCAGACGGCGAAACGCGTATGCGACGCGGTGTACGAGCTTGCGTATACGAAATACGGCATGGAAAAAGACGGTATTTCCGTAAACGTCTCATACGGCGAGCGTGAAGACGGCGTGACGGAGCTGAAAAAAGCGGATATAGAGCTGTACGGTATAAAATACGCGGTATTCACCGTGCCGCTGAAAAACTCCGTGTCCGAGCTGCTCAACATACCGTGCGAGGTGGTGATAAAAGAATGAAAAACGAGGCGTTATCAAAAATATTAAAGAGCAAAAAAACAATACTTGTGCTCGCCGCCGCGGCGCTTTTGGGCGTTTTGTTAATGCTTATCGGAAATACCGAAAAAAAGACCGATAATATAGATGAAATATCGGAATATGAGGCGCACGTCGAGAATAAAATAGAACAAACGGTAGAAGCTATGTGCGGAGGGAAAGTATACGTCATCGTCACGGCGGAATACGGCAAGGAAACGCAGTACGCCAAAAACAAAACGGCGGAAAGCGAGCAGACCGTTCTGTCGTCCGGCTCGCCGGTCGCGGTGCGCACGGTGGCGCCGGTCATAAAAGGCATAACCGTCGTGTGCAAAAACGGCGGCGACCCCGCGGTATGCAGAAGGATTACCGAGGCTCTGGCGACGGCTTACGGCGTGTCAAGCGCGAGGATATACGTTACCTCCTTAAAATAGCAAAAAATAAAGACCGGAAAAGGAGCAGTTATGAGAATAATAAAAGCAAGCGACAACGAAAAAGCGCGTATTTTCGCGGAAAAGGTCAGGGATTTTTTCAAAAAATACGGCAAACGTACGATAGCCATAGCGGCGGGCGTGCTTATTATCGGCACCGCCGTCACGCTGAATTTCGTTCTGCCTAAAACGGCGTCCGTGTCCGGACAGGGCGGAAAAGTCGAAAACACGGGCGCATCCAAAACAGCGGAGCCGGAGGATTTCTTCGCTGCGTCGGCGATGAACCGCACGAAGGCGAGAGACGAGGCTGTGGAGGTGCTTCAGTCCGTGGTGGATATAGGGACCGACGAGGAAGCCGCAAAGCAGGCTTTGGCTGACATCTCGCGCATATCCGCGGACATAGAAAAGGAAGCGAACATAGAAACGCTCATAAAGGCGAAGGGCTTTGAGGACTGCATCGCGGTCATCTCCGGCGATACGCTCAGCATAGTCGTAAAAAGCGCGGATCAGCTTTTGCCGAACGAGATAGCGCAGATAAAGGAAATAGCGTATAAATCCGCGGACGTTCTGCCGGACAACGTTGTGATAACGCTGAAAAAATAAAGAAGAAATAAGAAAGAATAAAGAATAAAAAGCGGTGTCGCGGAGCGACGAATTGTGTGCGCAAAGCGCACGTTTGGGGCTCCCCGCCCCCCCGTTGATCTCAACGGGGCTTTTTTTGCGGCTTCAGCCGCGCGCTTACTTTTTTTCATCACGCTGTACTTTTTCCAAAATAAGTTTATCACGATCACATATATAAACGTTCAAACTGTCTCCTTTTTGAATATTCAAGTCACGCAGTATTTCTTTTGGCAGAACAACCCTTCCCGTTTTATCAATTTTCCTTACGTTACCTGTTGCCTTCATTTTCATGCCCCCGACTTAATATGTTTTATGTTATCACATAAATATTAACATATATTTTTGTTTCTGTCAAGTGTAAAATATAGAAAAAAAGGGAGGATCGTTTTATGAAAGAAAAAGAAAAACTGATCATTGACCGCAAAACACCAAAGGGTGAAGACGGATATAAAGTCTTTTCTATCCGCATTAAAGAAGATACCGCAGCGTCGCTCGACAGAATCGCAAAAGAGACGAACCGGTCGAGAAACGAGCTGATAAACATTCTTTTGGATTACGCGATTGAAAACTGTGAAGTAAGAAACTGAATTCTAATACCGTTTTATTATAAACAAAAACGCCAAAGTTATTTCTACCACGGTTTTTGTGTTTGCGGCTTCAGCCGCGCGCGCGGGGTGTCCCCCCCTCACACCCGCGCGCTTACTATTATCTCAATATCATTTTGCAGATACCACATTATCGGCAAGATTATACGGTAACATTGCAAATTAACTCTTTGTTTTTGCCGATAAAGTATAACGCACTGATCTGCGGCTTACGCCGCGCGCGTTTTATATAATTTAAGTTTTTCTCCTTTTTCTATTGACAAAATACCCGCCGCATGATATAACGGATATAAGGAATATTAAGGAGGATAATAATATGCCGAAATTCAAATGCACCATATGCGGCGAGATATTTGAAGCGCCGTCGTTGAAGGACGCTATATGCCCGCTCTGCGGAGCAATGGGCGATGCGCTTGAACCAGTAGAAGAAAAAGAAGAACCGAAAAATCCGTACGCCGGCACACAGACCGAAAAGAACCTGCAGGCCGCTTTTGCCGGTGAATCACAGGCGAGAAACAAATATACTTACTTTGCGTCAAAGGCAAAAAAGGAAGGCTACGAGCAGATCGCCGCGCTGTTTTTGAAGACCGCCGACAATGAAAAAGAGCACGCAAA
>DBWC01000028.1 GCA_002308615.1 Clostridiales bacterium UBA1248
TGGTTCATATCGTTCCCGTTCATGATGGAGTCTCTTTTCACGGGACTTATTTCGGCGATCATAGCGTTTTTCCTGCAGTTCCTTACGTATAACTATATGTTCGGACTTCTTACGTCGGATTCGTCAGCTTCCGGCATCATACAGATAGCTCCGTTTTCAGAGCTGTGGCATTTTACAGCCGTCGGATTTTTGCTTCTTGGCTTTTTGACCTGCTATATCGGCTCGAAGATCTCGCTTTCAAAATACATAAAAGTCTGATAAACTATATACAAAGTCAAAGGGATCATGAAAAAGATTTTAAAACCGTTATCTTTGATACTTGCCGTCGTTGCGGTATCTTCCGTTTTTACGTTCGCTCCGTCGGCAGCCGTGACAAACGACGCGATAAAGGCGAAGCAGAACGAGATAAGCGGTCTTCAGACGCTGCTGCAGGAGCAGTCCGCCGCGTCGGAAGAGGCACGCAAAAGACTTGAAGAGATCAAAGGCGACAAAGAGGAGACCGAGGGAAAAATAAACGAGCTTATAAGCACCATCGAATCTCTTGACGCCGCCATAAGCACGACGCAGGCGCTCATAGACACGTATAACGAATATATCGAATTAAAGGAAACGGAAATAAAAGGGACGGAAGACGAGCTTTCGTCGCAGGAAGCCTCCCTTATCGAATTTTTGCGCTACGATTACGAATCCGGATCGTCTTCGATCAAAACGATAGAATTTTTGATCGATTCCGCGTCACTTTCCGATTTTCTGTCAAACATACAGTACATAGGCACTCTGATGGATTATCAGGAACACCTGATACAGAATCTTGAAAATACCACTACAAAGTACGAGGGACAGAAATACGATCTTTCCGTCGCAAAAGGCGAGCAGGAGGAGTACGCCGCCATACTGAACGGTCAGCTTGAAGAGGCGGAAAAACTGAAGTCCGAGGCTTTGGAATACGTAGCCAAGCTTGAAGCGGATCAGCTCGAATACGAATCCGCGCTCAAAGAAAGCGAGGAAACGGAAAAAGAGCTGGCGGCGGCCATAGAAAAAGCCCGCGAGGAAGAAGCAAAGCTGATCGACGAGGAAACACGCAGGCAAGAGGAGATCAGGCGCAAAGAGGAAGAAGAAAGAAAGAGAAAAGAGGCGGAGGAAGCCGCAAGAAGAGCCGCGGAAAACGCCAAAGCCGCAAACGCCGACAAGGAAGCGTCCGAGAAAGCAAAGAAGGCGGAGGAGCACGCCGCCGCGTACGGAGACGGCTATCTGTGGCCTCTGCCTACAGACGAGTGGTTCTCCATATCCGGCTGGTTCGGTTACGAGCCTAATCCGATCAGCTCCGGTATAAGATTCCACAAAGCGTTCGATATCGCCGCGCACAAAGGCACGAGCATACTCGCAGCCGCCGACGGAAAAGTCATAACGGCAAAATATTCCTCATCCTACGGAAACTACGTCGTGATCCTTCATTCCGACGGATATTCCACGCTCTACGCCCACGCCTCAAAGCTGCTCGTCAGCGTCGGGGACAGGGTAAAACAGGGTGACGTCATCGCTCTCGTCGGAACGACGGGACAGTCCACCGGCAACCACCTGCATTTTGAGATAATACAGGAAGACGGCAGGACGAGGGAAGATCCGGCGATATATTTCCCGAAGATGACGCAGCTCCATATAAACGACAGCAGCAGATACAATTATCTGAACAACCCGAGGAAAAAGACTTATAAGGTTTAAACACCGTTTATAACGGTCAAACGGGCGCGGCATTCCCGCGTCCGTCGATTCATTATATTTCGGATCCAACAGAAAGGATTTAACTTTACGATAATGTCAGATCATGATGAAAACAATATGGAGATGACCGGGATACCGCAGGCCGGTGAAGAGACAAACGAGCCTCTGACAAAGCAGACCCGGGACGGCGCGGAGACGCCGGCGCCGGAGACGCCGGCGGAAGAGCCGGTCGAGGCAGGCGAAGACGCGGTGTATGCCGAGGATACGGAAAACGCGCCGGAACAGCCCGAAGAAGAAATCGTTTCGGAAAACGCCGAAAAAGCTCCCGATAACGAGCCTGAGAAACCGGAAGAAAAAAAGAAAAAGGAAAAACCGGCTAAAAGTCCGAGAAAAGTATCGCTTTTCGCGGCGGTAATAGCCGTTTTGGCCGCGTCGGTGCTCGCTTCTCAGATAACCTTCTTATCCGTGCGTCAGAGCTACCACAACAAGCTGGCTTCCGTTTCTTCAACCAATTACGGCAACAGCAAGCTTGCCGAGGTCGACGAGTTATACAGAAAATACTACGTAAACGAGATAGACAACGAACAGCTTACCGACGGCATCATAACCGGATATATTTTCGGCACCGGCGACAAATACGGCTCGTATATGACTGCCGAGGAGTACAGGGAATATATAAACAGCCTCAATTCAAGGACGGAGGGCATCGGCGCGTCCGTTATCTGGAACAACGATATGGATGCGATAGAGGTCGTCAAGATCTACGAAGACTCGCCGGCGGAAAAAGCCGGCGTGCTGGTCGGCGATCTTATAGTCGAGGTAGACGGCGTGCCGGTATACGAGCTCGGCTTCGACGCCGGAGTCAGCGCCGTCAAGGGCGAAGCCGGAACGAGCGTTAAGATCACCGTACTGCGCGGAGAAGACTATTCGGAGACAGTACAGCTTGAAGCCGTGCGCAGTCAGATAAATATAAAGACCGTTGAATACACTAAATACGGTGAGGCTGCGGTAATAGCCATATCGAATTTCTACGCCGACACTCCGACGGAGCTGAAAGCGGCGGTATCCGCGGCGAAGGCGGACGGATGCGACAGGATCGTATTCGACATGAGAAACAATCCCGGCGGATATCTGAACTCCGTACTGTCAGTACTCGATTTCATTTTGCCGGAGGGCGTAATAGTCCGCATCAAGAGCGCGTCTGACGAATGGACTGAAAAAAGGTCCGACGCTTCATGTCTGGATATGCCGATGGTCGTGATAGTCAACGGAAACACCGCATCCGCGGCGGAGCTGTTCACATCGGCTCTTAAGGATTACGGTTACGCCACGGTCATAGGCACGCAGACGTACGGCAAGGGCACGGTGCTCACGCCTTACCCGTTAAGCGACGGATCGGTCGTATATATTTCCTCGGATCTTTACTATCCGCCTAAATCGGATAACTTCGAGGGCGTCGGCGTTACGCCGGACGAGGTGGTCGAACTCAGCGAAGAGGCGCAGAAGCTCAACCGTTATAAACTGACTTACGAAGACGACAACCAGCTGCAAAGAGCTGTCGAAATAATAAAAGAAAAATAATCAGAGGAGCATATTATCATGCACGAACAGATAACAGTCACAGAAGAAGGATTAAAAAAACTGACCGACGAGTTAAATTATTTAAAGACCGTAAAGAAGCAGGAAGTCAAAGACGCCATAAAGACGGCTAAGGAATTCGGAGACCTGTCCGAAAACAGCGAATACGAAGCCGCCCGCACGGAACAGGCGCAGGTGGAGGGCAGGATAACGGAGCTTGAACAGATGTTAAAGCACGTCCGCCTCGTATCGTCTGACGACGTATCGCAAGACAGAGTAAGCGTAGGCGTCACCGTAACGGTAAAGGACGTTGAAAAAGGCACAAAGACGGATTATATGCTTGTCGGTTCAACGGAAGCGGATCCGTTTGCAAATAAGATCTCCGATACGTCTCCGATAGGTAAAGCCATAATCGGCGCAAAGACCGGAGACAAGGTAACGGTGCATCTGCCAAAGCGCGATCTTACGATAATTATTGAAAAAATAGAAAAGAGCAATGACTGAAATGAGCGATAATCAGAACAATCAGCAAAAACTGCAGGAGTTATCCGATATACTCGCCGTCCGCCGTCAGAAGCTGGCGGACCTGCAGGCGGCGGGAAAGGACCCGTTTGTAATAACGAAATACAACGTAACGCATCACAGCGCCGATATTACCGGCGACTGCGATCCGGAAACTCATACTTATAAAACGCTTTCCGAGAGCGATAACGTATCCGTCGCCGGAAGACTTATGTCAAAGCGCGTTATGGGCAAGGCGTCGTTCTGCCATATACAGGATTTAAAGGGCGAGGTCCAGGCTTACGTCGCGCGCGATAACGTCGGCGAGGAGCCTTACGCGGAATTCAAAAAGCTCGATATAGGCGATATCGTAGGCATCGAAGGCACGCCTTTCGTCACCAAAATGGGCGAGCCGTCCATCCACGCGACAAAAGTCGTTCTTTTGTCAAAGAGTCTGCGTCCGCTGCCCGAAAAATTCCACGGACTCACAAATACCGATATGCGCTACCGTCAGCGTTACGTAGATCTGATAATGAACGGCGAGTCAAAAGACACGCTCATCAAAAGATCGCTTATCATAAGCAGCATAAGGAAGTATTTGACGTCCGAGGGCTTTTTAGAGGTAGAGACGCCGATGCTCGTATCAAACGCGGGCGGCGCCGCCGCAAGACCGTTTGAGACGCATTTCAACGCGCTCGACGAGGATCTGAAGCTCCGCATATCGCTTGAGCTTTACTTAAAGCGCCTTATCGTAGGCGGACTTGAAAAAGTCTATGAAATAGGCAGAGTTTTCAGGAACGAAGGCATAGACACGCGCCACAATCCCGAATTCACGCTTATGGAGCTTTATCAGGCTTACACGGATTACCACGGAATGATGGATCTGACGGAAAATCTGTTCCGTCACGTCGCGCACGAGGTTTTGGGCACGGGCAAGGTCGTTTACAACGGCATTGAAATGGATCTTGACAAGCCGTTTGCAAGGATCACCATGCTTGACGCCGTAAAGCAGTACGCGGGCGTAGATTTCAGAGAAGTAAAGACGACAAAACAGGCAAAAGAGCTTGCAAAAGCGCATAACATAGCGTACGAGGAACGCCATAAGAGAGGCGATATACTCAATCTGTTCTTTGAGGAATACGTTGAGGACAAGCTGATACAGCCGACGTTCGTAATGGATCACCCAACAGAAATATCTCCGCTTACGAAGCGCAAGCCGGAGGATCCGGATTACGTCGAGCGTTTTGAGATGTTCATGAACGGCTGGGAGATGTGCAACGCGTATTCAGAACTGAACGACCCGATAGATCAGCGCGCACGCTTTGCCGAGCAGGACGCTTTAGCCGCCGCGGGCGACGAGGAAGCCAACCACACGGACGAGGATTTCTTAAACGCGCTTGAAATAGGTATGCCTCCCACGGGCGGCATAGGCTACGGCATAGACAGGCTCTGTATGCTCTTCACGGATTCTCCCGCCATACGCGACGTTCTTCTCTTCCCCACTATGAAGTCCATGAAGACCGGATCGGAGGAAAAAGAAGGACAATCCGAGACATCTGAAAAGCCGGTCGAAGCGGCTCCCGTAATTGAGGGCGCGCCGATAATTTCAGCAGAAAAACCTGACTTCTCAAATGTTCAGATTGAGCCGTTGTTTGCTGATTTCGTCGATTTTGAAACCTTCTCGAAGAGCGA
>DBWC01000133.1:0-19613 GCA_002308615.1 Clostridiales bacterium UBA1248
CAGGGGGGTATGGGGGGTGGCGCGGTCTACCGCGCCGTGAGGGGTGGGAACCCCCAAATTCGTCGCGAAGCGACACCTTAATTCTGAATTTTATAAACAGCGTTTTCTCCGCACACCGTTACAACGCATTTTCCGTAAACCTTTTTGCCCTCAAACGGAGTTGATCTTCCTTTTGATAAAAACCTGTCCGGATCAATTACATATTCACAATTTAAATCCCACACGGCATATCCTCTTTCCTCTATTCCGAAGCGTTTGCGAGGCGCCTCGCTCATCATATATACGAGCCGGTCGAGCGTTATAACGTTCTTTTTCACAAGCTCCGTGTAAAGCACGGGAAACGCGGTTTCAAGTCCGACTATGCCGAAGGCGCTGCCCGCAAGTCCCCTCGCCTTCTCCTCTGCGGAATGCGGCGCGTGGTCCGTCGCTATCATATCTATCGTGCCGTCTATCGCGGCTTCTATAAGCGCTTCCTTATCTTCCCGCGAGCGCAGAGGCGGATTCATTTTAAAGCGTCCGTCTTCGCGCAGATCGTTTTCGTCGAGCACGAGGTAATGCGGCGCGGTCTCGCAGGTGACGTCTACGCCGCTCTTTTTCGCCCGGCGTATCAGTTCCGCGCTCTCTTTAGTTGAAATATGGCAGACGTGGTATTTGCATCCGGTCTTTGCGGCGAGGTCCAAGTCTCTTTCTATCTGCTGCCATTCACTCTCGGAGCATATTCCTTTGTGTCCATGCAAGCGTGCGTATTCTCCGTCGTGTATATATCCGCCGTGCAGAAGCGAATTATCCTCGCAGTGCGCGGCTATTATTTTGCCGTACTGTTTTGCGGCAAGCATCGCTTTTTCCATTACCGCGTCGTTCTGTACGCCCGATCCGTCGTCGGAAAAGGCAACTGCGTATTCCGATAAAGCTTCAACGTCAACGGTCTCCAGACCTTTGCGTCCGACGGTTATGCAGGCGTACGGGTGAACTCTTATGACAGCGTCGCGTTTGATTATATCAAGCTGTTTTTTTATGTTTTCTACGCTGTCCGGCGCGGGGTCGAGGTTCGGCATCGTGCAGACGTCCGTATATCCGCCCGCGGCGGCGGCAAGGCTGCCCGCTTTTATCGTTTCTTTATAAGAATAACCCGGCTCACGAAAATGCACGTGCACATCGCAAAAGCCGGGTAAAATGCTGTATCCTTTTTTCAAATAACCGTCAAGTGACGCCAAAACGTTTGATGAAACAGTAAAGGAAGGTGACGTGATCATATCCTTTTTCTTTTCCGTTCTGTTCATAACGCATCTCCGCAAAACGACACGGCGGCGGCAAGACGGTGCAGACGATCTGCGCCTTTTTTCGATATTGCCGACATCACGGTATCGGTTTAAAAATCTTATTTGATTTAATATACCACAAATCAATCATTTTGTCAATGTGATATCATAATATTTCAAAATTATTTAACCAATATCGTGATTTTGCCTTGCCTTACTACTTTTTACGGATATAAATACAAAAGGCACGCTTCCGCGTGCCTTTTGCTGGTGACCCATTGGTAACGCTATCCGAACACTCGGAAAGCTGGTCGACGTCGGAGAGGGCGTCGATGAAGGAAACGCTTTCGGCGCCGCGGACGTTATAATAAATGCAAACTTTATTATCCCATATATAAACGGCGTTTATAAGCGTATGAATCATGCGCCGGCGGAATTCTTCGTCAAGAAGATCTCCGGACCGGAACGTATTCAGATACGACTCAATTTCATTGACATTGAGCTTGAGCTCTGCGCGGATCTTCAAATCCGTAATATCTTTTTCAAGAGTTGCCTTCCTTTGTTCGAGGACGGCAGCTCTTTTGTTTATTGTCTTGATAATGCTCGGCGAATCCGTCGCTATGAGCTTGTCAGTCAGCGCCGAAAATTCTTTATCGATATCGGACACCTGCTTTTCGAGCTTCTTCAAGGTTTGCGCTCCCGAATCCTTTTCTTCCAAGGCGACGACTCTTTCGGAAATATCCTGTATACGTTCATCGGTAAGCAGATACTTCACGGTCTGTTCGCATACGTACCATTCAATAAAGTCTTTTTTTTCGCTCTTCTTTACGCATGAGCGGTTTTTCTTACGCTTCGCGCAGGTATAATAATAGAATTTTTTGCCGCCCTTGCTGGTCCCTTCGTCGCCTACCATGGCGGCGCCGCATTCGCCGCAGAACATTTTCCCGGAGAGGGCAAAAAACGCTTTGTCCGCTTTTTTCCCGTATTGCTTCTTGTTTTTCTCCAAAAGATCCTGGACCTTGTAAAACGTTTTATCGTCCACGATCCGGGGGCACTCCCTCTCAACGTCGCCGTAATTGTTTTCGCCTATATAACAGCGTTTTTTTAGTATCCGCGTTACGTTCTCGATCTTGAATAATCCGTTTTTAGCCGTTCTGAAGCCGGCGGCGTTCAATGCGTCTGTTACCTGCTTTTTTGTTTTACCTTCGGCGTACAGTTTATAGCATAGGCGGACAGCCTCGGCGGCTCTTTCATCTATTACGAGACGGTGATCGACGGATTTATACCCGTACGGGGCTATATTAGTCGTCAGCCCTTTTCTCGCCGTCTCTTTCAGGCTCTCTTTGACGATCCTTGACAGTTTCCGGGAATAGCTCTCCGCCATAGCCTCGTAAATACTTTCAAGTATTATGCCTTCGTCGCCCGCGACGACGCTTTCTTCCGCGGAAAGCACACGGACGCCAACGCTCTGCAGGTCCTTTTTGTATATCGCGCTGTCGTAACGGTTACGTGCGAAACGGTCAAATCGATATACTATGATATAAGCGAAAAGCTGTTTTTTCGCGTCGCGGATCATACGCTGAAATTCCGGACGCTGATCGCTCGTTCCGGATATGGCCCGGTCGATATATTCGCCCACGACGTTGAAGCCCTTACGCTCGCAGTATTCGCGCGTGACGTGAAGCTGAAAGTCGATGCTGTTCTCTTTTTGCTTTTCGGATGAAAAACGGCAGTACAACACGGCGTTTTGTGCGCACGCTTCCGGGACCGGCTTTATTTTTGCAAATGCCATATTAAACCTCTTTGTTTTCGACGCTTTCCTCTTTTGCCTTTTCGGCTGCTCTCTTGTTTATCTCGTCAAGATAACCGGCTGTAATGATACCGGACGGGAGCGCGACGATAGCGATACCGAATATGGACGAAATCATCGTGACGAGCCGCCCTATCGTCGTCACGGGGTAAATATCGCCGTAGCCCATTGTCGTAAGCGATACCGTCGCCCAGTAAACCGCGTCGAAAAACGTATTGAACGAATCGGGCTCTACGTTCATTATAACGAGCGCGGACGTGAGTACGTAAACGATTGCAAGCGAACCGACGGCGGAGAGCGGAGCCTTTGACGCTTTGAATACGTTAGCGATTATCTGTAAGCTCTTTGAGTATCGAGCCGTCTTGAACACGCGCAGCACGCGGGCGGCGCGCAGCATACGCATGACGCGCAGAATTTTAAAACCGCTGTTTAATATCGTCAGAGAGGGCAATATCGAAATAAGGTCGATAAGAGCGGCGAACGTCAGCGGGTAAAGAAGAAATGACAAAGCGCCCTTTTTCTTCAGCTTGAAATCGGCTGTAATGAGCCTTAATACGTAGTCGATTATAAATATCACGACGCATATCTTGTCAATAACGACAAAAGCGGGATATTCCGTCTTGAACGCGAGGGGTACGAGGCTCGCGATAATTACGATTATCATAAAAATATCGTAAATACGGCTTACGACGTCGTTATCCGCCGAGGCTTCTATTATCTCAAATATTCTCTTTCTTATTTTCATATTATCAACTGTTTATTTGCCGTAAATAACAATATGTAAATTGACGCCGAGATGCTTATCATCCTCGCCGCCGTGTATATCGGATATAGCGCATGACA
Organism: Clostridiales bacterium UBA1248; assembly: GCA_002308615.1. Taxonomy (GTDB): domain Bacteria; phylum Bacillota; class Clostridia; order Oscillospirales; family CAG-272; genus UBA1248. The sequence continues at coordinate 3,913 of DBWC01000133.1, forward strand.
TCGGATTTGTCGGGTATTTTTCTTTCAGATCCTTTGCGAGATCCGCGTTTACATTGCCGATTTGTTTTCCGGATTTAGTAAAAACACCTATCGCGTCCGGAAATTCTTTTGAGGGCGTCGGTTTTAAGTATATTTCCTCGCCCGAGCGACACGTCTTTATAATTTCCTGTCGGCTGCTGCCGTCCTTATTATTGAAGCTCACACCGACGACCTTTGTATGAAAATCACGCTCTATTCGAGCTGTCGCGGCGTCAAACTTGACGACGGGCTGCCTATTCTTTTTCCTGCGACAGAGCCACACAATAAAGTAAACAATGCCGACTGGGTAAAATATAATCATAAGTACAATTTGCCACGGTTTAAGTTTTTTCATTTTTTATATCTCCATTTTTATAATTTTCCCATAAAGCAGACCGCGCGGCCGAGGCAACGGATATGATTCAATTCCTCGCCCTCGTAGATCTGTACGCGATACGCGCGGTTCGCGGGAGATAATACGAGCCTCTTTTTCTTTGCGTCGTAATCCCAGTATTTGAGCGTCGCCTCGTCGCCGATTATAACGGCTGCGATCTGACCGTTTTCAACTATATCCTGGCTTTTTACAAATACCACGTCGCCGTCGTATATCCTCGCCTCGACCATACTGTCGCCTCTGCAGGTAAGGCAGAAATCGGCGTCGATATCTCCGGAAGCGTCAATATACGTTTCGTGCTCTTCGTTTGCAAATACCGGCTCGCCGCAGGCGATCTCTCCGAGCATGGGAAACCGCTTCAGCATAACGGGACGCACGTTCGGCGGCAGAACGTCGCCGCCGAGAAGATAATCGACGGAAACGTCAAGCGCATCGGCAATTTTTCGAAGAGTGTTATAATCGGGCTCGCGTTTTCCGCTGATGTATAAGCTCATCGTGCTTTCCGCGACTTGTACCTTTTCAGCAAGAGCGCGCGCCGTCATTCCTTTTTGACGCAGCAGCTCTTTTATTTTTATCATTTTCATCACCTCGTCTTATTTTTTCTTTATTATAACATTTGCAAATTGCAAAGTAAATAGGAAAAACGCAAAATTTAAAAAGTTTTGCATAATGCAAAGTTTTTTCAAAAACTACTTGACAATTCGCAAAGTTTGTGATATTTTATATACAGTACTTTGCATTTCGCAAAATTTTAAAGGAGGTAATTATGAGAAACTGGCTTAAAGAATTAAGAAAAAATGCCGGATTGACGATGAAACAGGTTGCAGACGCCGCTGAAATATCCGAATGTTATTACTCGCAGATTGAAAACGGAACGAGAAACGCATCGGTACCTGTTGCCAAAAAAATAGCTGTAACGCTCGGCTTTGAGTGGCAAAAGCTTTTTGAATCTGTTGCTTAGCGATGAAATTATGACGGGGATGATACAAATCGGCACAATGGCGCTCCGGGCGCCGGACGGCAGCTTTCTGCCTTCGCGTCCGATATACCGGAAGGCAAAAAGAAAAACGGAAAAGCACCCGGACGTCAATACGATCGATCTTGACGACGTAGCCGAGATATTTTACGAAAAGTATAAAGCCTTTAAGAAAGCTCAGAAGAAAGAAGCGGAAAGGAGAAAAAATGAAGATCAAACAGACGAACATTTGCCCGTACTGCGGGCGTGCGATCAAGCTTGAGATCAACGCGGAGAAACAGCGTGACCTTGTTCACTGCGACTGCGGCGCCGATCTTATGATCTGCTCAGAGGTGCAGCTGAAAACGAAGACGTACCGCGTTACGATCGGGACGGAGGAACAATGAGCTTATTCTCAAAAATACTTAAGGCGCTCGCTATGATACTTATAATCGCGGTTTTTGTAAATATGTTCATACTCGCTTTGCGTATGGAAACGGACGAACAGAAGCTTAAAAGCGGAGAAATATCGCCCGAGGAATCCGTAAGCGGGAAGGATATTATGCAAACGTTTATTAAAAACGGTTTTGCTTTGTTGTCAAGTCTGATAATCTCGGGTATAGCGATCATATTTGATACAACGAGAAAAGTAAGCGTAGAAACAGACGATCTGCCGGAGCAGATCCAGGCGAACAATAACGACGATAACGAAAGGAGAAAAAAATGATCCACGCTGTAAAATGCAGAAGCGACTATTTTAAAGCTCTGCAATCCGGGCAAAAGAGTTTTGAAGTCCGAAAAAACGACCGGGATTATAAAGTCGGCGATCTGCTCGGCATAAACGAGATAGACAACGGCGGCAATTATACGGGAAAATCACTTGTATGCAAGATCAATTACATACTTGACGACTTTGAAGGACTGCAAAAGGACTATATTGTCATGAGCGTTTCAAGCATCTATTCGGATACGGAGTTCTGAGGTGTGATATGACGGCAAAAGAAGCGGCAACGCTTATTAAAAACAGAACGTTCGTCAAATGGTACGACGTGATGCACGACAGCTTTGTATACGGCAAATACATAGAAACGCTGAACATTTATTTCGGCCGACGTCAGCATGATCTGACCGTATCGCCGAGCCTCGTTACGAGCGCACGTATACGCATGACAAACAACTGCGTTATGACCGTAGATATAAAAGACCTTTATATCTGGGCGGCGTCTGACGACGAGATCCGGAAGAGCTACAACGACACGATAGAGCATATAGGCCGCTCTCAGCGCGCCGGCGTATATATCAAATGTCCGCGCTGCGGGCGCAGACTTGATGAGGATATGACGAAAAACGGCGCGTCAAAGAGAGACGCCCGCGTCCTGCTCTGCCCTCTCTGCGTAAAGGTAGAGCGATTCTGCGACGACAACAACGTGCCGGATCCGTTCACGGACTGGTGGTGCTTTCTGACGGGAGATGAAACAATATGAAAAGGACAAAAAAGATCTCCGAAGACCGGAGATCGAGGGACGGAACGCACGGATATGATCGGCAAATCGGGACCGTGCGTCTCGCTTCTTTGGTATTATACCACAAAGGAAAAGAAAATGCAAGAGAAAAGCGATAACAAATACACGGTTTTATATAAAGAGCCGTTCAGCCCGCCGGAAGTTATAACCGCCATATCGGAAATATTGCAAATTCCCGAACCGGCGCCGGAAAGAAAAATAAGTTAAAGGAGAACGTGAACGAATGAGGACGGTAATAATAGAAAACAACACCGAACAGCGCGACAGCGATATTATAAATCTCGTTTACCTGCATTTAAGCGCGTGCGAATGCAAGTCAACGTATCGCGCCGATTATATGCGCCTGTTCAACGACCAGTGCCGGCGCTTCCGGATAACGGCGAGAATAAAAGACGCCGAAGGCAACAAATCAAAGATATATACTTTCGACGAATACAACGAAGCGGTCGAAAAAGCGCTCAAAAACGAAGTATAAAAAATCAAATAGATAAACGGAGGGATTCTATGAGAATAACACTTAAGGCAAACGGCGAATTTGAAAAAAAGCTATGCGCTTATTTTGAAGAATTCGCCTCGGATATGCTCGTTGAAAAAATAAATTCCGGCAAAAAGACGTTTTCGGGGTGCTGGAATTATATCACGTCCGAAGCGAGAAAAAGGGCAAAAGGAAACTGCGCCTGCGTTTCCGATGAAGTGGTGTACGGTTGGGCTACGCACTATTTTGAGGAAGACGACGTCAAAGAGCAAAAGACCGGTGCTCCCGCAAAAGTCGCGGTATCGGAAACAAAGCCTGAAGAAAACCCGGATACCGGCAAAAAAGAAGCAAAATCCGGCGATAACTACATCGATCTTTCCGACTTCCTGTGAGGCGCAGGCTATGGATCCGATTTACATAATGAGAACAATACCGGATGAAACTCCTGACGAGATAGTCAGATACATATACGCAAACGCGGTCAACTGGCAGCATAACAGGGTATCGTGGCTTGAAATTATCGAAGGCAAAGTGATCCAGCGGATATGGTTTTTCAGAAATTACAAAGTTCGCGGACGTTATGATACAAGATACACGGAATGTGTGCGGAAGATCTCCGGAGACAGCCGTATAATCTGGCGGAACGGATACTTTACGAGCGGTGTAATGAACGATCCGTTTCAACCGGTATATTATCCGAAGGACGTGAGAAACACATATTACGGGTACCAAGAAACAAAATTTGAAAAAGAAGATTTTAACGTATGGAATGAAGAAAAAGTCGATCTGTTCGGCAGAAATATCCCCATTTTAAATCTCGGCGTGCTCGCGGAAACAAAATACAAATACTGCGCATATCCCGAAAACTGCGATCTTATGCATTATCTTGCAATTTATGATAAAGATAACGCCGTTGAGTTTTTCGGAAAATGCGGTTTATATCCGTATCCGAGCCTCGTAAAACTTGCAAAAAAAGACAAGTCTCTTTGCAGATTTATAAGAGACAACGCGGCGGAAATTGATCTGTACGGTCCGCAGGCGGCCTTATATGCGTTCAAACATAACGTCGGCGTCGTTGAGGCGCGGCGTCTTTGTGAAGAAAAGGCGCGTATTGACAGAATGGTAAGAGAGGATATCCCCGAAGTCAAAGAAACCGGTATTGACAGAAAGCGTCTTGTTGAATACCTCGAAAAGCAAAAAGCCGGTACGCATCGCAGAGGCTTTTACTATTTCGCATCTTCGTATAACGACTATCTGAGAGCCGTAAAAGCTCTCGGGCTTGATCTGAACGACACGAAGAATATCTTTCCGAACGATTTTAAACGAATGCACGATCTTCGCATTGACGAATATACCGCGCTTGAAGCAAAAAAAGACATGATAAAACGAAAAAAGCTGTATAACGATTTTGCAAAAAAAGCGCGTGAACTTAAACGGCTCGAATGGTCCGCCGGCGGGTATTGTGTCGTGATCCCGGACGACATATCGGATCTGATACGAGAGGGAAATATACTTCATCACTGCGTCGGAAAAATGGGATACGATCTTAAAGTCATAAAAGGCACGTCAATTATTGCATTTCTGCGAAAAACAGAGGACAAAGAAACGCCGCTTTATACGGTTGAATACAGGATCGATCTCGGTAAGATCGCACAGTGCTACGGACGTAACGACACCGTACCGGCACAGGAAATAAGAGACCTCGCGGAAGAGTGGGGCAGCTACGTAAAAAAATTGATGAAAGGGTCAGAAAATGGAAAACGAAATAACGATAAATCCGAACAACGCGCCGGCGCGTGATATCGCGGTCATAACGGCGGAGATAAAAAGCATTCAGCAGCAGGCGAACGCGCTCGCGCTGATATACGCCGTGGAGATCGGCCGCCGGTTAGAGGAGGCGAAGCGCGCGCTGCCTTACGGAGAGTGGGGCAAATGGCTTGAAAACGAGGTCGATTTTTCACAGTCCACGGCAAACAATTTTATGCGGCTGTTTGAGGAATACGGGTCTGCTCAGATCTCTATTTTCGGGGCTTCCGTAGATTCCCAAACGTTTGCGAAACTGCCGTATTCAAAGGCTTTGCAGCTCCTCGCGGTACCGAAAGAAGAGCGCGAAGCGTTCGCCGAAGAGGTCGGCGCCGCGGATCTTACGGTCAAAGAATTAAAAGCGGCTATCGAAGAGAGGGACACGGCGCGGAAGGTCGCGGATATGCAAAAGAAGCTCAAGGAAGAGCTTGCCGAAAAACTCAAGGAAGCGGAAGACACCGCGCATGACGCGCTGCTGAAAGCGGACGATGCGGAGAAGTACAAAAATCAGCTCGAAGAGATGAAACAGCAGTATGAGAGGGAGCAGGCGAAGGCGGCGGAGCTTAAGGAAAAGCTGAAAAAAGCCGAGACCGACCCGAAGATCCCGAAGGCGACGCTTGACAAAATACGCGCCGAAGCGGAGACCGCGGCGAAAAAGAACGCCGAGGAAGCGACGAAAAAGGCGCTTGACGCTGCGAAAAAGAAAGCAGAAGACGCGGAAGCCGAGGCCATAAAGGCGCGACTTGCCGAAAAGCAGGCGAAGGACAGCCTGCAAGAAGCGCAGAAACGGCTTAAGACCGCAAATCCGGAGGTGTCGGCGTTCAAGGCTCTGTTTGACGATATGCAGAGCAAAGCCGCACGGCTCCGTGATATAATCGCAAAGATCAGAGAAACAGACGCGGAAACGGCGGACAAGCTCGCCTTAGCGCTGAAAAAATTCGGGGAAACGTTATGAACAACGACAAAGAAATAATCGAAAAAAACGATTCTGATTATGAGATCGACCCGGTGCAGGAGAAGTACAACGAAGTGCTTAAAAATCTGCGTCCGGTAGTTAATTCACTGTCTATAGCAATAAAAAATCATGCAGAAGCTGTTGTCAAAGAGCTGAAGCGATATTATGACGAATTAAATTTGTTAACGTCGGATTATGCACAGAGTCACCGCCGCATCGTTTATCTCGCATATTACCACCGAAAAGCACGAGTAAGAAAGAAGAATTTAAAAAGGCTAAGGAGGATAAAATGAGTGCGCAGCAAACAAAGTTAATGCGAAAAATTTCAAAAAACAGTTATTTCAAACTTATTGTCTTTAATGAATTGGAAAAATATGGCAAAAGATTACTTCAGCTTCAATATGAATATGACAATATGAATCATCAACCTGTCTATTTATGTGAAATTGAATACGAGGAAAACGATAAATGACATACGAAGAAGCAAAAGCGGAGTTTCTCAGCATCTCAGGTATCCGGCTTCAAAAATGGCAGGAGGACTTTATCGACCGTTTGCACGAAAATCCGAAAATAATAATTAAAATTATCCGGGGTACCGGAGTTGACAGATACGATGATCTTATTTATTTGTTAAGAGCGATCGAAGATTTCAGAATAAACGAGGTAAAACAAAAAATGACGTACGAACAAGCGCACGAAATACTTGAAGATCTGTTACGGGCTATGACGTACAACCGTTTGCTTTTCAGCGGAGATATGCTAAAAGCGATAGGCGCAGCGGTCGAAGCCGTTGAATACCGTATACCGAAAAGGCCGAAAATACCGGCTCTTTATGCCGGATTAAAGTATTCACAAATCGACGGTTACACCTGCTTATGCCCGACCTGCGGCGAAAAGGTACATTTCGGAGAACGCTGTCATAAATGCGGACAGGCGTTAGACTGGAGCGACGAAGACACAAAAAAATACGGTAAAGACGCCGCTTATATGTTTGTAGAAGACTTTGAAACGAGGAAAAACAAAAATGACTGAAAAATTACTCGGTAAAATAGACTTTGCAGAATTCGGCACGATAGAAGACTACCCGTTTTTAATAGGCTTACAGCTTGGATTTTCAATGAACGGCTGTTACGTTATGGACGGCGGTAAATACTGCGTTAATATAAGCGATCAATGCAAGTGGGAAGACCGCGAGAAAAACGAAGTTATTACAAACAGCGTGGAATACATAAGCGAAGTTTTAAAAGACGCAAAAGTGAATTACGTTTCGCAGCTCGTCGGAAAGCCGGTAGAGGTGCTGATCGAAGATAACACATTTAAAGGCTTCAGAATTCTGACAGAAGTATTATAAGCAAAAATCAACAGCGAAAAAGCGGGCGTCCGCGTCCGCTTTATAGCTCGAATATCAATCTTAAAACACGGACCGCCTTTATTATAAGAGACCTGCCGACTTTTAAGCAAAAAAATCGGTAGGTCACGGACGGTCACGACTGCGGCTCTGCCGACNNCTGCCGCCGTTGACGGCGCGGGCGTCAGCCCGCCTGAAAAGAGAGGATCATGAACAAGACACCGAAATACAGAAAACGGACAACGACGACGAAGATCACCGTTGACGAAGAGTTTTCCCCGGTATGGCAGCCGCCGAAGAGCCGAAGCGGAAAGTGCAGGCCCACGCCGGACGCGCAGCAGGCGATAAACGACCGCCGCTCGCTTCAGCATTTTATCCAGGTCGTGAACAACAACTTTGATTCATTCCGCGACCTGAAGGTCGAGCTTACGTATAGCGACAAACACAAGCCCGCGGATCTTGACGAAGCCCGGAAAATGCATATCTGCTTTATCCGCCGGCTCCGCCGCTGGTACGCAAATCACGGCATAGAACTGAAATACGTATGCGTTGACGAGATAGGCAAAAACGGGACTATGCGCCCGCATCATCATATGCTTATGACCGGCGGGATAGATTATAAAACGCTCAAAGAGCTGTGGGGAAACGGCAGTATAAACGTCGCGCCGATAGATTACGCGCAGTACGGCACGGACAGCTTCTGCAAATACGTTTACAAAGACCCGCGGTACTCCAAAAAATGGCGCGGATCGAAAAATCTCGTGCAGCCGAATATCAAAGAGCGCGATTCCGAGCAGAACCGGAAGACCGCAGCCGCGTATCACAAAGCGTTTTTATCGGGGAGGCCGTTTCCGTATCCGGACAAGCCCGGATTCGTGCTTGATAAATTTGAACTTGTTGAAAATCCGTATAACAAAGACGTATACGTTCGAATAAGGTGGGTAAAGGAGGGCGTAACATGACGATAACCGGAAACCTTTTATGCGATCCTAACTATGATTACATACACACAGAGCCCGGCGCGGCGGAAGATCCCGAAGAAATGTGGGCGATGTTCGCCGTTATGGAACACGTCGGCGGCGAAAATCAGAGATACCGCGTCAAAGCAAACGGTACCGTCTGCCGGATGATACACAAAGACCGACTGAAAAAAGGCGACTTCGTAAGGATCTCCGGAGAGCCGCGCAGGCAGGCCGACGGCGAGCCGTTTATAATGGCGTCGGATTACAGGCTTTTGAAAAAGGTGATGCGCCATGGCTGAAACGCTCAGTTACTACGACAGACAAATAGCGCTATGGAACGTCCGCGCTTATCCTTCGCTGAAAAAGGCGTTTGATTTGCAGCGCCGCGCTATAGCTTCCGCGATGCCTTCACCGTCTGCGGACAAGCCGGCTCCGTCCGGAAACAGCGTATCCGATTCAACAACCGCAAAAGCGGAGCGTATAGAAAAGCTGTATGAGAGCCGCGAATACGCGCGGATCCGCGCCGTGGAGCAGGCGCTTGACGCGGCGGGCAAGGATATACGCGGCAAAGCCGAGCGGCAAAAGCTCCGCTCTGCTCTGCTCTTAAACTGCACGGACAGAAAGACGTATCCGTTTCACAGACTCGGACTCGATTTCGTATCACAGCGCGATTTCTTTCGCCGCCGTGACCGCTTCCTGCTTGACGTTCTTTATCATCTGCAAAATGGCACTGCGCCGCGCTGATATGTGGTATAATAGCGACAATGGAAAGTGCGGACGCCGTCAGGGTGACGCAAGTGGGTAAGACGGGCGGGACATACGAGTTCAGAGTTTATAGTTTAGAGTTTAGAGATGAAAGATTTTGCAAAAGAGTTTTATCAGTCAAAAGCGTGGAGAGACATACGCAGATACGTATTTGACAGAGATCTGAGATTATGTCAGCGGTGCGACAAGCCCTGCGAGATAGTACATCACAAGATATATCTCACGCAAAAGAACATAAACGATCCGAGCGTTGCGCTCAACGTCGTTATGAGTTCGCTTGCGCGAACGTTATGAGATCGGGCTATTAAAGACTTTGCTAAAGAGTTTTATCAAAGTAAGGCGTGGCGTGACACGCGCAGATTCGTATTTGACAGAGACTTTCATCTGTGCGTAAGATGCGGCAAGCCCGGCGAGATAGTACATCACAAGATATACCTTACGCCGCAGAACATAAACGATCCGAGCGTATCGCTCAACGTCGACAACCTTGAAACGCTCTGCCGAGCCTGTCATGCAGCCGAACACGAAGGCGAGATGCCGACGGATAAGGCGCTCGGCTTTGACGAGAACGGCGATCTGATAGAGAGGATGAAATCATGACAGAGATCACGATATACACGGCCGGCGGCTCGGTCACATACATACTGCGTGATACGACGGATAACTTTGCCGACGACTTAGCTTCTGCGATAGCGGAAGGAAACGTAATAAAAGCCGACACGGCAGACGGATCGCTTCTTGTTATCAATCCGATAAACGCCGCGGCTATAGAGATCAGGTCGATTGACGAAGACACACCCCCCGGTGACTGAAATAATTTTCGCTTTTCACAGAACCGCCGACCAGTCCCGTCTGGGACCGCCCGGGGCGCGCATAGGAGGGGGGGTCAAGGCAAAAAGGAGGGTCCGGAATTGCCGAAAGTTAAGAAGAATACCGAGGAATTGACGGTAGGTGAAAGGATCTGCCGCGCGGAAAAGCAAATAAGAAAATTTTTCAAAAATCTGCCGGCCGATAAATTGAAATTCGTCGCCGAGCCCATACATCAGTTCGCCGTCACTCAGATAACGCTTCAAAGGCTGTCCGAAGAGCTTGAAAAGGGCGACGTTATCGAGCTGTTTGAACAGGGAAAGCAGCGTTTACGGCGCGAAAATCCGGCTTTAAAAGCGTATAACACGACGATAAAGTCGTACACGGCGCAGCTGAAGCAGCTGCTTGATCTGCTCCCGAATTCCGAGGCGGACAAGGCGGGCGAAGCGCTCTTGTCGTTCGTAATGAAATCCCCGGCGGGTAAAAAATGAATTACGTCACAGAGTATTATGACAAGATCCGCGCCGGCGAAATAACAACGAGCCGCCGCGTCAAGGCGGTTTACGGCAAACTCGTAAAAGAGATACGCGAACCGGATCCGGGATCGCCGTACTACTTTGACGAAGAACTCGGGGAGCGACCGATAGAGTTTATAGAGACATTCTGCAAGCAGTCTCAGGGCGAGCTCGGCGCTCCGATAAAATTAGAGTTATTTCAGAAAGCGTTCATTCAGACGCTTTTCGGATTTTTAATAAAAGAAACAGGGTTTCGACGCTTTCGTGAAACTCTGTTTTTATGCGGCCGGAAAAACGGCAAATCAACGCTTCTGTCCGGTATCGCCTTATATATGCTTGTCGCCGACGGAGAGGGAGCGGCGGAGATATATTCCGTCGCCACGAAAAAGGACCAGGCGAAAAAGGTGCTGACCGAGGCGGTCAATATGATAAAGCAGTCGCCGGAGCTGCGCGCGATTTTGAAAAAGCGCAGAAACGACGTTTATTTTCCGCTGACAAGTTCAAAGTTCGAGGCGCTGGCGTCGGACAGCAATACGCTTGACGGCTTGAACAGTCACGCGGTCATTATCGACGAGCTTCACGCGATACGAGACAAGAACCTTTACGACGTTATGAAGCAGTCGATCAGCTCCCGCCATCAGCCGCTTGTCGTTATGATAACGACCGCCGGCACCGTGCGCGAAAACATATTTGACGATATGTATACGTACGGCTGCGAGGTCGCGGACGGCATAAAAGAAGACGACAGGTTTTTGCCGATCTTATACGAGCTTGACGCGCGCGAGGAATGGACCGACCCGCGTATGTGGTACAAAGCAAACCCGGGTCTCGGTCCGATAAAGCAGTTTGATACACTTCTCGATTTTGTCGAGAGGGCGAAGAAAAAGCCGTCCGACCTTCCGACCGTGCTGTGCAAGGACTTCAACGTCAGAGAAAATTCGGATTCATCGTGGCTTTCGTTTGAAGAGATAAACAACACGGCGACGTTTGATATATCGGAGGTCGAAGACACGTACGCGATAGGCGGCTGTGACTTATCGGCAACAACAGACTTGACGTGTGCGTCGCTGCTTATAATAAAGCGCGGTGTGAAAACGATATACGTCCTTCAGCAATATTTTTTACCGCAGAGACGCATCGAGCTTTTAGAAGAAAAGAATACAAATGAGGCGCCTTACCGCCTGTGGGCGGACCGGGGGCTTCTTACTATATGCGACGGCAACCGCGTCAACTACTCGGACGTCACGGCATGGTTCGTCAAAATGCGCGACGAGCACAGGATAGACCCTTATAAGATCGGATATGACAGAGCTTTAGCCGGTTACTGGGTCGAAGAGATGAAGAACGAGCGCTTTACAATGGAGCAGGTCGCGCAGGGACCGTTCACCTGGTCTCAGCCTATGCGCGAAATGGGCGCGGCGTTCGGCGCTCACGAGGTCAACTACAATAACAACCCTATGCTCAAATGGTGTCTGTCAAATACCGCCGTGAAAAAAAGCGGCTTAAACAACATACAGCCCGTGAAGATCACCGACAAACGCCGGATTGACGGCACGGTATCGCTTCTGAACGCCTGGGTCGTTTTCGTGCGCGACTATGAAAACTATATGTATTTTGTGGGGTAATTATGGGATTATTCTCAAAGATTTTCGGCAAACGTCCGGACAAAGATAACGGAGTGTACTCGACGTACCGGCTCTTGAACAGCTACGGCTCGGAATTCGTTCCGTTTTCCGGCAACGCCTGGCTTGACGACAAGGTGAGATCTTCCGTCGACTCGTTCGCGCGCCGCGCCGCGATAGTACAGCCGCGGCATATACGCCGCAACAACGGCGCGGAGATATCCGTAAACGACCGTATGAACAGGATCCTGCAGTTTGAGCCGAATCCGTACAGTACGGCGTACAAATTTTATTACAGGCTCGCCTCGAATTATAAAGCATTTAACGGCGCGTTCGTTTATCCGGATTTTGATCCGTTCACGGGCGAGCTGCAGGCGCTTTATAACATAAACGCGTCGGACGTGCAGCTCAAAGAGCGAGCCGGGCAGATGTTCATACAGTTTTCTTTTGCAAACGGCAATAAATACACCTGCGCATACGAGGACGTGATCTATATCGGCAGACACTTTCTTGATAACGATATATTCGGCTCTAACAACGCGCCGCTTCTGCCGGTGCTGCAGACCGCGGATACGTTCAATCAGTCAATGTCCGCGTTTGCAAAGCTCGTTGCGGTCATACGCGGTATTCTTGAAGTCCAGGCCGCCGCAAAAGACGAAGACCTGAAAAAGCTGAGAGATAAATTCGTCCGTGACAACCTGCAGATAGAAAACAACGGTGCCGGCATCGTCGTGCATGACAATAAATCAAAATACACGCCGATAAACGACAAGACTACGCCGATCCCGGACAAGCAGCTTGAATATATCAAGAATTCGATATACGACTATTACGGCACAAACGAAGCTATCGTTCAGAACAAAGAGACGCCGGATCAGGCGACGGCGTTCTACGAGGGCGAATTAAAGCCGTTTTTCGTACAGCTCTCCCAGGCGCTGACAAACGCAATATTCACGCAGAAGGAGCGGGGCTACGGAAACGAGATCGTCGCGGATATCAATACGCTGTCGTTTGCGAAGATCAACGACAAGCTGCAAGCGGTCAAATACCTGTCGGATATAGGAGCTCTCATGCTCGACCAGGCATTGACGACGCTCGGATTCCCTCCGATCGGAGGAGACGAAGGACGGCGCCGCGTGCAGACGTTGAACGTTGTCAACGCGGACAAAGCAGACGAATATCAGCTCGGAGAGGAAGAAAAGGATCCCGAACCAAAAAAACCGGAAACGGAGCCGGCGGAGCCGGACGAAGAACCGGGAGAAGGAGGAGATAAATAAATGCCTATCAAGATTCCGGAAAGAGAATATCGCGCCTTCGGAGGGGCTTATACGTTCGACAATCAGAGCGACGAAAAGCACCTGATCCTCCGCGGGACGCCGGTCGTATTCGAGACGCCGACGGTGCTCTTCGAGTATGACGGAATCAAATACTATGAACAGATCGAGCGCGGCGCGTTCGATAAAGCCGATATGTCGGATTTTATACTGAACGTCAATCACGAGCTCGCGCCTTATGCAAGAAGCAAGAACGGGACGCTCAAATACACAATCGGAGAGAGGTTCGATATTGAAGCGATCCTCGACGCCGAGGACGAGCGGCACCGTCAGCTATACCGGGACGTTTCCTCTGGTCTGATCGACAAAATGAGCTTTTCGTTCACGATCGCCGAACAGAGTTACGACGAGGAAAAACGCCTCCGGAAGATTATCCGGGTAAAGAAACTTTACGACGTTTCCGCCGTAACGTTCCCGGCTTACGAACAGACGTCTATTTCTGCGAGATCTTTTTTCGAGGAGGAGTACAAGAAAGAGATCGCGCACCTGGAGCAGGAGCAGCGCAGAAAGAAACTGATATTACGCACATTCACCTGAAACCGAAGAATCGCAAACGTTTGTGAATCTTCAAAACAAAAAACGAAAGGAAGTACGAAAAAATGTTCAAAAGACTGAAAGAAATTGAAGCCCGCAAGNNCAAGCTCGAAATCAGAAACCTGCTCACCGCGGGCGGAGAAGCCGATCTCGACGCTCTCGAAAAAGAGCTGAAAGATCTCGAAGAAGAGGAAAAAGAGCTCAACAGAAGAAAGGCTCTGATCGAAGGTATCAACACCGGCGCGATCCCCGCCTCTTCCGTTCCGAATCCTCACACCGCCGAAAACAGACAGGCGGAGGACGACAAGGCGATTTATCGCTCCGCGTTCCTGAAAAATCTCATGGGGCAGCAGCTCACCGAGCAGGAGCAGAGAGCGTTCAACGCTTCCGGTGCTTCCGGTGCAATCCCGGAGCAGACCGTGAATCAGATCCTCGAAAAGCTGAAACAGATCGTCCCCATGCTCGGCGAAATCAATCTGTTCCACTTCCCCGGCGCTGTCAAATTCGCCGTCGAGGGAACGCGCAACGAAGCGACGCTCCACACCGAGAACGCCTCGATCTCCGATTCCGGCGATACTCTCGTGACGATCACTCTCGGCGCATACGAGATCGTGAAGATCCTCAAAGTCTCCGAGACCGTCAAGATGATGACCGTTTCCGGCTTCGAGACCTGGCTCGTCGATAACCTGACCGCTTCCGTTGCGGAAAAAATCGACAATTATATCGTCAACGGCTCCGGATCCTCCGAGCCGCAGGGTATCGCCTACGCTGCCTCTTGGGTAGCGAACACGAACGCCCGCGCGTGGGCGGGAGCTTCTCTCGCGAACGCGGATATCACCGCAGCAATCGCCCTCCTTCCCGGTCGTTATGACAAAGGCGCGAAGTTCTATATGTCCAAAAAGACGTTTTGGAACAACGTTATGCCGATCAGAGACGACGCAAAGGCTCCGATCGTCAAAGAGGCGGGCGGAAAGTATTACGTCCACGGCTACGAAGTCGGTATGGACGACAACTTCGCCGACGGCGTGATCTATCTCGGCAACGCGAAGAAGATCTACGGCAATCTCGGCGAAAACATCAACGTGAAGGCTGACGAGCACGCCGGATTCACTTCCGCGTCCGTCGTATATCGCGGAATGGCGATCTTCGATTGCAAGCTCGCTGTTGACGACGCTTTCGTGAAAATTGCTTCCTCGATCGCTTGATCGGGTTTGACACTTCGATAAGGAGGATAAACCGATGAAGAAAAGAGGAATCGGAGAATTCGGGACGGACGTTTACGGCAGAACCGCCGAGCAGTTCGAGATCGTGGGCTTCGCGTGGAGTGAAGAAGAAGCGGTCGCGGCTGACAACGACGGGCTGATCGCTAACGGAGCGTGCAAGACGACAGCCGTCGAGCTCGTCCCGGACGAAGGCGCGAAAATGCCGTGCGCGAGAAACGTCACGGCAACGTCAGCAGGAACAGCCGGAGATATCAAAGCCGTTGCGGTCACCGTTTACGGAAAAGATATCGCCGGAAACGAAATCAGCGAAGAGCTGCCGGCGTTCACGGCGGATTCGGCGACAACTGTCACCGGCAACAAGGCGTTTGCGGAGGTGACAAAGATCGCCGTCCCCGGCATGGACGGGAACGGAGCAAAAGTCAAGCTCGGTTGGGGATCGAAGCTCGGTCTCCCGATGAGATTTGACGC
>DBWC01000133.1:19647-21053 GCA_002308615.1 Clostridiales bacterium UBA1248
TCCGGAAACACGGTCACGCTCAACACAACGCTGAACGGGAAAGCCGTCGAGGTCTATTGTATCGCATAAGGAGGGCTCACAATGGCGGGATCATATAATCGCGAAATCTCGGAAGATCTGTTATATGCTGCTCGCCTTGCCGTCCGAGCAAACAGGACAAGCGTTTTCGACAACGAAATAAAGGACCTGATCTCCGCCGCTCGTGCAGAGCTGACGGAGATCGGGATCCTCCCCTCCAAAGCATACGACGATATGGATCCGCTCACAAGGCGAGCCGTGATCCTATACGTCAAGGCTGAATTCGGGCTTGATAATCCGGACGCGCAGCGTTACAGAGAATCTTTTGATCTGCTCAAAAGGCACCTTGCGCTCGCCTCTGATTACATTTCGGAGGAGGCGTGATCTATGTATTGGCGGGACGTGGCTTACCTGTGCAAAGAGACAGAAACGCTCGACAAATTGGGGCGCCCGCAGAAAAGCGGGTTTTCAAAGCGGGAAATCATCTGCAACGTCAAGGGAGTAAAACGGACGGAATTCTACCAGGCACAAGCAGCCGGGTATAAACCGGAAATCTCCGTTGAAGTGAAGGAGTACGAATACGAGAAGGAACGTTATCTCGAATTCGAGGACGTAATGTATAAAATCATACGTTCCTATCCTGTGAGCGCCGAAAGCGTCGAGCTCGTCTGCGAAGGATTGGCGGCGGGCAATGGCTAACAAATCCTCCGTGACGTTTATCGATACAAGCAAAGAAGCAAAAAAAACAATGCAAGGGCTTTCAAAAACGGCTCTCCGGGAAGCCGGAAAGACGATCAGAAAGCTGATCCGCGAAGAGATCGCCTCTTCGGGGCTTGTGCATTCAAACCGTTTCAAAAACCATATAGGAACGCGGGCGTTCATCGACAAAAGCACAGGGCAGCCGCAATTACAAGTCGGCTTCTACTCTCACGCAAAGGTGATGAAAAAAGGCAAAAAAGCCTCTCACGCTTCGCCGCATTGGATCGAGTTCGGGACCAAAGCGCACACGATCGATTCGCGCAAGCGAGGTCATTATATGGCGTATGAAGATAACGTGTTCGGCTACACGGTGCAGCACCCGGGACAGCGTGCAACGCACCTTCTCCGGGACACGGTGCAAAATCACATAAAAGAGATCAGAGCGGCGCAGGAGAAATATCTTGCAGAGCTCAATAAGACGCTCGAAGAAGCGGGCGCGAAAGTCTATGAGGGAGAGGAGGACGAAAGCGATTGAACACTTCGGCTTTTATAGAGGCTCTCGTCGGGTTCCTGAATACCGTTAAACCGGGATTCAAGGTCTATTACGACAGAGCTCCAAAGGACAAAACGTTTCCCTACGGTGTGATATCGCATATCACGGCGTCGGACCTGGACGAAGGCGATCTGAC
>DBWC01000133.1:21122-21863 GCA_002308615.1 Clostridiales bacterium UBA1248
GAGCTCGAATCCCTGTGCGATCTCTGCCGGAAGTCGCTCAATAAAAAGGTTTTGTCGATCGAAGGAAAGTTCGCCTCTCATATCGGATATGAGAGTCGGGACACGTCGGACGATCGGGAGGACGATTTATCGCATAGGAGACAGATCTATGCGGCAAGAATTTTTTACATAAACGAGGAGGAATAAAAAATGCCTACGGTAACAAATCTCACGCAGACGCAGGTCAACAAGATTCAGATCGATGAAGGTCTCCTGTACGTGGATTTCGGCGAAAGTTCGCAGAGAAAAATCGGTCCGACAAGAGGCGGCGGCGAGTTCACCGCAACGCCAACGATCCGCGATATCGAGTTCGACGGTCGCGTCGGCAAAACCGCCGGAATGCAGGTGATCGAATCGCAGGAAGCGGTCCTGAAAGTGAATTCTCTCTGCTGCTCGCAGGAAGAAATCAAACTTGCGCTCCCCGGAATCCGCGTAGCAAGTGGCACCGGAGACGCCCAGGTTCTCAAAAACGCAAAAGCGGGCGTTCTGTCCGCAGCTTCCGGTTCTTCGGTTTACTGCAAGAACATGACGCTGTTCGCAAAGCTCATGGACGGAACCTTCAAAAAGATCACGATCAAGAATCCGCTCAACGAAGCGGCGTTCTCGATCAAAGCCGTGCAGAAGGCGGAAAACGAGCTCGCGCTTGAAGTTTACGCTCACTACACGATCGACGACCTGAACGGAGATCTGTATCAGATCGAG
>DBWC01000111.1:0-2007 GCA_002308615.1 Clostridiales bacterium UBA1248
TGGTGCCGGAAACCGGGCTCGAACCGGTACGGGATTTAGGTCCCACGGGATTTTAAGTCCCGGGCGTCTGCCAATTTCGCCACTCCGGCATACCATTTTTTCCTGACTTGCATATTATATCACTCATTTTTGCTTTTGTCAATACCTTTTTTTAATTTTACATTATCTTAAAAAATCTCCTCTTATATGAAAATCTCTTTTTTAAAAATATTGACTTATTATAAATTATGTGATATAATTTTTCCGAATAATGCGAATCGGGGGCGAAAACATTATAACGTGCGTCGGCGCGGG
Organism: Clostridiales bacterium UBA1248; assembly: GCA_002308615.1. Lineage (GTDB taxonomy): Bacteria > Bacillota > Clostridia > Oscillospirales > CAG-272 > UBA1248. The sequence goes on from DBWC01000111.1 coordinate 295, forward strand.
ATTTTACGAAGCCGTCATATTCGCCGCCGTGTTCATAGTTCTGATAACGGGATCATATCGTTTAAAGAAGTTGAGCTGATGAACGATCAGTGATCTTTGCGTAATGCACAAAAACAAAATTTATAATAACTCTGTTACGGAGGAACCCATGAAAAAAAGAGTGATTTGCATACTTCTTTCGGCGCTGTTCGCCGTTTCCCTTCTCGCCGGATGTCAAAACGACCCCGGCACGGTCACAGGCGCGCCGGATACGGAGCAGACGGCACAGGATACTATCGACACACAGGAAGTGACGGAGACCGCGGAATTTATTCCCGCAACGCCTTCGTCGTATAAGCTGACGTCCGACGTAAAGCTTGCCGGATACGACACGGAGGGAACGGTGTCGTACAACAGCAAGACCGTGGAATTTATCGATACGAAAACGTCGATAAATACCTTTGCGCTTTATCAGTCCGCCGTCGCAAACGGAAACACGGTGACTTTCCCGGCGTCGACCGTCGCCGGTATCTATCCTTTGCTCACCGCTTCCGAGACTGAAAAGAACGTATACAAATTCGATCTTACCTGCGCCGCGCCTCCCCGCACGGACGCGCCGTGGTTTACCTTCTATTTCGGCTTAAGACTCGACTCCGAGGGGCAGGATCCCACGCAGCATGCCGGCGTATGGCTTGCTATGCGCAACACCCAGATAGGCATGCGCAAGGGCGCCTGGCCGAACACGAATTACGTAAGCTGTGATTTTGATTTTTCAAACGGCGGCACGGTGATAATAGTTGACGATCCCGAAAGCAACGTGATAACGGTTTACGGCGGAAGTGAGGATAACGAGCTTGCAAGAATAGTCATAGACGGTAAGAAGCTGTCTATGTATGCTCCCGGCAGCGATAAGCCCGCTATAACCGATACCGTGAACAGCGATATCAGAAAAGGCGGATACGTTCACCTCTGGAACCACCACACGGAGATAGACGTTACCGTTAAGAACGTTTTCGCGTCGCTTGTTGAAAAAACGTATGTAAAACAGGATATAAACGGCATAAAACCGAATACAAAGGATATTTTCTCCGATACGTGGACCGCATACGACGACGTCGGCAGGACCGCCGCGTATTCCGAAACTGATCCGAACGGCAAAAAAGTAGGTATGTTCTACTTTTTGTGGCACGAGGACAACAACAACAGAAACACGCTGTACGATCATACGGCGTCGTATGAAAGCGGCGGCAGAAAAGAACTTGAAAAGGTGATCAGGCAAGGCAGCGAGGGTTACGCTCATTACTGGGGTGAGCCTTATTTCGGATATTACTGCTCAAACGACGAGTGGGTCATCCGCAAGCACGGCGCGATGCTCTCCGAAGCGGGTATAGACTTCGTCTATTTTGACGCGACGAACGGTCCGCTTTACAAGAAGAATTACGAAGCCGTCATGAGAGTATGGTCAAAGATGAGGCAGGAAGGGCTCAAAACTCCGGACGTATGCTTTATTTTGAAAAACGACGACGCAAACGAGCTGAATTCCATCTGGCGCGATCTTTACAGCGTTGGTCTTTACGAGGATATGTGGTTCAGATGGCAGGGCAAGCCCGTTATAATGTTCACGGGTAAAGGCTACAAGCTCTCTGACGAGCAGAAGGATTTCTTCACCGTCCGCATCTCGTGGGCGACGGAATCCGGCGACTGGTACGCCGACGAGGGCGGTATCGGCTGGGG
>DBWC01000111.1:2023-2229 GCA_002308615.1 Clostridiales bacterium UBA1248
CAGAAACCCGGTATAAGAAAAGACGGCGGAACGCGCGTTATCGAGCAAATGGCGGTCATGTGCGGATTCTGGGCGAACGGAAGCTTCGGCACCAACGCCGGAAGAAGCTACACGAAGGCGACGGGCGAGCCGAGAAACAAATCGGAAGGCGCCTGGGACTACGGTTTCGGGCTTTATCCGCAGACGAGCGGCCTCGGGCTTGCGTA
>DBWC01000111.1:2260-10638 GCA_002308615.1 Clostridiales bacterium UBA1248
ACCGGCTGGAACGAATGGTGGGCAGGCCGCTGGGACGTTCTCGGTCAGACGCTCGCTCTGGAATACACGAGCAACGATTCAAACAAATCCATGTACGTTGACAACTTCAACCCCGAATTCTCACGCGATCTGGAGCCGATGAAGGGCGGTTTCGGCGACAATTACTATTATCAGACCGTAATAAACGTAAGAAAGTATAAAGGCAGCCGTCAGCAGGAGACGGCGTTCGGTCAGACCGCGATCGAACTTAACGGCGACGACACGCAGTGGTTCACGGTGGGACCGGAATACCGCGACGTATACGGCGACACCGCAAAGCGCGACCACGTATCATACGCCGGCGGCTTAAGATATAAAAACGACACGGGAAGAAACGATATACTGACCGCAAAGGTATCGTCTGACGGCGATCATCTGTATTTCTTTGTTGAATGCGCGGACGCCATTACAGAGCGTCAGGGCGACAACTGGATGAACCTGTTCATCAAATCCGATGATAACGACGAAAACGGCTGGTACGGATTTGATTACGTTATTAACAGAAGCGGATCGAACGGCAAGGCGAGCATAGAACGCTTTAAGGACGGCTGGAGCTTTGAAAAGGCCGGCGAGGCGGAATACGTGCTTGACGGAAAGACGCTCAAAATAAAAGTCAAAAAATCCGATATAGGTTATACCGGAACAGGATTTGATTTCAAGTGGGCGGACAATTCCACACCGAACGGCGATATAATGGAATTTATGGACAACGGCGACGCCGCGCCGGACGGACGTTTCTGCTTCCGATACACGACAACGGGAAACGAAGCGAAGACGCCCGACTGCCTTACCTCTGACATGGCGGTGTTCAAGGCTAACGGATACAACGCTTACATAAACGGCAAACAGGTCATGCTCGGCGCAAGCACGAACACCGTACTTCTCGCCTCCGGATACGACTTCTACCTGCCGAAGGCAACGCTTGCTTCTCTTGGCATTTCCTGTGACGGCGAGACGGAATACGACCATTACGGCGTGACGTACGTCAAAGCGAACGACGCGGTGGAAAAGAGCGGCAAAGCCGTGACGGTAACGTCTTACGGTCTGCTTGTCATCTCAAAAGAAAAGATCACGGATACCGCCGTGCTCGACACGCTTTACAGATCCCTTTACTGATAACAGTTACTTTAAAATGTAACCAATTTTATTAAAAGGAAAGTACAACGATGAAAAAACAATACTCTGTCATAAGTATGCTGCTCATCGTTTCCCTGCTCCTCGGATCGCTTTGTTCAATAGGCGTAAGCGCAGCAGACTCGCTTTACGTACAGAAAGACGTTAAGGCGTACCTGTTCACCGAGGATAACACGACGATGATAAACTGTTTGTTCAGACGCGATCTGCCGGAGATACCGTATATAGACACGGCGGAATATCTTAACGTGATCTTCATTGACCCATATACCGAAACACACAACGAAGACGGTACGTATACCGTAACAAACGTATTCGGTTATACAATGGAGATCGACGCCGAAAAAGACGAAATTTATATCGAAAATTTTGACATGTTCGGCGGATGTAAGATCGACGATGAAGGCTCTTCGATCACTTTAGATTTCATTTATAATGAAGATGCATATTTTACCGCAGAGCCTTCCGTGTTCCGTCTGGATCTTGGTGAATATAATATTGACGTTGCGGAAGCAGACGGACGTGTATATCTGCCGCTTGCCGTTATTTCCGGTATGTTTTCCTATAAAACGATTGCCGCGACGTATTTTGACGGCGAGATTTATTTTGTCCACTCAATGGACGATACAAATTATTTTTACAACATTGACTTAAGCCCGTATTATCAGACGTTGACCCGCTCGCAGAAGATGGCTGAATTCAATTATAACGTTATTGCTCTGATTATGGACAGATTTTACGGAAATCCGTCAAAATCAATAGTCTCGGAAGCGCTTGAAAGCTGTGGATTTGACAAAATGCTTGACACCTTTGACGAGAACACGCCTGTTGCAAAGAGACTTCTTTTGTCGACCGATATGTGCGACTATTTTGACGGACTTTTGATACTTTCATATTACTTTGACGACGGCGGTCACACTTTCTTCTATAACCCGCCGCTCTTTGGACTTAATCTTTATCCGGACGAACCGCTGGTATCGAAATGGGCTGCGCGTTTGAAAGCTCATCAGACCGATGAAACAAAACTTGCTTACGACCTGCTTATGAAACAGGAGGATTATTATGCAGCTAACTTTAAGATTTATGACATACGCGACGAGGAGTACAAAAAATATGCAGACGAAATCGTGAAAGTCTGGGACGAAGGCGGATCGCGTCTTTTGATACACGGCGACGATCTTGCCGTATTCGTGTTCGACGGCTTTGAACTAAGCACACCTTATGAATTCAAAGAAGCTCTTGATATTGCAGAGGAATACGGCGTTAAGAATTTTCTTATAGACGAATCCTGCAACGGAGGCGGATACGTCGCAACATACGGATTCATATGCGCGCTTATAACTAACGACAAATATCACACTAATACATATTCAACTTCAAGGATATATACGACCGCAAAAAGTATAATTACATCGTATGACGTGTTTGACTTTAATCTCAACGGCGTATACGATGATGATGCTGACGTGCGCTACGATTTTAATTTTGCAATACTGACGTCATGCATATCGTTTTCAAGCGGAAACGAGCTGTCGGTCAATGCAAAAGACCGCGGGATATTGATCATCGGAGAACAAAGCGGAGGCGGCACGTGTTACGTTACTCACCGTTTCTTTGCCGACGGGCTTTATTGCTCCATATCCGAGACAGGAAAAAGCTGTCGTGCCGACGGTTCCGACGTGGACAGCGGCGCGCCTGTCGATTACAAGCTTGTGACCGAAAACGGCGACGGAACGAAAGACTACACCGGATTTTATGATCTGGATCATATAAACGAGCTGATGAGCGGATTTTACTCCACGGTAACGTTCCTTGATTATGACGGCACGGTCCTCTGGGAGACCAGATACCGTGACGGCGATACCGTTACCGCAATTCCGGAGCCCGTAAGAGAGACTGACGATGAACACTGCTACGTGTTTTCCGGCTGGGATAAAGAAATAACCGCAGTATCGGGCGACGCCGTATATACCGCGGTATATGAAGAGTTTCCGAAATTCACGCCCGGCGACGTAAACGGAGACGGCTTCGTCGACAACAAGGACGTAGTCTTACTGTTCAGATACGTGTCAAACGGTACCCCGACCGTTAACACGATAGCTCTTGACGTAAACGGTGACGGTTTCGTTGACAACAAAGACGTCGTTCTGTTGTTCAGATACGTATCAAGCGGAGGCGTCGAGCTTTCTTCCAAGCCTTATTTGCCGGAAGAAACCGTTGTCATAACCATAGCGATTGAGAACGTATTTGCTTAAACCAACAATAAAACGCACCCGGACTGAATTCCGGGTGCGCTTCTTATTTTAATTATTCCGTTAATGCCTCAATGCCGGATGAAGCGCATTTTAATTTCGTTCCGTCGCTCCACGTTCCCATATCAAGCGCGTCCGGTCCGTGCCAAAGTCCGTAGCTTTCACCGTAAAACGACCATTCCGCAATGGCTTTGCACCATTTATGCACTCCGTACCTGATCAGATTGTCGGAGGTGCTTTCGTTCTTCTTCATAAACCGGTGATCGGCTATGACGCGCTCTTCTCCGTTTTCATCGCTGTAAAGTACGTAAAACGCTTTGTTTTCGCCCGGGTGATCCGACAAGCTCTCCCAACGCGACGCGCTTGTGCGGAAGCACGGCTCCGTATCGTCTTTGCCGACCGCCATAAGCACGTTTACGCTTTTGTCTATACCGGAAAGGTCGTCTTTCGGTATTATATCCGCGCCGCCGTCGCTCGCGTTTAAAGAAACGGCGAATCTTACGCCGGGCAGCTTATCCTCCGCGCATATATTGAGCGCGGTCACCGCGCCGACGGAATGACCGACAAGCCCGATAAGATACTCTCCGTCACGCTTTGCCGGCTTTAACCCGAGCGAGTCTTCTGCGAATTTAATACCGTCGTTTATCTGATTTACGGCGGTTGACGTGTAATTTGCCGGGTCCAAAAACATACTCTCGTAATTCGGCGCGATAACTATGTATCCGCACGAGGAAAGATAGTAAAACGTCTGCTCGTATTCGTCGCTCGTATTGTATATGAAAAATCCGTGCAGATAGGCTATGACCGGCAGCTTTGTGTCTTTATCGGTTTCGGGATAATAGATTACGCTGTAGCCTCTGTCCGTAGTGTACGTCCGTTTGCTCACCGTTTTATACCTGCCGTTGTCGGAAACGGTTACCGTGCCGTTTCCGTACAGCTCCGGCTTTATATCGCAGTAAACGAAGCAAAGTGATGCGATAAGCGGTATATACGCAAAAACGACCGCCGCGATATGAGCAAATACCCTGTTTTTCGCTCTTATTTCAAGCCTTATGATTTCCGATGCCGAGATCAGAATAAACAGCGCGGCGCCGATGCGGTAACAAACGATAACGCCGAAGACGCCCGCGGCTGATGCTGAAAACGCTGTTGAAAAAACTGCTGAAAAAACGGTTTTATATACGCGGCCCCCGTCTTCTTTTATGCAGCAAAAAAGAAGCAGCGCCGAAAACACCGCGCAGCCGACGGCAAATATTTTAAAATATCTGTTGTCCGCAAACACGGCGTTCAACAGCGCGTTATAAAGCAGAAAAAACGCCGCCGGTATTCTTATTTTATGCAAAACAATGTTTTTCATATAAAACCTCTGTACGTATTTTACAGCGTAAAACGTCAAAAGTCAATACGTAAGCACAAAAAAGCGCATCTGTCGGGACACTTGCGATAGAGCAGGCGTCCCGAGTTTTTTCATTTTTAATCAATCCGTTTCGGTTTCCGCCAAACCAACGGAAAAGCGCTTTTGACAACATGCGTTCATCAAATGGTGTCAATGCCGACTTTTCAACCAATACAACCAAAAGTTGAATTTATTCTAATATACGGTCATTGATTTTGTTACAATGCAGCGATATAATATAAGCATCAAAGCGCTTTGAAATAAAGACATGGAGAAGAATATGGCAAATATCAATTTAGGATTAAAAATCAGAGAATTAAGAAAGAAAAAAGGTATCACGCAAGAAGCACTTGCTTCGGCACTGTCGGTATCACCTCAGGCAGTATCAAAATGGGAAAGCGGTCTCACATATCCGGATATGAGCATAATACCTATCATTGCCGGGTACTTTGAGGTTTCGCTTGATACGCTGTTTGATTACGATTTAAAGGAATTTAAAAGCAAAATCAAAAAAATCATCAAGGACGCCAACGTTTATTTTTTCAGCGATATTAAACGGTATATTGAAATAATCAAAAAAGCCCTTGCAGAATATCCCGGAAATGAAGAACTGACTTTTGCATTGCTTGACGGGTATGAGTACGACCTTCGTGAAAACGGAAATCGCAGCAGACTTGATGAAATGATTGAAATTTCGCAGCGTATCATTTCAGAAAGCGGCAATTACGTCAAAGTCTGTTCCGTTAAAGACGTGCAAGCGGCGGCATATCTTGAAAAGGGTGAGTATGAAAAAGCAAAGACGGTTCTGGAGTCGCTTCCGGCCGGAATAACGCTTCAATATGATGCCGCCTCTTTCCGTCTTTCCGGCAAGGATAAACTGAACGCAGCGATAAACGCCAGATGCGATCATCTTCAGTCTCTGTATCAAGCGTGCTTTCAGGAAGGCAACGCATGGCTTGAAATGGATGAAAAGAAGATTCCGTTAAGCGACACCTCTTTTGAAGATTATTTGAAGATGGCGGAAAACGCATATCGTAAAGGGCTGAACGTCCTTACAGAGTTTATGATTTCTGAGTGTTCCGGGCAGAGCGCGTATCTTTGGGATGGTATGCAGACGTTTCACTACAGTTTTCATCAATGCATAGCTGCATGCCGCAAACGCTCGGGCGATATTGAAGGATGCAGGAAAGAAATCGATGAAGCGTACAGAATCGTATCAACATCTTGGGATGATTTCGACAGTGATCGTGACGAGTATATGAAATACTTCAATCGATATCTCGTCGATCTTGATCTTGCAGAATACGTAAAATAATGCGAGGCGGGGTCGCTCCCCGCCTTAGTTAACACAATCAACTCTCATTTTTGTTTATCTGCACAATCGAAATGATTGCTTGAAGAAGTAATACTCATGGTCTATAATGCAATTGTAAGCTTACAAAAACATTTTTGGAGGAAAAAATATGGTATCTTTAAGTGAAAGGCTTAAAACTCTGCGCAAAGCAAAGGATATGACGCAGGAGCAGCTTGCCGAATATATGGGCATATCCCCTCAGGCGGTCAGCCGTTGGGAGACCGGTTCGACTTCACCAGACATATCTGCTCTGCCGCAACTTGCCGATTTGTTCAGCATTTCAATCGATGAATTGCTCGGGTATGACGATGTTGAACGACAAAAAGAAATATCGTCGGTGATCGATGCTGCGGAAGAGCAGATAAATAAGAATATCACCGAAAAACCAATAACGGAACTGAGGAAAGCATTAAACAAATACCCGAACAATGACAAACTTCTCACATGCTTAATGTACGCGCTTTATGCAGCAAGCGAAAATGACGCTCTTTGCCGTAAATACGACCCGGAGATCATTTCGATTTACAACCGGATACAGAAATACTCAACCGATAATTATTGCAGAAACGAAACGCTGAGGTTGCTGTTCCGACATTACTGCGATACAGACAGAACCGCTGAAGCAAAGCGACTCGCGGAAAATATGGCGAGTGCCGAGACTTGTTATGATTATAATATCTACTGGGCACTTGAAGGAGAAGAGAGAGTAAGATTTCTTAAAGATCGCATTTCAGACGATCTGCGTCAGTTGTTATGGGATATCTGGGCGTATTCGGTCCATTCTGAAATCAGCGATGACGAAATGCAACAGTTGAACGATTTGCGTCAAGAAATTGAATTGAAAGTGAAAAACAGATTTCATCTTGAATAAAGCCAAACGAGGCGGGGAATAATTCCCCGCCTCGCGCATTTTACTGGTAAATGATATTGTTCAGTACGATCCATTCGCACCAAACCCGTAAACAAACCGCGAGGAACGCCTGCTCTATCGCAAGTGTCCCTCACGATGCGCTTTTTTGCCGCGGCTTCAGCCCGCGAACATCTGGGTCCAGTAGTTGCCGTCAAAAACGTGACCCACGCCTATACGCGTATAGGAAGCGTTTAAAATATTGGCTCTGTGCCCCGGCGAATTCATCCAGGCGGATACGACCTCAGACGGAGTTCTCTGCCCCATTGCGATATTCTCACCTGCCGAACGGTAGCTTATACCGAAATCCTTCATCATCTGAAACGGCGAGCCGTACGTCGGCGACGTGTGAGAAAAGTACTTATTATCCCGCATATCGGCGGATTTGAGCCTTGCTATGCGGGAAAGCTCCGCGTCCGCGTAAAGCGGTTTGAGCCCGGCGCCGGTTCTCTTCACGTTGACGAGACGCACCACTTCTATCTCGTATTCCGAGAGGCTGTCCGTTTCATCCGCGGGAATGTGCAGGATCTCGTCCGGATATATGAGGTCCGGATCTTCCACCTGCGGGTTTGCGTCTATGACGGACTGCAGCGTTATGCCGTACGCGCGCGACAGCTTCCACATCGTGTCTCCCTTTACGACTCTGTGTTCCACCATTGCGAACGCCGGGCTTGAAAGCGACACAGCCAGCGTCAATATCAGAATAACAGTTGTTATTTTTTTCATTTTATACCTCCGGATCATAAAAGATCCCGGTATAAGTTTGTGCAAAGCGCCGGAAATTATGCTTTTTGTATTGCAAAACCGGTTTTTTTCTGATATAATCATACCGAGGTGATGATAATGAACATACAGATATTCGGACGCGGAAAATGCTTTGATTCCAAAAAAGCCGAAAGATTTTTTAAAGAAAGACGTATAAAATATCAGTATATCGATCTTGACAGATACGGTATGAGCCGCGGCGAGCTCAAAAGCGCTGTATCAGCCGTGGGACTTGAAAAGCTGATAAACGATAAGCACAAGGACGCGGAGATAATAAAAGCATACGCGTATGACGAAAACAAGACAGACGCCTTGTTTGACGAGCCCGCTCTTATAAAAACGCCCGTGGTAAGAAACGGCAGAGCCGCCACGGTCGGCTATTGCCCTGACGTCTGGGGCGAATGGATAAAAAACGATAAATAAAAAATGCGCCGTAGGGAGAGGCTATATAAAGAAGAAACAAACCCACTCGGACACTTTTCAATTATAGAAAGTGTCATAGTGAGTTATCCTCTTTCAGCTCGTCTTAAC
>DBWC01000113.1:0-21016 GCA_002308615.1 Clostridiales bacterium UBA1248
AGGTTCGAATCCCGCATGGCGCGCCAAGGTAAGCGATCAAAATAGATCGCACCCGGAAAACCGACGATTTTCGCCGGTTTTCTTCATTTTTCTCCGTTTTTCTCGCTTTTTCAAAAATTCCAAAAAGCGCGATTTCAAAAGATGCAAAAAGCCTTTTTAGGTATGTGTGTGGGATTCGAACGTGAGAACCCCTTATTTTAGCAGTTTTTTGCAGTTTTTAAAAAGAGATTCTGCATTTTTCCTTCCTTCAAGTTGTAAATTAATAGTGTCTGAAATGAGGTTTGTACTAAAATATAGTACAAACCAAAATTAAAATACATTCTGGAGAAAACCATTGAAAAAAGTGGATTTCCTGCCGACTGAATTAAACCTCAGCCGGCTTTTTTATTGCAAATACGAAACGGAATGGATTCCTTATACAAAAAGATCGTCTGCCTTGACCTCATACGCCCGCGAAAAAGAAGATTATGAGGTTCGCGATGATTATCCGTCTCCTAAAGATTATTATTATAAAGAATACGGTATACTGCTTCGCCCTCACGATCTGATCGGTCCGACATATGAGGAGCAGCAGGGGCAGTTATACTGCTACAGCAATACGCTTGGTAAAGTCGCAGGAGCGATGACGTTTGAATATTTCGGCATCCGCCCGTGCATCTGGGTAGCTCTTGACGAAGAACCTTAATTTTGAAAACAAACTTGAATAAAATAAAACGCACCGGAAGGTGCGTTTTGCTTTATTCTGCTTCAGATCAGTTCCATGGTTTTCTTCGCCATTTCGTTTACGCTGACTTTTTCGTGATTAAAAATAGTGGTGAACAGCGTTCCCGAAATTTTATCGGTCCATACGGAAGGTATTGAAGAAAATCCGTTCGCTATACCTACGACAGAACCGACGGTTGCCCCGTTGCAGTCGGTATCAAACCCCTGCTGAACCGCCAGACAAACTGATTTTCCGTAATCTCCTTCACCCCAGAGGAGAGAAGCCGCAACGATCTCAGCGTTGGATATAGTATGACACCAGTGATGCCCGTTGCAGTCGTCCCAGCGCTTATGGAAATCCTCAAAAAACTCATCTGAAGTTTTTCCGCTTCCGTAAAAATCAAGTACTTTTTCAAGCGCTTCGAAGAGGCGGGACTTCTCCGGAATATATTCCATTCCGATCCTGATCGAATCGCCTGCTGACGCGCCTCCTGCGGCTGCCGCCAGCATAGCGGAGACCCACATTTCGCCGTAAATACCGTTTTTGATATGCGAAATGCATCCGTCCTTCCACGCCATTTCCGCGGCTTTTTCCGGCCTTCCCGGGTTGATCCATCCGAAAAAGTCTCCCCTTATCTGTGCTCCTATCCATTCCCTGTACGGATTTTTGTAGCTTGCGGAGTCGGGAGGATAATAACCGTTGACAAAGTTTCTGAAGGCCACTCTTTCCGCGGTGCAGTAAGCGTCTTTCGGCTGATTCCACAGCCAGTGGCGGGCGTCGTCTGCGGGCGTAAAATCTTTTCCGTACTGTTTCACAAGCAGGTACGCCATCATAATATAGTTCGTGTCGTCGTCGACAGGCATTCCGTCCATTATCCCGTCCGGATAAGCTCTCTGCGCAATAGGAAATCCGATTTTCAGATCGCCTGTGTTTTCGGCGTCGCTTTTTGTTATATAGCGTTTCATCGGGTAGTTGCCTGTAGCCTTAAGGAAGGGAATAAGTTCGCTTCTTCTTATACCCTCGATCGATTTACCGAGGAGACATCCGCAAATCCTTCCGTACCACGCTCCTTTGATTCTGTCTTCAAGAACCTTTGCGCTTTGTCTTATGTAAACGTGATTCTTTCTGCGGGAGCAATTGAATATCCCTTCAAGATCGGAAGGTTCCTCGTACTTATAGTCCGCTCTCTGCGGAAGGTCTTCGATTATACCGAAGATTATATCGGCCATGTCCGACTTCGCTTTTCCGTCCGGCATTCCGGCGATCGCGTACATCAGATTTTTGTATTTTTCAACGTCTTTTCCTTCTTCAAACGTTTGCTGATATTCCGTAGGCATTTCTTTATAATAAGCTTCCCACGGATGAAGATTGAACGACGGGAGCATTTCGCGTTTCGTCCTCAATTCTTCTGTGCTTCTGTTGTCTTTTCCTCTGATAAGATAGTCAAGAGAAACGTCGAAGACCCCTGCGATTTCGATAAGTTTTTCAGCGTCCGGCATACTCGTGCCGTTTTCCCATTTCTGGACTGCCTGCCTGGAAACTCCGAGCATACCCGCGATTTTTTCCTGAGTCAGACCGAGATTTTTTCTCAATGACAGAAAACTTTTTGAAAAAATAGTTTTATCTTCCATATTGCCGCCTCTTTTCGTTCGATATTGGTTTACGTAATAAAAATATCACATAAACCCTGATAAATCAAGTGCTTTTCAGTTGCTTTTTTTGCTATTTACGGTTGCAAAAGTTGACACGTGAGACTGAAAATGTTAGAATAAAACAAAATCGGAATCATTGAATATTGCAAAAGGACGGAAGAATATGAATATAACGGAAGACCTTGCCGCATTCTGCGAGCGGACAGCAAAAGAAAGAGAAAAGTCAATAAACTCCTACTGTTCCTGTCCTGAAATAAAGGGAACAAAATATTATCTCAGCTTGGAAGGAGACGACGGAAACGACGGTTTGTCGCCGGAAAAGCCGTGGAAATCGATAAATAAAATCAACGTTTATCCGTTAAAACCCGGAGACGGAGTGTTTTTCAGAAGGTCGGACGTTTTTCGCGGAAACATAGCTGCAAAAACCGGGGTAACTTATGCCGCTTACGGAAAAGGAAAACGGCCTGAGCTTCGCGGAAGTCCGTTCGATCTCGCTGAAAAGGGTCTCTGGCATCCGTTCGGAAACAGCGACCGCCTCTGGGAGCTTTCCGAACCGATCCGCGACTGCGGGACTCTTGTTTTTAACGAAGGGGAAGCGCACGCTTACAAACATATTCCTTCGGTGGATTTCATTTCACTTTGCGGTGAAACCGCAAAATTTCACAACGGCGAAGCCGTTATTTCACATTTTGCCGTCAGGCAAAATATTTCACTTTCTCCCATTTCTCCCGCTTCCCTTGATTTATTCACACAAATATGCTATCATATATCCGTAAGCGGTCATATGCGCCGCCTGCGCCTCGGTCGATACGTCGAAAGATAAAAGCCGGAGTGAATTATTTACATATTTGAACTATTTTAAAATCGATAAATAGGGATTAGGAGAATCCTATGACAAGTATAAATGTCAAAGAATACATTTCAAAACATACCTTCTGTTCAGAGTACCTATTCAAAGACTGGGAATCTTTTCTTGATCTTCTTTATGCCGAAGGAGGTCGTATTTCGTCCATCCTTTGGTGGGACCACTGTTTGAAATCACAGCAACTTGAATCTGTCGGAAGCGGTGGGTACAGCGATCCTGATAACGATGAGTTTATGTATGCTGAGACCCACCTGTTTCAGAATGGCTTGGAAACGAGAACACTAAATGAAATCAAAGAATACATCATTTGTCAGAGAAAAGAAGGATTACACTACGGTAACAAATACAAGAGTCACGATTTAGTGCCTTCTTTCTATCTGTCAGATTGATAAATTCCTGTTTTCCTTGATTAAAACGCATCTATTTTGCACGTTTGCAAGTGGCAACCTGCATCTAAAATGTACGTTTGCTTTTCCCGAAATACCTGAAAAAGTCGGCTTTTTATGAAAATGCATCTAAATTGATCGCGACGCTCAGAAAACCCACGCGCAAGCGAGGATTTTTCAACTAAGTTTTCCGCTCGCGCGGAACGTGAAGTGTCCTTCGGACGTGAAGTGCGCTTCGCGCGTGATAGGGGTTCCCCGAAACGAGTGAAGCGAGTTTTGGGGGTTCCCGTGAAGTGTGGCGTTGCCACGATATGCGGAACACTTAACTTCACTTGCCGCGGTGCGGCAAACTTCACTCTGCTTCACTTGCCCGCAGGGCAAACTTCACTTAACCACTCCGAAAATTCCAAAACTTCCTTAAACCTATTGCAAAATTCGATATAATATGATATAATCTATCTAAACGAACGAAAGGAATACATACAATGTCAAAATCGAAAGCAATATCACTTATATGCTTGTTATTGGGCGCCGCGCTTTTATTCGTGTCATGCGCTCAGTCCGGCGGTGAAGAAACAACGGGCGAGGCGACGGTGACGGACGGAGAGACAAAAGACGCCGTTACAAGATCCGAAAAAATAGAAGACGGCAAGCTGAACATAGTTATCGGAGGCGGTACGGAAGCGGTCTGTGCAAAGCCCGGCGAGGAAGTCGAGTTGAAGATCGAACTCGTAAACAACACCGGTATAAGCTCGTTAAGGATCTCTCTGTCGCTTGATCCTAAGCTTTCGCCGGTCCTGGAAAAGAACAGCGACGGTGAAAACGAAGCAAAGGCTGTTTTCAATATTGCAGACAGCTCCGATGATTCCGTCATGAAAATAACAAAATACAACAAAGACAAAAACGTTCTTATACTTAACTGGCTCACCGCGATGAAAGAGGTCAAAGGCGATACCGTCTATGCGACGATCAGTTTCAAAGTATCGGACGACGCCTCGGAAGGCGATTTTCTGCCGATCACGGCGGAAATAAACCCGAACGACGTGTTTGACTACGATCAGAACAACGTTGATTACAATCTCATAAACGGCGGTATAACCGTAGCGGCAAAATAATTATTCGAATGTAAAAAAACGCGCAGTATGCGCGGTTTTTTACTGTATAACGCAAAAGAGGCAATATGAAAGCAGTATTATATATTCACGGAAAAGACGGCAGCCCTTCCGAGAGCGAATTTTACAAGCCGATTTTTAAAGACTGCGACGTGACGGGTCTTGATTACAAAACTTTTACTCCGTGGCAGACCGGAAAAGAAATATATGAATCAGTAAAAAAGCTGAAAGAAAAATACGGTAAAATCATCATCGTTGCAAACAGCATAGGCGCTTTTTTCTGTATGAGTTCGGATATTGACGGATTTGTAAAAAAGGCGTATTTTATATCTCCCGTTGTTGATATGGAATCTCTCATACTCGGTATGATGGCGCAGGCAAACGTGACCGAGGCGGAGCTTAAAGAAAAGGGCGTGATAGGTGAGCTTTCGTGGGAATATCTGTGTTACGTAAGAGAGCATCCGGTGAAATGGGACGCGCCGACGCATATCATATACGGGGAAAACGACGTTCTTACCCCTTATGAAACGGTCAGGGCGTTTGCGGAAAAGCACGGCGCTTCGCTTGCTGTAATGAAAGGCGGCGAGCACTGGTTCCATACCGACGAGCAGATGGATTTTATACGCAGCCGGATAGAAAAAAGCCTGCTGCCGACAGTTATCGAAACGGACCGGCTGACGGTATATCCGGCGACAGATGAACAGATCAAAAAAGCGATAGCGGACGAAACTGACCCTGAGCTTAAAAAAGCGTATACCGATATGCTGCAGGGGTGTATTAAATATCCGGACAATCGGGAATGGTACGCCATGTGGATGATAGAGCAAAAAGACGGGACGCACATAGGCGATCTGTGCTTCAAAGGCTTAGACGGTAACAGCGTCTCGGAAATAGGCTACGGCTTACTTGAAGAATATCAGGGCAAAGGCTACGCGACGGAGGCGGTAAAAGCCGCGCTTTCCTGGGCGTTTTGTCAGCCGGGCGTCACCGGAATAGAGGCGGAAGCTGAAGAGAACAACGCCGCATCGCAGAGAGTGCTTTTCAAATGCGGTTTCACCGCAAACGGAAAGACCGGCGAGGAAGGACCGCGTTTCAGCTTATCAAAAACAAAATTTACGGAGGTCGTTATGAAAAACAATATTGCGTACTGCGGGCTTGACTGTGAAAAATGCGAGGCGTACATCGCGACGAAAAACAACGATAACGCTTTAAGAGAAAAGGTCGCAAAGCTCTGGTCGGAGTTGAACAACGTTACAATAACGCCGGATATGATAAACTGCGACGGCTGCCGTGAGAACGGCAGAAAAACGCCGTTCTGCGAATCCTTATGCCGGATACGTCAGTGCGGGCTTGAAAAGAAATATAACACGTGCGGAGACTGCGCGCAGCTCGAAAGCTGTGAAAAGGTCGGGATGATAATAAAAAACAACGCGGAAGCACTGAATAATTTAAAGAAATGAAAAAAGAAATAATAACGAAAAGACTGCGTCTG
This sequence comes from Clostridiales bacterium UBA1248, assembly GCA_002308615.1. GTDB lineage: Bacteria > Bacillota > Clostridia > Oscillospirales > CAG-272 > UBA1248. Next base: position 6,211 of record DBWC01000113.1, read on the forward strand.
TCGGAGATAAGAGAAGAAGACAGAGCAGATCTTATAAGGATCTTATCGGAGCCTGAGGTCGGAAAAACGTACATGGTCCCGGATATGAGCGGGAAAGAAACGCAGGACAAACTGTTTGATCGTTACCGCGATTTATCACAGTCGGACGACCGGTTTATGTACGGCATTTTCCTGCAAAACCGCCTGATCGGATTTATACATGAAGTATATAACAAAGACGGCGAGGTTGAACTCGGCTACGTTATAGACACGGCGCAGAAGGGCAAAGGCTACGCGTCGGAAGCTCTTGCCGCGTCCGTCAAAGAGCTTTTTGAAAAAGGATATAAAGCCGTCGTCGCCGGCGCGTTTGAAGAAAATCCGGCTTCCTTGCGCGTTATGGAAAAATGCGGCATGAAGCCGACCGGCGAAACGGAGGATATCGAATACCGTGGCATAACGCATAAATGCATATATATGAAGGTTGAAAAATAATGGACAAAATAATAGAAATAGAACATTTAAGCAAATCATACGGCGACGTCAAAGCGGTGAGCGACCTGTCGTTTTCCGTAAGACGCGGCGAGCTTTTCGCGTTTTTAGGCGTGAACGGCGCGGGAAAGTCAACTACCATATCAATGATCTGCGGACAGCTGAAAAAAGACGGCGGCAGCATTAAAGTCTGCGGAGAGGACGTAGAAAAGAATTTTGATCACATAAGCCGCAAAATAGGCGTGGTGTTCCAAAGCTCCGCGCTTGACGCGCAGTTATCGGCAAAAGACAATCTCAAAAGCCGTGCGGCGCTTTACGGTATTACCGGAAAAGCGTTTGCAAAACGGTTTGAGCAGCTTGCGGGGATCCTTGATTTTGCCGAGTTTGCCGCCAGACCGCTAAACAAACTGTCCGGCGGACAGAAGCGCAGAATAGACATTGCGCGTGCACTGATACACGAGCCGGAGATTCTGATCCTGGACGAGCCGACGACGGGACTTGACCCGCAAACGCGCAAGCTTTTGTGGGACGTTATAGAAAAGATGCGCAAAGAAAAAAATCTGACCGTATTTCTTACCACTCATTATATGGAGGAAGCCGCGGACGCGGATTACGTCGTTATAATCGACGCGGGAGAGATCGCCGCGCACGGCTCGCCGCTTGAGCTCAAAAACAATTACGCCGGCGACTACGTAACGCTGTACGGCTGTGACAAAGAGAAGATCAAGGCGCTCGGTCTGCCGTATACCGAGGTGCGCGACGGCGTGCGCGTATCCGTTGAGAATACTGAAAAAGTGACCGAGCTTATCGTTTCCCATCCCGAGCTTTTCTCCGACTACGAGGTCACAAAAGGCAAAATGGACGACGTTTTTCTTGCCGTTACCGGCAAAAATCTCGTAGGAGGTGCGGCGCAGTGAAAATATTAGGTAACGTTATAGGCAGAAATTTAAAACTGTTTTTCAAAGATAAAGGAACGTTCTTTTCCTCACTCATCACGCCGGTGCTCCTGCTCGTGCTTTACGCAACTTTTTTGGCAAAAGTGTTCCGTGAGAGCTTTGCTTCGGCTCTGCCGGAGGGCATGGAGGTAGCGGACAAGCTGCTTAACGGCACCGTTGCCGGTCAGCTCGTATCCTCGCTTTTGGCCGTTTCGTGCGTTACCGTATCTTTCTGCGCAAACCTTATAATGATACAGGATAAGGCGAACGGAAGCATACGCGATTTTACCGTATCTCCGGTAAAACGCTCTGCGCTTGCGGCGGGATATTATATCGCCTCCGCGTCAAGTACGCTTATAGTCACGTTTTCCGCTCTGGCGGTGTGCTTAGGCTACCTTGCGACGCAGGGCTGGTATATGAGTGTATCGGACGTATGCTTCGTCATACTTGACGTGTTCTTGCTTACGCTTTTCGGAACGTCGTTTTCCTGCGCGGTCAACTTCTTTATGAATACGAACGGTCAGGCGTCGGCGGTAGGCACGATAGTAAGCGCGGGATACGGCTTTATCTGCGGCGCGTATATGCCGATATCAAACTTCGGCAAAGGACTGCAAAGAGTTCTGTCGTTTCTGCCGGGCACGTACGGCACGTCACTTCTGAAAACTCACGTGATGCGCGGCGTCTTTGCGGAAATGGAGAACATAGGCTTTCCCTCGGATGTCGTTGAAAAAATAAAGGACAGCATAGACTGCAACACGTATTTCTTCGATCATAAAGCCACGATCCCGGCGATGTACACCGTTATGGTCGGCTCGATCGTCGTGCTTACCGGTCTGTTCGTGCTGTTCCATATACTGAAAAGGAGAGGCAATAAATGAAATATATTTTGAGTAAAAAATACGACACGCATTATTTTATGTCAAAGATAATGGGACCGAATCCCTTGAAGCTGGAAGAGGAACTCCTGACAGATAATCTCATACCGAAAGGCGCCGTCGTCTGCGACCTCGGAAGCGGGAAGGGCTTAACGAGCATATTTCTCGTAAAGGAGTACGGCTTTAAAGTTTATGCCGCCGATCTGTGGAGCGATCCGGAGCAGAACCGCCTGTTTTTCCGCGAAAACGGGCTGACGGAGCAGCAGCTTATCCCGGTAAAAGCGGACGCGGAAGATCTGCCGTTTGAAAAGGAATTCTTTGACGCGGTCGTATCGACCGATTCGTATAACTATTTCGGGCGCGACCCGGAATATCTTGATAACAAACTTCTGCCGTTTGTGAAAAAAGGCGGATATATCTACGTGGCCGTTCCGGGAATGAAAAAGGATCTGCATAATAATTTGCCGCCGGAGCTTCTGCTCTCGTGGACGCCGGAGCAGCTTGACTATATACACGACGCGGAGTACTGGCGCAGCATAGTCGGAGCGTGCCGCGGCGCGAAAGTAGTTGAAGTATCCGAAATGCAGTCAAACGAAGAGGTCTGGGCGGACTGGCTGAAACAGGATAACGAATATGCGGTAGGCGACAGAAAAACGATGGAAGCCGGCGGCGGAAAGTATCTGAATTTTATTAAAATCGTTTTGAAGAATAAATAAGGTGTCCCTGCGGGAATCCCGGGCTCGCCCTCAAGCTCGGCTGGGTTCAGCGAATGAATTCAGTTCGCAGCCGCTCGGAAGAAATCGTCTTAAACGAAATCATTTGCAAATAATAACGGCGCGAGGCGGGAAGATCAACTCCCCGCCTCGCTGAAATCATCGCGGAAATATAAGTGTCGAAAGCGCTTTTTTCTGTTCTTCCGCCGGCGGTTTTAATTTATAATTTTTTCGATTTTAAGCAGTTTTTCTTTTATATCGAGTCCTGCGGCGTAGCCTGTGAGTGAGCCGTCCGAGCCTATCACTCTGTGACACGGAATTATTATCGCTATAGGGTTGCGGTGGACCGCGCCGCCTATCGCCTGCGCGGACATTCGTTTTATACCGCGGCGCACGGCTGTTATCTTCGCTATTTCGCCGTAGGTCATGGTCTGCCCGTATGGGATGGTGAGCAAAATACCGCACACCTCTTTACAGAACGGCGTCACATTCAGCCTTATCGGCGGCTTAAAATCGGGAATACCGCCGCTGAAATAAATATCAAGCCACCAGACCGTTTTCTCAAGAGCCGGAATACCGGCGCAGGACGTATATCCGGCGTTTACCGGGCTTCCGAAACTCACCCCGGTAAGATACTCCCCGTCGCTTTGCAGCGCCAGAGCACCAAGCGGGGAATTATATTGAATTAAATTACTTCTTCTCATTTCATCAATTACTTCAAACTCACTGTTTAATAATCTTTAAAACTGATTATATCAAATCACATGTGATATGTCAAGATAAAAAAAACTCGCGCAGACAGGATATTTTTTGCTGCTTCAGCCGCGCGCGGGTGTCCCCCCACCGCACCGCGCGCTTTTTTTTATCAAAAAACAAAAATTGCTCTTGCTTAATTACGATATACGTGATATAATGTAATTAACAACCGAAAGGATGATAAATTATGAAACTTGATCCGCTTTTTTGCGACAATATGATATTTGCCGAAAACAAACCGATTAGAGTTTTCGGCGTAGGGGATAACGACGTTAAAGTAAGCTTTAACGGTAATACAAAAACCGTAAAATCAAAGGACGGTAAATGGCTTGCGGAGCTTCCCGCGCAGAAAGCCGGAGGACCTTACGAGCTTGAAATAAGCTCCGGCGATTTTAATAAAGTTATAAAAAACGTTTACGTCGGGCAGGTTTATCTCATTGCCGGACAGTCGAACGCCGAATTCAGGCTCTGCGAGTCGGACGAGCCGGAGACGGGTTATACGAGCGACGAACTCTTACGCAACTATTTTGTCTGCCGTCCGTGGATACCGGAGGACGTTTTCAAGCCCGGCGACGGATGGCGGCTTGCCGAAAAAGACGCGGTCGGTCAATGGTCGGCGATAGGCTATCTTGCCGGTCGCGCGCTGCGGCGTGAAACGGGCAAAGCGATAGGCACGATCTCATGTTATCAGGGCGCGTCCGTCATAGAATCGTGGATGCCCGCGGAGGAAACGGTGAAATTCGGCTTAAAAGAAAACGAGCTCATGATAGACCACACGTACCCCGAATACGCCGCATGGAACAAAGGCGGGATCATATACGATAAAATGCTCTCCAAGCTGTTTCCGTTCTCTTTGTCCGGCGTTATCTGGTATCAGGGCGAAAGCGATACGACCGAGGCGGAAGGCGCGGTATACGACAAAGAGCTTTGCAGACTTATGCAAATAATGAGGCAGGGTTTTGCCGACCCCGAGTTATACTTTGCAATAATTCAGATCGCCGATTTTGACGGCAGAAAAGAGTACGATCCGCAGGGCTGGATCTCAATACAAAATGCGCAGGAAAAAGCGGTGAAGGCCGACCCGCATTCTTCTCTTGTAATTTCCCGCGACGTCTGCGAGAGCACGGGGATACACCCGACGAAAAAGACGGAATTATCCGAGCGCGCGGCAAAAGTTTTTTTATAAGGATTTGAGAAGATGATACAGGACTTACATTCACACACGTATTATTCGTTTTGCGGCAAGGACGCCCCGGAGGCGATAGTCGAGGCGGCGATAGCCGGCGGGCTTGACACTTTCGGCATATCCGACCACAATTACGGCGTCGGCTACGGCAGATTTGACGTTTTCCTTTCGCCGTCCGCCGAAGCGCTGCACGGAACCTACGAACGCACGTTAAGGCGTTATTACGATCACATAAATCTCGTGCGCGAAAAGTATAAAGACAAAATTGACGTAAAGCGCGGCATAGAGCTTTGCACGCTGTACGACGGTAACGGTTTTAAAGTGCATCATCTGCCGGACGACGCGGATATTTCGTACTACGATTACTGCCTTATTGAAAATCTCGATCATCCGATATCCGTGACAAAAGGCGACGTCTTCGCGTATGCCAAACGCTGCGGAACTCCGATCGTCGGCATAGCGCACACGGACCTTTTCGCACATATCAAAGCGAGAGGCGAAGACCCGTATGAATATTTCTGCAGAATGGCAGAAGAAAATATCTTCTGGGAAATGAACGTAAGCTACGACCCGACGCACAACTATCGCGTTCACGCATATATGCTTGATTTCTTTGCGGACGAGGAAAAACAGGATATAGTGAGGCGCTCCGGCGCGCGCGTTTCCATCGGCTTTGACGGACACAGAGTTGAGGACTATCTGCCGGACAGAGTAAGAGAATACAACGACAAATTAACAGCGCTTGGTATAAAGAAACCGTTTGAGAATTAAGAATTATGAAATACGACAACAAAATAACAACAAAACCCGTATGGGAAGGGAATACCGTTTATAACGAGACCGTCTGGCCGGTAGATTTCGGCGGCGAGCTTGTTGTTCCGCTTTTATACCGTGCGGACAAGATCATATCCGTGACCGATACGACGTATCAGACGGAGTATAAAGAAGGTACGGATTACGAGCTTAAAGACGGCGGGCTTCATATACTTTCCGGCGGAAATATCAAAATAACGGAAAAAGACGGGTTTTTATTAAAAAAGCCGCAGAAGGACAGTCCGCTCAGTATCGCCGCGTCGTGCGGCGGCTGGCTGTTTTTCTCCGAAGGCGACGGGATAACTAAAAAGCAGATATGCGTTACCTACGAGCACAGCGATAAATGGGGAGCAAAAGTACCGCAAAAAACGGAAAAACTGCCGAAAATAAGAGAAAAAATACGCAGAAAAGAGCCTTTCGGATTTGCGTTTTTCGGCGACAGCATAACGTACGGATGCAACGCCTCCGGCATGAAAGAGATAAACAAACCTCCGTATATGCCGATATGGCCGAAAATGACGGTGGAATATCTGAACAATATATGTGAGGTCTCTTACGTGAACCGCGCAGTCGGCGGCATGGCGTCGAAATGGGGAGCGGAGAAGCTTTACGAGCTTTTCAAAGACGACAAATTCGATCTTATGCTTATCGCCTTCGGCATGAACGATATAAGCGTAAACGGCTTTGAAGAAAACACGGAAAAGATGATAGAAGAAGCGCTTAAAATAAATCCCGACTGCGAATTTCTGATCGTCTCCACGACTCTGCCGCATAAGCTGGCGGCGGGCTTCTGGGGCGAGCAGTACAAGCAGCAGGAGATTTTACAGCGTATTTGTGATAAATACGGAGATAAAACCGCGCTTGTGCCGATGACGGATATGCATTCGGCGCTTTTGCAAAAGAAGCGGTTTTTCGATATGACGGGCAATAACGTTAATCATCCGAACGATTTTTTAGCTTCGGTCTACGCGCAGACAGTTTTAAGAGTTTTGGGGGTACTGTGATGAGAGCATATGAAAGACTTATAAAATACGCGAAAATCCACACGGCAAGCGCGGAGGACGGCTCCGTCACGCCGCCGACGAAAAGGCAGTTCGAGCTTGCGAACATCCTTGCCGACGAAATGAAAGAGATGGGCGTATCCGACGTTTACGTGGACGAGCATTGCTACGTTTACGGAAGAGTCCCGGCGTCAAAGGGATATGAAAACGTCACGCCGATAGGATTTTTAGCGCACATAGACACGATTCCCGATTTTTCCGGCGAGAACGTAAAACCGGGATTGATAGAAAATTACGACGGCGGTGATATAAAGTTAGGAGACAGCGGCAGGGTGCTTTCGCCCGATAATTTTCCCGCGCTTAAAAAGCATATAGGCAAATCGCTCGTCGTGACGGACGGTACGACCGTGCTCGGCGCTGACGACAAGGCGGGTATTGCCGAGATAATAACCGCGGCGGAGCGGATAATAAAAGATGATATACCGCACGGACAGATCAGTATTGCTTTTTGCCCGGATGAAGAAATAGGTCACGGCGCGTCGCTGCTCGATCTTGACCGCTTCGGCGCAGAGCTCGGCTACACCGCGGACGGCGGAGCTGTATGCGATATAGAATACGAGAATTTCAATGCCGCGGGCGCGGAAGTCACATTCCGCGGCTTCAACGTCCATCCCGGCTCGGCTAAAAACACGATGATAAACGCGGCGCTTGTGGCTATGGAGTTCAATTCCATGCTTCCTTCAGCGGATATACCGTCAAAAACGGAGGGCTACGAGGGATTTTTCCACCTGACCGATATGTCCGGAAACGTTGAGAGCGCGAAACTCAGCTATATAATCCGCGACCACAGCGCGACGGTGTTTGAGGCGCGCAAAGCGTGTATGGAGCACGCCGCAAAAGCGATAAACGAAAAGTACGGCGAAGGGACAGTGACGCTTAAGATAACGGAGCAGTACAGAAATATGCTGGAGGTCGTTAAGCCGAGATTCGAGGTCGTGGAAAAGGCGTTTGAAGCCGCGCGTAAAACAGGACTTGAGCCGACGGCGTCGCCTATACGCGGCGGCACGGACGGCGCGCAGCTTTCCTTCCGCGGGCTTCCTTGTCCGAATCTGCCGACAGGCAGCGGCGGCCACCACGGACCGTATGAATACGCCGTAGTTGAAGATATGGACAAATGCACGGAGCTTATCATAAACATCGTAACTGAATACGCAAAGGAGGTCAAATAATGAAAAATATAACGCGCGTTATATGCTTTTTACTCATTATTCTGATGATATTCGCCGTCGGATGCGATACGGCAACCGAAACGACGGCGGAGACTGAGCAGACCGAACCTGTGACCGAGCCCGAGACGGAGGATGAAGAAACGGAACCCGTTGAGACGGAAGAGGTCATAACGTATAAAAAAGTGTCTGATAAATTAGAGATGCCGGAGGTGAAGCGCGTGACGTCGCTTGAATTCATAACAGCTAACCTGAATACCATCTTAAAAGACGGATACGGTACAAAAAGCCTTATGGCGGACGCGTTTGATTCGGTATTTGATAAAGTTATCATTTTCAAGACCGGCAAGGACGGATACGACGCGTACGTTTTAGGAAAAAGGCAGGAGCTTGCGACGTACGGCGTGACGGCAGAGGAAGGACATTATCTCGATCTGTTTGACGTCGCGGCGGTGTTCGGCGGTGAATACAGCTACGAGCTGAATGAAAAAACGCCTAAAACAACGGTTAAATTCGGTGACAGAGTCGCCGTATGCGACGGCAATACCGCAAAAATAACGGCAGACGGCATAACGTATGAGACCGCGGTCAAGTCGATAACGAGACTGCTCGGCGACGATAACGATTACACGGACGTTCACTGCATGAACGTAAAGGACCTTTCAAAGCTGCTCGGACTGAACGTTTATTATACGGATTCCGGAATAATATGTTTTTCCGCCGGTGAAGCGTTTGACAGCCTGCGCGGATATTATATACTTGAAGAGGCGGCAAAGCTGTTTTTGGAAGACGACGAAAAAGAGAAGTTTTCAAATAATATGTTCGTGGATATACCGAACATAATAAAGCTTGCCGAAAACAATATAACCGCTTATTCTTTCCCGTCGCTCGATCTTAACGCAAACGTAACGGCGTACGCGCTACAGGGCGTCAAAGCGGAGGTCGCTTTAGGCCCGGCTATCGTCGCGGGGCAGGGAGAAAACAAGGATAATTATACCGTGGTACGTGTGTTTGACGTTTATCAGACCTGCCACACGCAGTTCAACGCCTATCCGGCGTCGGTGCGCGGCGGCGTGCGCGTAGCGGCGGCGGTGACCGACGACGGCGTGAACATCCTGACCGCGCCTTTCAGCGACGCGTCCGTAAAAGAACTGCGCGTATACGACGCAAACGGCGCGTATAAATTCAGCGTAACCCCGTCGCTTGACGCGCCGTACGTCATAGCAGCCGGCGCGTTTACCGGAGAAGAAGACGTCTTCGCCGTAGCTTCGCTGAAAAACGAAAGCGACACGAAAATACAGCTTTTCTCCGCAAAGGACGGCTCGGCAGCCGCAAATATCACGGTCAGCGCCGCGGGCAAGATAAAGGATATGTCCGCAAACCGCACCGCGCCCGGAATCGAAGGGCTTATTATCTCATATACCGATTCCGCGTACGAGTATAAGGACGGGAATTTAGCAAAAATAGAGCTTGACGGAAAAGATTACAACGGCGTTTACGCCTCTGCCTTCGGCGGCTACGCCGCGTCTTCCGACGCGACGGACGAATACAAGGCGTTTTCTGCCGTTACCGAGATAAAAGACGGCGCGGCGACAGTAATAAACGCCGGTAAAAAAGAGAACATCTTTGTCTCGACAAAGGCGAAAACAAATACGGAGTATATCAAAAACGGCACGTTCTGGCATACGAGAGTCGAATATCCCGCTCCCGTTATGAACAAGCTGAGAGACGGAAACACAACGTCGATAAGAACGGACGATATAAGCCTTTTCGCGATCTCGCCGGGGACAGATGAACGTCAGAGATACAGAAGTCAGTACAATATGTGGGAGCCGTGCTCCACGCACCGCTGGGGCAAAACGGCGCAGATGGGATTCCTTATAAACTACGTCGATCCCGATACGGGAGAATACGCGTACGCGACGCTTACAAAAAAAGGCAAGAGGAACGATTATCTTGAGCTCGGCTCGTCGTTCTATAACGCCACGTACGCGCCGAATATCCCGGCGCTCGACAGACTGAATTTCTGGACGAGAAGAACTTATTTGCAGGGTCTGGCTTCGCTTTACAGAAAAGCGCCGGAATATACCGTAGCGGTATCTCCCGTACACGAACACGAGATAGACTCGGGAGCGCAGTCCGTGGGCGACTACAACCCGTCCATGATCGCCGCGTTTGCTCAGTGGCTTGAAGATATGTACGGGACGATTGAAAGCGTTAATGAGAAATTCGGCACGGATTTCAAATCGTTTGAGGATCTTGACGCGCCGAGAGGGTCGAATCGCGGCGACTGGGACAAATACTCCACAAGGCGCAAAAAGAACGATTATTTCACGGTCTGGTCGCTGTATAACAGGTATATCGTCAGCCGCCACGTGATACAGTCGTACCGTGAGGCGATTTTGGCGGGCTTCCCGCCGGAGCTTATAAAAGCTCACCAGATACCGGAGGGCGACGCGGTCGCCGGCCTGCTCGGCGAGGCGGATACGAGGATATCTCCGGTCGACGCCGTGCTTGCGGACGGAACGGGCTACGGCGGCACGAGATACGGAGTATGGTATAAGGACGATACGTCGTTCTTCGCGTTAGCCGACAGATCCGGACACAACAATATAACGCTCGGCGAATACAGCGCGATGTCGGATAACGCGGAATCGGCGTACAAGCAGCTTAAATATATGTTTGACAACGGCATAGTTTTTACTCACGTTATGCCGTGGGCGGGCAATATCGCAGGCGGTGAAACCATGGATAAGAACGAGCAGTACGCCATAGATAAGCTGCAGGACAACGAAGAGCCGAGAAGCGCGTCTTCCGGCGGCACCGGCGATATACGCGCATATATAAACGGCGAAAACGCCTATAACATAGTCGAAATAGGCTCGAAGCCGGACAGCGCCGGACTGCTCAAGAGCGTTAAAGCGGACGGCGGCTTTGAGGGCACGGTCTATCTGCAGCCGTTCCACGCGTTCGTCGGAGTCGTTGATATTGCAAGAGACGTCACGGCGAGCGGAAAAGGCACGCTGAACTATGAGATGAAAGGCAAGGCCGACGCGGACGGAAAAGAAGTAACGGGCTTCAACTACGGCGATATCGCGGAGCTCCGTATCACCGCGGCGCCGACGGGCAGTAAGGGAAAAATAACCGTAAGGATAATGCACGAGGGCTGCGAAATGCCCGTCGCCTCATACACGTTCACGGTCGAAGGAGACACGGCGGAATACAGATACGTTTTCAAAAACCAGGTGTATCTGTCCGACTGCACCGTAGTCGTTGAGTATAAAAACGTCGATATAACTGACCTTGACGCGACGCTCATGTACGAGATGACCGCAAGGAAATATTTCGGCGAGTTATCGCCGAAGGCGCACGAGGGCGGCGTAAGTTTTGATATAATGTATTGAAAAAAGCGGGGAAACCCGCTTTTCAATTTGCAGACAAAGCATTTAAGAATAACTCCTTCCGTCAACTTCGTTGACACTGTCCGGTTCGCGATCATAGATCGCTTCACCGCTTTGGCTAAAAATCTCACACCGTGAGATTTTCTTAACGCGTCGCGCCCTCAAAGAGGGAGGCAAATCAAGGCTCCCTCCCCGAGGGAGCTGTCATCCGGGATCATTCCCGGATGACTGAGGGAGTTTGTCTTCGCTCTGAAAAGCGGGGAAACCCGCTTTTTAAATTAAGAACCCGGAATTAAGAATTCAGAGGCGGTCCCGCAATCTCCGAAGAGATTGACGGAGGCGCGATGAGGAGAATGAAATCCGTTCCAAATCGGAACGGATGAAATCGGCTTCACCGATGAAATCACCTGCGGTGATGAAATCCGCCTTACGGCGGGTTGAATGCAGGGGCGGCCATCGGTAGTCCGCTGTAGATGAGGGGTCTTTACTCCCGATTAAAGAATAAAAAACGCCGCTGAATAAATTTTTTAAACACCCGAAAGATTTCACCTGCCTGATACGTATAATGGGTGACAGAGCTGCAGAACTGATCATTAAGGAGCGGATATGGATAAAGGCGCGGAATATTACGCACGGTATCTGTCCGGGGACGACGAGGGCCTTGTGCTTCTCGTCCGCGACTACAAGGACGGGCTGATACTGTATCTCAACGGAATATGTAAAAACGCGCACACCGCGGAGGACTTGTGCGAGGATACTTTCGTGCGCCTCGTCACAAAGCGTCCGGCGTACAACGGCAAGGCGTCGTTCAAAACGTGGCTTTACACAATGGGCAGAAACGTCGCCTACGACGAGCTGCGGAAACGGCGCAGCGTAGTATCGACGGACGGACTTGAAATACCCGCGGACGTATCGCTTGAGGAAAAATACATAGTTGACGAGCAGAGAGCGGAGGTCAGGCGGCTTGTCGGGTATCTGAGCCCGAAGCAGCGCGAGGCTGTATGGCTCACGTACTTTGAAGGCATGACGGTAAAGGAAACGGCGAAAATAATGAAAAAAAGCGAAAACGCCGTGTCAATACTTTTGAACCGCGCGAAAGCGAGACTGAAGCAGATGCTCACAGAGGAGGGGATAGCAGGTGAAGACTTATAAACAAATGGCGGAAAGGGTGCTCTGGCGGCGCGACGAGTACGATGAAAGAAAAGCGGAAAGAAAAGCAAAAAGGCCGGTCGTATCGGCGGCGGTCGCCGCCGCGGTCATGGCGGTCGTGATACTTTTCGGGACAGTTATGGGAGGTGTGCTGAAAGCCCCTGTAAGCGCGCCCGGCGCGGAAGCGCCGATAGACGACAACCCGGTTTTGATCAATAACGAGACGTCGGATTTGGCGGAAACAAAGGAAACGTCACCGGATTATATCGTTATAAAAAACGCCAATAATAACAATACGGTGAACAACGGCAAAACTCTGTACGGCTGCTGTATTTCCGCTTTTGATGATTTAAATATCAAAAGCATATCGTCAACCGATATGGTTGGAAGGGAACACGGTGATGTTTGTGAAGTGGGAATAGAGATACGCCCGGTTTCTAAAAACGATAAATATTTTCAAAAATGGGTTGCATTTATCTTGCCTGATGATAGGATCGAAATAATTTCCCCGGAGATTAGTTATTTCTATTATTCAATCGAAGAAAATAACGGTATTTCAACTCAAATTATAAATATATCGTATAAGTACAAGGACGGAGAAACGAACGGAACAATGGACGTATATGTTTTTCCGGAGAGCAGTGTTGAGTTTTTTGAAGAAACATATAAAAACAAGCTCTTTACTAAAAATCCTGCAAATGACGAGGTTGTTCAATATTCAAATAAAAATACGATTTTCTTTGCATCCGTAAAAGGGTATGACTACTGGGGTTATTCATGGGATCATATTTACGGAAACGTTGCAAAACGATACGGCGACGTTGACGAAAACGGTATACCTCTTTACGAGTACGATCCCTATATGGCGGATTATTGCGAAAATCCGATTTGCCGGTCAAAAATTCAGTATACAGAAGAATTGAAAAAAGAAGCCGAAAGAGAAGCCGCAGAGAGAGATAAAACCACGGAGCAGGAGCCGGATACTGTGAATGATACACAACCCGGACAGCAAGCTGAGGACGGATATCCTGTTCCCATTGAATTTATACCGGATCCCGACACGCCTATCTTTATTGACGTTAAAAACGATCCGGATATTTACGGTACTGAGTGCAAAGACGTTATAAGATATCAAATGCGGTATAATACAAGAAGAGATTTCGGAAGAGAGTGCGGTAACCGTGTAAGGCTTCTGATCGTCGCAAGCAGCAGTATACAGCTGCTGTCGCCCGACGTGATGACTCTTGATATATCGGAAAACGATTCGGTAGACTTTGAACTTGTGTTCAGATACGTTGAAGGAAATTCAAGGGGAACATTTAGAGTTTTCAGCGTTGAGGACCTGTATTGGGATATTGATAATAATTATAAATCGGTTGCGGAACTGCCGGACTTAATGAAAGAAAAAGATTTTCAAATGATATTTACAGAAAGGGATTACGGCGCGGTCAGAACAAAAGGGTATGATTTTTTCTCAGGTATATGGGTTACAACAACGATATATAAATATATAGCAAAATATTTCGGGGAAGTTGACGATGAAGGAAATCCGCTGTTTTTAAGCGATCCATATATGCCGGACTACTATGATTGTGAAACCTGTCAAAGACTGCGGCATCAGATAGAAGAAAGAGAAAAATTCAACAGAGAACATTCTGTTATAACAGATTGATTTGTGTTGATCGGAATAAAACATGGAGCAGGCGGCGCACGTGCCGCCTGTTCCTTTTGCGGCGGAAAAGGCTGACAGCAGAAAACGACACCACTTGACAAATCTGTCAAATAGTGATATATTTATAATCGGATTGAGAGGGATAATATGAAAAACTTATTTAAACGAATATCCGTTTTCGCCGTTCTGGCGGCGCTTCTTCTGACGTTTGCCGCGTGCGGTGTGCTTGACGGCTTTGAGATCGTAACGGACAGCGGTCTTCAGATCGTCACCTCCGCCGATACGAAGGGAAGCGTAACGACTGTGGCGGCTGTAACGGACGCAAATACACAGACGACGCCGGAAACGGTTACGATACCTGAAAATGATATAATAGAAGAATTCGGTGAATATACTTCAAAAGACGACGTTTGCCTTTACTTACACGTATACGGCAGACTGCCGAAAAACTTCATTACAAAGGAAGATGCGCAGAAGCTCGGCTGGTCCGGCGGCGGACTTGACGACTACGCTTACGGCAAGTGCATAGGCGGCGACTATTTCGGAAACTACGAGGGCAAGCTTCCGAAGGCGGACGGCAGAAAATATTACGAGTGCGATATAGACACGCT
>DBWC01000113.1:21039-33735 GCA_002308615.1 Clostridiales bacterium UBA1248
TATTCAAACGACGGGCTGATCTATTATACCGAGGACCACTACGAAACGTTTGAACAGATACGGTTATGGTGAGGTTGATATGCAGAAAAAAATACTTATTGACGCGTCCTCCTTTATGGACGTAAAAGAAACTCACGCGGCGATAAAGGCCGCGATAGGCTCGGAGGATTACGTCGGCTCCAATCTCGACGCTCTGCACGACGTCCTTACGGGCATAGGCAGACGCACGAGGATAACGGTAGTAAATTACCGCAAGGCCGAGGAATACCTCGGAGAATACGCGGAAAAGCTGGCGTTCGTGCTTGCCGTTTCCGCATCGTCAAACCCGTTTTTATCCGTAGTTTTTGAATAAAGAAAGGTAACAAAAAATGAAGATCAGAAAGATATTATCTGTTTTTGCCGCGGCGGTCATCGTTATTATACCGCTTATTTCCTTATCCGCGTTTGCAGCGGACGACGAGACGCCCGTTATTGTCGAGGTGCCGAAGAACCTGCAGTGGCCCGAGGGCTCGCTCGCTTCATATAAATGCGAATGCGAAAACGACCCCGACCACGACAAATTTGAGTATGAATGGCATATAGTCTACGACGGAAAGGACTATACGTTCAAAAGCGAGCTTGACGATCCGTGGTGCGATTACATAGAAAAAAACACGTCGTCCGCCGACAAAAACGTTTTGAATCTGAACGGGATAAACCACGTCTTAAACGGTGCGGAGATATACTGCCTTATAAAGAACAACGGTGCGGAAGCTAAAACGCCCAAAGCGACTGTTTTTATAATAGACGAGGATAAATTCACGCCTCCCGTGATAACGGCGCCCGTTTTTGTGACCTGCGCACAGGGTGACGAGCTTGATCTGACGGTCCGCGGCGAAGGCACGGCGGGCAACGTTTCTTTGACCAGAGATTACATATCGTACCACTGGTATACGGCGCAAAACGGCAGTATAAACGATCTGATACCGATCGAGACCGGCAAGGACGTATACGAAAACGGCGTTTACAGAGTAGACACGAGCAAGACCGGCACGTATTATTTCGTCTGCGGCGTCTTTGACGGACTCAATAACGAAAATATGTGCAACTATAGCTATACGAACGTGATAACGGTGGAAGTCACAGAAAAAGCGGAGACTGAGCCTGTGACAGATACACAGGAGGAGACGGCCGCGGAAGAAACGACGACCGCTGAGGAGACCGAAACCGTGACTGAGACCGAGACGGAAACCGAAACGGAAGAAATAACGACGGCGGCGGATGAAACGGAAAACACCGCGGAAGCCGACACGGTAACGTCTGAGGAAACGGCTGACACAGAAGAAACCGTGGCAACGACCGAAGCCGAAGAAGCGGTGACGACGGAAAAGCCCGCCGAGACGGACGCGCGGAAAACGCCCGCCAAGACGAGTACGGCGGTCATAGTGCTTTCGATAGTGGCGGCAGTCCTGTTCGTCGCGCTTATCGCCGCTTTCGTCATAGTTATAATGATCATAAAAAAACCGGGAAAATAATCTGATATGATCGATCAAAACGGCGCTTCGCACACGGTGCGGAGCGCCTGCTTTTAATTTGTTATATAAATTAAAAATAATCTATTGACTTTTTTATACGTTTCTGATATAATCGACACGTATTTCGGTCGAAATAAAGGTAAAAAAGAGAGGAGACCGCGTGAAAAGATTTGGACGCTACGTTTTAAACTTTGCTTTAAGTCTTCTGTTCCACTGGTACTGGTGCATCCCCGCGGTGATCCTCCTAGTCCTTCATTTTATCTTCGGTATTTCGATATGGTGGTCCGTCGGTGCGTTTGCTCTGTACGTTATAGGCGTCCGCATATACGTACGCGTGATCGGATGGCTCATCCGCATGGGCAACAGGGACGAACCGGAAAACAAAAACGTCAACCCCTATTCTGTCGGACGCAAGGAAAAAAAGGAACATGATATTCGGTAAGTATGTTAACAGATATTATCTGAAATATTCGTGGGTGCTTTTGCTCGGCATAGCGTCGCTGTTCATGGTAGACAGCGTTCAGCTTATCGTTCCGGAGCTTTACCGCACCGCGTTGAACGGCATAATATACGGAGAAGTGGAAATAAACGGCGTTATGCGCGCGTTTGATATGGACGTGCTTCTCGACAATATATGTCTGCCGCTTCTTTTCGTCATACTTGCGCTCATAATCGGGCGCTTTGTCTGGCGTATATGCTTTTTCGGCTCAGCCGTCAGGATGGAGACCGATCTGCGTTCGCTTATGTTCGATCACTGCAAGGAGCTTTCACAGCAGTTCTATAACGAAAACAAGGTCGGCAGCCTTATGTCGCTGTTCACGAACGATCTGGAGACCGTTCAGGACTGCTTCGGCGGCGGCGTACTGATGGCGGCGGACGCGCTGCTCTTAGGCGTGCTCGCGGTCATAAAAATGGCGAGGATGAATATATGGCTGACGCTTTTCGCGCTTATCCCGATGCTCCTGCTCGGCGCCGTCGGCACCATAGTCGGCAAGACGATGACAAAGCGTTGGGACAGCAGACAGGAGGCGTTTTCAAGACTTTCCGACTTTGCGCAGGAGAGCTTTTCCGGCATATCGGTAATAAAGGCCTTCGTCAGGGAGACGCGCGAGCTGTTGGCGTTTGCAAGGCTGAACCGCGAAAACGAGGACGCGAACGTCAGCTTCGTGCGCGTATCCGTGCTTTTGAATATACTTGTAACGCTGTTCGTTGAATCGGTCATATGCATAATTTTCGGATACGGCGGCTATCTCGTTTATACGGGAGTTTTCAACGTCGGACGTCTTATAGAGTTTTCAGGCTATTTCACGTCCGTGATCTGGCCTATAATGGCCGTGGCTGAGCTTATAGACATGAGCTCGCGCGGAAAAGCGTCGCTCAAGCGCATAACCGATCTTATAGACGCAAAGGTAGACGTGACGGACAGAGAAGACGTAGTCGATCCCGGAAAGATAAACGGCGAGATAGAATTCAGAAACCTTACGTTTACGTATCCCGGCGCGTCAAAGCCGTCCTTACATAACGTATCATTTAAGATAAACGCGGGGGAAAGCGTCGGTATCATAGGCAAGACCGGATCCGGAAAAACGACCGTTGCGGACCTGATACTGCGCCAGTACAACGTGGAAGACGGCATGATCTTTATCGACGGACACGATATAAACACGATACCGATAAAATCACTGCGCAGATATTCCGCATACGTTCCGCAGGACAATTTCCTGTTCAGCGATACGATAGAACATAACATAGCCTTCGCCGTTGACGGCTGTTCGGAGGAGCAGATAGCGGAAGCGGCGTCATTTGCCGGCGTTCACGACGATATAGTGGAATTTCCCGAAAAATACAAAACCGTACTCGGAGAGCGCGGCGTGACGGTATCCGGCGGACAGAAGCAGAGGATATCGATAGCAAGAGCGCTCATGAAAGACGCTTCGATCATCATAATGGACGACGCGGTATCAGCCGTTGACACAAAGACTGAGGAACAGATACTTGATGCGCTGAAAACGGTGAGAGCCGGCAAGACAACGATGATGATAGCGCACCGCGTCAGCACCGTTGAAGACATGGACAAGATAATATACGTTGAAGACGGAACGGTCACAGCCGTCGGATCGCACGAACAGCTTTACGAAAGCTGCGAGGCGTACAGAAAAACGGTGGAGCTGCAGCGTCTTGAAGAAGAAAGGAGGGACGATCTCAATGCGTGAGTATTATCCGCTTCTCGCAGTAGGCGCCGCGGTCAGCGTGTTCGCCATGGTATTCATCCTTGCGTACGTTTTCATGAAGGATAAAAAGGAAGCCATCGGTTTTGACCGCAACATGAAGGACGCCGAGATAACAAAACGGCTGTTAAAATACGCAAAACCGCACTGGAAGAGCTTCCTTGCCGTATTCTTCATAATGATATTCTCCATAGCGTACGATATCGTTTCTCCGCTTATCATAAGCCGCATCACCGATATCATCAAGGGCAGCTTTGAGATGAAGCAGCTCTTTATGATGCTCGGTATCTACGTAAGCATACTGCTCGTTTCGCTTACCTGCCAGTATTTCCAGGCGATAATCTTACAGAAAACGGGTCAGAGAATAATATCGTCTCTGCGTTACGACACGTTTGAGCATATAGAAAAGCTGTCGCATCAGCAGTTTTCGGAAATACCCGTCGGCAAGCTCGTAACAAGAGTTACAAACGACACTAACGCCGTATCCATGATGTTTACGAACATTTTCGTAAACCTCGCAAAGAATACTCTCGTCATTATAGGCGTGCTCTCGGCGATGTTCTTCTTGAACCTTGAGCTTACGCTCATGGTACTGTGCTTTGCGCCGTTTATCATAACGTTCACGGTCATTTTCAGAAAATTCTCAAGAAAAGCGTACCGCAAGGTCAAAGACGGAACGACGAACATAAACACGTTTTTGTCCGAAAACCTCTCCGGTATGAAGATAACGCGCATATTCGACCGCAAAAAAGAGAAGAAAGCGGAGTTTGACGAGAAAAACAACGAATTAGGCAAAGCAAAACAGAAACAGATATTCGTTTTCGGTATATTCAGACCGACGATATATATGCTGTATATATCGAGCATAC
Organism: Clostridiales bacterium UBA1248; assembly: GCA_002308615.1. GTDB lineage: Bacteria > Bacillota > Clostridia > Oscillospirales > CAG-272 > UBA1248. The sequence continues at coordinate 25,651 of DBWC01000113.1, forward strand.
TTGCGCTGTTATACTTATCCGGCAGGGGATATATAAAAGGTCTTTCGTTTGCCGGACAGGTCATAACCTCCGACGTGCTCGTTGCGTTTTATATGTATATACAGAAATTCTTCAACCCCATTCAGACGCTTGCCGAGCAGTTCAACTGGCTGCAGTCGGCGTTTGCCTCGGCTGAGAAGATATTCACCATACTCGATATAGAGCCGGGCGTAGTGAACGACGAGGGAGCCGTCGACATAGGCGAGATAAAGGGCGAGATAGAATTTGATCACGTATGGTTTGCATACAAAGAAGATCACTGGATAATAAAGGATCTGTCCTTTAAGGCGGAAGCGGGGCAGACCGTCGCTCTCGTCGGACCGACCGGCGCGGGCAAGACGACGATACTGTCGCTGTTGTGCCGCAACTACGATATCCAAAAGGGCAGGATACTTATAGACGGCGTGGATATAAGAAAATACACCGTTTCGTCTCTGCGCCGCCAGTTCGGACAGATGCTTCAGACGGTATTCCTGTTCTCCGGTACGATCAAATCGAATATCGTCCTGCGCGACGACAGTCTGACGGACGAGGAAGTCTGGGAAGCCTGCAAATACGTCAACGCGGACAAATTCATCAGTCAGCTTGACGACGGGCTCGACCACGAGGTAAGAGAGTTCGGAAACAACTTCTCCGCCGGTCAGCGTCAGCTCATATCATTCGCCCGTACCGTGCTTTACAAGCCGAAAATAATGATACTCGACGAGGCGACGGCGAATATAGACACGGAGACGGAACAGCTTATCCAGGATTCGCTCGAGCGGATAATGAATATAGGCACTATGCTCATAGTTGCGCACCGTCTCTCTACCATACAGCATTCGGACAATATCATAGTGTTAGCCGACGGTCAGATAGCCGAGCAGGGCACGCACGAGCAGCTGCTCGAAAAGCGCGGCAGGTATTATAATCTCTATACGCTGCAGCACAGAAGACAGCAGCTTATGGAGTAATTAAGAATCGTAGGGGAGGGGTCTACCCTCCCGCGATATACCGCAAACAAAATAGGTTTATCCGTAGGGCGACCATCGGTCGCCCGTTTTTCATATGCAAAAAATCCCCGTTGAAATCAATGGGGGGATGGCGGGGGTTTGGGGCGGTAAAGGGGTTCCCCGCCGCGAACTTGAGNNAGAGCGGTGGGGGTTCCCGTAAGGGGGGAGGGGAACCACCAAATGCGCGAAGCGCACGATTTGTCGGCTCTGCCGACACCTTTTCCGGGTGTGGAAGGGAGAAGACAAAATTTTTATTCTTTTTTGACTTGACAAAGCGGATTTTATATGCTAAAATTGTAAAAAATAAGAAAAAGGGAGTGAGAACTGTGGACAACTGTGACGGTAAGCCTCGAAGTAGGCTAAACGGTATTCCGGAAAACATAACGCGGCTGTCTGCAGTTTATTGCATATAGCTTTTTGCGGTTTTCCGTTATACCGTCGTGTTGCACGACGGTTTATTTTATTTAAAACTACGGGAGGCTGTTATGGATAACGAAAAAGACAACGAATTAAAAGAAGAAGAGAAAATAGCCGAGGCGGCGGAAGAAGAAAAAGAAGAAAAAGCGGAAGCGGAAGAAGCGGAGAAGCCCGGAGAAGAAGAGGAAGAGGAGTTTCCGCCGGAGCAGAACTACGTTGAAGAGATTATTGAGCTGATACGCTCCGATCTGCCGGATAAAGAGCTTGTTGCGGAGCTCGGCAATTACCACGAAAACGATATAGCCGGCGCGTTTGAACAGTTAGAGCCGGAGGAGCGCAAGCGCTTATACGATATTTTAGGCGCCGAGACTTTTTCCGAAATATTCGCGTACGTTGAAAACGTTGAGCAGTACATCGAAGAGATGGGCGTCAAGACCGCCGCCAAAGTCCTTGAAAACATGGACTCCGACGACGCTGTCGACATACTTGACGAGATAGACGACGAGACTGAAAAGAAAATAGTCAGCTTGATGGATGAAGAGTCAAGTCAGGACATCCAGCTTATCCGTTCGTACGACGACGACGAGATAGGCAGCCGGATGACGACGAACTTCATCCTGATAAAGAACGATCTGACTATCAAGCAGGCGATGACCGCGCTCGTCGAGCAGGCGGGAGACAACGACAATATTTCAACTATATACGTTGAGGACGAGGACGGGCGCTTCTACGGCGCTATTGAGCTTAAAGACCTGATCCGCGCACGCGTGCAGGACAAGCTTGAGCCTCTGATAAGTACGTCGTATCCTTACGTAAGAGACCACGAGCATATAGCGGACTGTCTTGAACGTATACGTGAATACACGGAGGATTCGTTCCCCGTTTTGTCCGAGGACGGTAAAGTACTCGGCATCATCACGGCTCAGGACATAGTTGAAGTAGTTGACGAAGAGATGGGCGAGGACTATGCAAAACTGGCCGGCTTGACCGCGGAAGAGGATCTTAACGAGCCGATTAAGGCGAGCATCAAAAAACGTATACCGTGGCTTATAACGCTGTTGTTCTTGGGTCTTATCGTATCGTCCGCCATCGGTATATTTGAAGACAAGGTCGTGGCGCTGTTACCCATTATCGCGGTATTTCAGTCCATGGTCTTCGATATGGCGGGAAACACCGGTACGCAGTCGCTTGCCGTTACGATACGCGTGCTTATGGACGAGAGCGTAAGCGGCAAACAGAAAGCGAAGCTCATATTCAAGGAAGTCAGAGTCGGTATGTGCAACGGTCTGATACTCGGTCTTACGGCTTTCGCCGTCGTCGGGCTTTACATCCTTGCGTTCAAGCGTCCGGAAACGCTCAATATGCCTGTGGCGCAGTACGCGTTCACTATCTCCGGCTGTATCGCGTTTTCGCTGTTTACCGCTATGATAATAGCGAGCCTTGTCGGCACGACTATCCCGATGGTCCTGCACAAGATCCACATAGACCCCGCCGTAGCCTCCGGACCCATGATCACGACCGTGAACGACCTTATAGCTACGATGGTCTACTACGGTCTTGCGCTCGCGCTGCTTATAAACGTGTTCCACATGGGTGTAAGTATACCGGGGTAGGATCAAAAAACTGAGTTTACAAAAAGTTAACATTTATTTTGTCCGGTTTTGACCTGAATTTCGGTTGTTATGTTATGAAGAGGGTAGAAAACTATACTCTGAGCTTGCTCGGATGATATGACACAGAGAGAATGCCCGCTCTCCATAACTCAGAGTTTTAGATTTTTCGGATAGAGTTTTTATGTTTATTCTTCTTCTGAGTCTTACTTTAGATAATAAAAAGCGGGCGGTTTTTACCGCCCTTTTTGAGCGTTATAAAAAAATCATGTTCCGCGACGCGTTAGCGATCCTGAAAAACAAAACGGACGCGGAGGATGCGGTACAGAGCGCGTGCCTGTCGCTGATTTCTCATATGAAAGACGAAGTGTTATCCGATATAGGATCGGACAACGCAAAAAAATACGTACGTGAGACCGTAAAAAACGCGTCGATCAAGATCCTGCATAAACGCGTACCGTCCGAACGGCTAAACGAAAACGTATCATATGGTGATTTTGAAACAGATACGGTTGAAAAGTTACACAGCAAAGAGCTGTACGACGCCGTTATCAGAACGATAAACGAAATGGACGAAAAATACAGAGACGCCTTATACCGGTATTTCGTTCTGGGACAGACTGTCAAGGAGATCGCAAAGCAAACTCATACAAAGCCCGATACGGTAGAAAAGCGGATCTTCCGCGGTAAAAAAATAATACTTGAAAAGGTAGACCCAAAGGATTATGGATATGAATGATAACGTACTTGCCAGCCTGCTTATAGAAGCCGCGCTTGTAAGATCAGAAAACGCGGTGGAAAAGGAATATTCTCCGTCTGACAGATTCAAAATCACGTTGAATAAAAATCTCAGAGCAAACGGTCTTGATCCTTTTTATTCCTTTTTTGCAATAAAGCGTCGCAGGGCTGCTGCAATAGTCGCCGCCGTCGTCGCCGCGCTTGTGCTTACCATGAGCGTCGGCGCGATACGCGAAAAAGTTGTGGATTTCTTTGTTGATATATTTGACAGCTTTGCCGTTATAACAACGGATAAAAGCGCTGAATATCCGAATAAAATCGAGGAACGGTACGCTCCGTCATATATACCGGAGGGATATGCATTTGATAAAACGGATAGGGACATGTTTATAAGCGAATCTATATGGAAGAATAAAACCGGCGGAAAAATAATATTTGAACAAATGGTTCAAGGAACCAATACATTTTTTAACACAGATAAACATTTTAAATATATTAATATATACGGGGAAAACGACGGTGTTCTATGGGAAAGCGAAGGTATGCGTTCCATATATTTTGAATATAATGAATACTTCTTTAAAATTATTTCAAATCCAGAATTAAGTGAGGAAGAGCTAATAAAAATAGCAAAAAGCTTAGAAAAAGTAGAGTTTACAAATAATTAACATAATTTCTGTCCGGTTTTGTCCGAAAAATCGATTGTTATATAATAGAGTATAAATAAAATTAATGCTCTTAAATATTTAACAAGGAGGTTTTGTTATGAGGACAAAACAAATACTTTCCGTTATGCTTAATAATTAAAATTTAATATAAAGAAAGGATTATGATTTATGAAAAAACTAATATCTGTAATTTTAGCTGCCGCGATGATTGCGGCAATCGCTGTCGGCATCGGTACGTATGCCGCGGCATACGTCAACGGAGACGTCAACGGTGACGGAGAGGTCAATAATAAGGACGTTGTATTTCTTTTCAGATACGTTTCAGACGGAAAAAAAGCCGAAGACGAATCCGCATACGATTTTGACGGCGACGGACAAGTAAACAACAAGGACGTTATAGCGCTGTTCAAAAAATTAGTCGGCGAAGGAAAAGCTGATCCGGCGGAATACGAAATACTTTTGTACAGCACAGGAGAGGGCGGCGCCGGCTCCTCAAACGGGCAAACCGGCGGAAAGAACTTTTTCGGCCTCGCGCAGGAAAGCAAAAAAGACGATATGGAGGGGAAAACAATTCAGATGTTCGAAAAAGTATATACGTTAAAATATACCCGAACAATGGACTATACGCTCTATGATGAAAAATATGACAGATACTATGGGAACGGCGCCGCGTTTATGTACGGCGAAAAGTCAGGCAGATTAGTATCATATACGAACTATGAAGACGAGCCGGCAGAAGGATTTACGCCTCCCGTAAACGCACATTCGACCTGCGAAGATTTTATCAATTATGCAAAGGCGCTGCTTCTTTTGTATTTTGACACGTCCACGGACGACTGCGACGTTGAAATAAAAACAGTAAAACTCAAAACTGCATATAAATACACCGCGGAAGATCTTGAAAACGGATTTATAAACTTTATAGATTATGATCCGAATTTCAAAGCGGAGTACCATATACTGTTTTATAAGCAGTTCAACGGAGTAAACCGCATAGACGATATAGAGGTCGATATAACGAGCGACGGCGAGGTGCTTTTGATAAAAAGCAGAACGTGCGATGAAAAATTCGAAAAGTTCAAAGACGTGCAGTTTGATGCAGAAGGCTTGAAAGCGCAGATAGAGAACCTTTCATATGATCCGTCTTACCTTTCATATAAAATATTAATAAGAGCCATCCCGGACGGCGACGAACTTTGGGCTATTGCTGATGTGAACTATAAATATGAATATAACGGGGATATATTCGGAAACACGATACAATACATAGCAAAGGTCGTCGGATGATCTGCAAGCTATAAAACAAGATAACAAACAACCGCGGAGATGTGATCATCCCCGCGGTTGGCTTTATATTGATTATTTCAATCTTATCGCCCTCACGTACATCACGTCGCCCGTCGCGCAGTCGTCAAAGCAGTCGAATCTGATCCTGTTTATTTTGCCCGACCAGAAGGACAGGGAACCGACGTTTACCGACAGCGTGTGATACTGCCCGTCTTTGATGAGCGAAGCCCGCGTTCTCTCGGAGCCGTCCGGGCTCGTTTTTGATCCGGTGCATAAGAACAGGTCGGTAACGTACGAGCTTTTTCCGTTTGACTGCGGTATCATATATTCTATCTCGATCGTTTTGTAACCGGACGCGTAAAGCACAGGCGACGATTTCGTATAATCAACGAAAACCTGCGGGTCGTTTGCGTTTGTGACCTTAAGCTGCAGGGCTTTTTCTTTTGCGTTATACGAAACGCTCGTGTTGTTCGCGGCGCTGACGGCTGACCGGCACGCCTCCTTTGAAAAGTCGAGCGAGGTGTAGTCTATCGCGTCCACTCTCATTGAAACGTAGTTTTTATGAAGCGATTCGTTCGATGCGAAATCCTTGTTCTGCTTGAACGTCTGCCGTATCTGATCGACCGTTCCCGTTGTGATCAGATAGCTGTATTCGATCGGCGAATACGACACCATTTTTATCATATTCAGCGGCGCGATGTAGTTTGTAGCGCCGTTTGCGGGATCCTTTGAGCCGTTGTAGCTGAATTTCCCGGCGTAAAGCAGATCAACGTTCGGAACGTAAAGTCCGACGCCAAAGCCGGAATCGGCGGACGTCCAGGAACACCACGTTTCCGTGTTGCCGTTTTTGACGTAGAAGCGGCAGTCCTCCGCGTAATTCGCGTCGCCCCAGAACTGCAGATCGTCCCTGTATGAAAGCTCATCGTCCGTCCACGACGCCGTACCGTTGTACCACGTAAATCTGTTGAGATAGCTTACGGTATAGAACGCCGGCAGCTCCTGGTGAGTGTAAGGATGAGTCCAGCCGGAGTAGTCTGTGAATCTGTTGTCAACGCGTATAGTATCGTCGTTTACCGTGTACGTGTTTTCCATATAGCTCGGCGTTATCTGCCCGTCAAGCGACCAGTCCTGCGGCTGAGCCTTTATATATACGGAGTTGTCTTTTACCTGAATATCGATAAGACGGCTCGTATTTCCGTATTTGTCGCCGCCCTGAACGGGGTTGTATCTCCATTCGGAGCCGTTGAAGCTGCCGGGCGTGTATTCCGCGTTTTTGCCCGTGCCGTAATAAGACTGCTGAACGAGCCTGCCCGTGTCCGCGCGGTTTATAAGATTTGTAAGTCCGCTTATCCTGCTCGTTTTGTCCTGTATGTAGTTGATCCCGCCGCCCCAGGAAAGCTGTATGCCTACCTTGAATCTTGAATTTTCTATATAATACGTCTGCGAATTATATACTTTGATGCTCTCGGTTGACGCATTTTTAAGCGAGAATTCGGCCTGTTTGCCGTCGCAGGTCTGCACGGTGACCGTCTTTATGTTTTTCGCCTTGGCGCCGCTCAAATAAGTTGAGATAAGTCCGTAAAACGTTACGTTTTTGCCTGCTTCAAGATAGAAATTGTCCGTTTTCTCTCTGCCGGACGACAGATATTTTACGAGGATCTTAAGCGGCTTGTCTGCGGAATACGTGAAGCTCATGCGGTTGAAATCGGAGCTGAAAGCACCGTCCTCAAACGTTATGACAAAGTCTTTTGTTACGGTAAATACGCCGCCCGACGCACTTTGCTGGCCGCTTACGGTGTATTTAACTTTGCTGTCTGTCTCATATACTGTCCCCGGCTCGTCCGGAAGAGTCTCCGATCCCGATACGCAGCGGAAAAGGAGCACCACGTCTTTGTTGTCGACGCTGCCGTCGTTATTGACGTCCGCGGCGGTCACGTTTATATCTCCGATACTGCCGCTTGACACGTATCTGAACAAAGCCACGACGTCTTTGTTGTCCGTCGCGGAATCGCCGTTCACGTCGCCTTTTATAACGGCGGTCGTTCCTATGAACGCAAACTGTCCTAAAAGAATGCAGAAAATCAGCAAAAATGCGGTTTTTTTCATTACGGGATATCCTTTCGCTTTTGTAATTATATTATAAAGCAAAAACGGTACGTTGTCAAGCGGTATTGTTTAACAATGAAAAAATACATAATTTTAAGCGCGTCGGGCGGTGGGGGGGGGACGCCGACGCGCGCGGCTGAAGCCGCAAGGATAAACGATTTATTTCAATAAAACTGACGGGCGTTATCGCCCGTCCTCAGACTGAAGACAAACTCCCTCAGTCATCCG
>DBWC01000113.1:33801-42728 GCA_002308615.1 Clostridiales bacterium UBA1248
TTCTTAAATGCTTTGTCTGCAAATTGCGGACGGGTTTATCGCCCGTCCTGATTTTATTGCGCAGTTATTTTGCCGTGTATCTTTCTGAATTTCTCCAGTTTCTTATCCGCTTCCTCCGCGGTCTTCTCGGATACCATATAATAAAACTTTATCTTCGGCTCCGTGCCGGAGGGGCGTATTACGACGACGTCGTCGCCGAGCTTGTAATAAAGCGTGTTCGTAGTGCCGCCGTCAAGCTTTGTTTCCGTACCTTTTTCAAGATCGTATAAAACGGGGACTTTGTAGTCTATATACGACGTTATCTTAACGCCCTCGAATTCCTTAGGCGGATCCTCGCGGAGCCTCTGCATAAGCGCCGCCATTTTGTCTAAGCCGTCAAGTCCTTCCATGTACACGCTGTCGGTAGCCTCGCGGTAGAATCCGTATTTTTCATATATATCCTGCATCGCGTCGTAAAGCGTCTTGCCTTGGAGCGAATAGTATGCCGCCGCCTCGCATATCAGCATCGACGCCACGAGCGCGTCCTTATCGCGCGCGTACGTTCCGCGCAGATATCCGCAGGACTCCTCAAATCCGAGAAGGAAATGCGTATCGGTCTTATCGTCTTCCTTTTCGTTCATTTTCTCGCCGATGTATTTGAAGCCGGTGAACACGTCGTAACAGTCACATCCGTTTTCACGCGCTATCTTCGCGGCAAGCTCCGTCGAAACGAAGCTCTTTATTATATACGGATGCTTCGGATATTTACCCGTGCGAATGAGAGCGTTTATGATATACTCTGTCAGAAGCGCGCCCTGCTGGTTTCCGGTAAGCGTTACGAACTGTCCGTCCCCGTTCCTTACGGCTATGCCCATTCTGTCGGCGTCCGGGTCGGTCGCTATGATAAGATCGGAGCCTATCTCGTCGGCTATCTTTATGCCCGGTTCGAATACCTGCTTGAATTCGGGGTTGGGGTAGGGAGTAGTCGGGAATTCTCCGTCCGGCTCAGCCTGCTCCGGAACGATGCGCAGATTCTTTATGCCGATACGCGAGAGTATCTCCGGCACCATTTTATACCCGGCGCCGTTTAAAGGCGAATAAACTATGCCGAGCTCCGACGCGTGCGCTATCGAATTCTTGTCAACGAGCTGAGCGATGACCGCGTCCATATACGGTTCGTCTGCGTCTTTATTTATATATTTTAATATTCCTCTATTATGCACTTCGTCAAGCGGCGTTTTTTTGATGCCGTCAATTATATCGACGCGGCTCATGTATTCCGACACTTTGTCCGCGAGCGCCGGCGAAAGCTGCGCGCCGTCCTCCCAGTAGGCTTTGTAACCGTTATACTGTTTCGGATTGTGAGACGCTGTAATGTTTATACCCGCGACGCATTTCAGATATCGCACGGCGAACGAGAGTACCGGCGTCGGACGCAGAGAATCGAACAGATACGTCTTTATACCGTTGCCGCAGAGCACCTCCGCCGCGGTCTTTGCGTAAAGCTCGGAGTTATGTCTGCTGTCGTACGCTATGACGACGCCGTCGTTACCTCTGCCCTCCGCGTTAATCAGAGCGGACAGACCCTGCGTCGCGTGCGCAACGGTGTAAACGTTCATAGCGTTGGTGCCAGCCGCCATTATGCCGCGCAGACCGGCCGTGCCGAAGGATAAATAGCCGTGGAAATACAGCTTCTTTTTTTCCTCGTCGTACTCTTTCAATTCCTTTTTGCATTCGTCGCTTATTTTATCCGATGAAAGCCATCTGTTATATTCATTCAAATAATCCATTTCCGTCTCCTTGCCCTGAAAGTTTTCCATATTCTACCACAATAAAGCCCTTATGTCAAGTGTAATGATACCGCCTCCAAAGTGAATTTTTAAGCAAAATCGCGGTCAGATTTACAAAATTGTACAGAATTTACAAAAAGTTCACATAAAAATTTTTGTTTAGCTATTGCCAAAATTTAATTATTATGATATACTTGCAAGGCTTGATGTGCGATGAAGCGGGAGGTTGCCGTTAATTCAAACGGGTTTTTCCGCAGAGTATGTCCGATTTTAAACCGGGCGCAAGGATTTTTGGTAAACAAATGACAGGTCAATAATGGATATTCCCCGGACATTTCATAATCCGGCGGCAATCCGCGAAAAAGGCTTATGTTATTATCACCCGGAGCTTGTTTTGCAAAGACAGAACGGTTTCCGGTTTTCATAAGGGCAGAGGTGGAAACACCCGATGCCGTGTTTGCAAAATTCCAAGACAGCCCTTTTAAATCACAAAATTTAAAAGGAGGAAAACAAAGTGGCAAAAAAGGAGATCATCAGAGTCAAGATCAGAAGCTATGATCACACGCTGGCGGACGCTGCCGCGGAAAAGATCGCGGAAGCCGCAAAGCGCGCGGGCGGAAGAATATCCGGTCCCATACCGCTCCCCACGGAACGTGAGATCGTAACGATACTCCGCGCGGTCCATAAGTATAAGGACAGCCGTGAGCAGTTCGAGACCAGGACTCACAAGAGACTGATCGACATCCTTAACCCCTCGGACAAGGTTTTATCCGCGTTAACGAACATGGACCTTCCCGCCGGCGTTGAGGTCAAGATCGACGCAAGCTCTTCGCTGAAGTAATTCGGCACACAAAACAAGGTAATAGTTTGCTGTGTAATATAAATATTATTCCTATATATTGCACGCAGACCGTTCGGTCATGTCGGAGAGATCCGACCAATAATTGAATGGAGGAAAAAATGAAAAAAGGAATCATCGGAAAGAAGATCGGCATGACGCAGATCTTCGCAGACGCGGGAAAGGTAATTCCCGTAACGGTCATCGAGGCAGGCCCCTGCGTGGTCGCTCAGAAGAAGACCGTGGAAAACGACGGCTATGACGCCGTTCAGCTCGGTTACGGCTACGTATCCGACAAGCATCTCACAAAACCCTTGAAGGGTCACTTCAAGAAAACGGATTCCGCTCCCAAAAAGCACTTAAAGGAATTCAGACTTGAAGACTGCAGCAGCTATAACGCAGGCGACATCGTTACCGCGGACGTCTTCGCGGCGGGCGAGAAAGTCGATATCACCGGCATCACAAAGGGCCGCGGATATTCCGGCGTTATCAAGAGATGGGGCTGCCACAGATTAAGAATGACTCACGGTGTCGGACCCGTACACCGTCAGCCCGGTTCAATGGGCGCCAACTCCGATCCGTCCCGCATCTTCAAGAACAAGAAGATGGCAGGTCAGTACGGTGCGGAGCAGGTAACCGTCCTCAATCTTGAGGTCGTTAAGGTAGACGCCGAAAAGAATCTCATAGCCGTTAAGGGCGCCGTTCCCGGCGCAAAGGGCGGCATCGTGTTCATACGCAACACGGTCAAATAATCGGGAAGGAGGATATAATAATGGCTAATTTCAAAGTAGTTACCATGACAGGCGAAGCTAAAGGCGAAATCGAACTTGCGGATTCCGTATTCGCGATAGAGCCCAACGCGGCGGTCATGCACGCGGCAGTCCGCGCATACCTGCTCAATCAGAGACAGGGCACACAGTCCACCCTTACCCGTACAGAGGTTTCCGGAGGCGGCAAAAAGCCCTGGAGACAAAAAGGCACAGGCAGAGCCAGACAGGGCTCGACCCGTTCACCCCAGTGGACGCACGGCGGCGTAGCTCTCGGTCCGAAGCCGAGAAAGTACCGCACAGACCTTAACAAGAAGGTCAGAAGACTTGCTCTTTGCTCGGCACTGTCCGCAAAGGCACAGAGCGAGGATCTTGTGATAGTAGACGCTATCACGACCGATGCATACAAAACCAAGACGATGGCGAATATGTTGAGCGCGGTCGGCGCCGGCAAGAAGGCTCTCGTGGTGCTCGACACCGTTGACGAGAAAGTCATAAAGAGCTTTGCCAACATTCCCGGAGTCAAGACGGCTCAGATCAATACTATAAACGTATATGACGTGATCAACGCCGATACGTTCGTAGCAACCAAAGAAGCCGCTGTCAAGATATCGGAGGTGTACGCATGAAAACAGTATATGATGTTTTGGTAAGACCGATAGTGACCGAGGCAACGATGACCGATATAGCTGAAAAGAAATACAGCTTTGAGGTACTTCCGGATGCAACCAAGCCGGAGATCGCAGCCGCCGTTGAAAAAGTTTTCGGCGTCAAGGTCGCAAAGGTAAACGTACAGAACGTTAAGAGAAAACCCAAGAGACTCGGTGTCCACAGCGGTTACACCAAGAGCTGGAAAAAGGCTGTAGTCACACTTAAGGCCGATTCCAAGTCCATCGAGTTCTTCGACGGTATCATGTAAGGAGGGGTAGAAGATGTCTGTTAAGAAATATAAGCCCACAACTCCGGGCAGAAGACATATGACTTCTCCGTCTTTCGAGGAGATCACAAAGAAGTCCCCGGAGAGAAGCTTGATCTTCACAAAGAAGAAACACGCCGGCAGAAACAGCTACGGCAAGATCACCGTTCGTCACAAAGGCGGCGGCAACAAGCAGAAATACAGGATCATAGATTTCAAGCGCAAGGACGAGCGCGCTGCGACCGTCACCGCTATAGAATACGATCCCAACCGTACCGCTTATATCGCTCTCATCCAGTATGAAGACGGCAAGAAAGCTTATATCATAGCTCCGCTCGGCTTAAAGGTCGGCGACGTGATATACTCCTCTGCCGAGGCCGATATAAAACCGGGCAACGTGCTTCCGATAGCCAACATACCCGTAGGTACTTTCATAAACAATATCGAGCTTTACGCGGGCAAAGGCGCTCAGCTCGTAAGATCAGCCGGTACAGCCGCTCAGCTCATGGCTAAAGAGAACGGCGTGGCTCAGATCAGACTCCCCAGCGGCGAGGTCCGTATAGTCGGTCTCAACTGCAAGGCTATGATCGGTCAGGTAGGCAATCTTGAGCATGAGAACATCAAGCTCGGCAAAGCCGGTAAGACACGTCACAAGGGCGTGCGTCCGACAGTTCGCGGTTCCGTTATGAACCCGTGCGATCACCCGCACGGCGGCGGTGAGGGCAAATCACCGATCGGCCGTCCTTCTCCCGTAACACCGTGGGGCAAACCCGCTCTCGGTTATAAGACGAGAAACAAGAAGGCAAGGACCGAACGCCTCATCGTAAAACACAGGAACAGTAAGTAAGAAGGAGGGAAACAAAAATGTCAAGAAGTCTGAAAAAAGGACCGTTTGTTGATGAAAAGCTCTTCAACCGCATAGTAGCGATGAATGAGTCGGGCAACAAGCAGATCATAAAGACCTGGTCCAGAGCGTCAACGATATATCCCGAATTCGTAGGTCACACGATAGCCGTTCACAACGGTAAGTCGCACGTCTCCGTGTTCATAACCGAAGATATGGTCGGACATAAGCTCGGTGAGTTTGCACCCACACGTACCTTCAAAGGTCACGCGGGCACCAAGGACAAAGCGAAATAATAGGGAGGAATACTTCAAATGGAAGCAAGAGCATATTTAAAATACGCCAGGATATCCCCCCGCAAGGTCTGCATCGTCCTTGACCTCATCAGAGGCAAAAAAGTTGATTATGCAATGGGTATCCTGAAAAATACACGCAAAGCCGCAAGCGAGTATCTTATAAAGCTGCTCAAGAGCGCGGAAGCCAATGCTGAACACAACTACAACATGGATCCCGAGAAGCTCTACGTTGCGGAATGCTTCGTATGCCCCGGTCCTACGCTCAAGAGAATACAGCCGAGAGCAAAGGGCAGCGCGGACAGAATCCTTAAGAGAACGAGCCACGTCACCATCGTTCTTAAGGAAAAAGAATAATCGGAGAGGAGTTAAAACGAATTATGGGACAAAAAGTTAATCCGCACGGTCTCCGTGTCGGCGTTATCAAAAAATGGGATTCGAGATGGCTCGTATCCGATATGGATTTCGGTGATACGATAGTAAACGACTATCACATCAGAGATTTCCTCAAAAAGAAGCTTTATAACGCAGGCGTGCCGAAGATAGAGATCGAGCGCAGCAACAGCGCCGTAACGGTCATAATCTACTGCGCGAAGCCCGGTATGGTAATAGGCCAGAAGGGCGCCGAGAAAATGAAGCTGGAAGCGGAAGTGAAGAAGATCGTCAAAGACGATATGATCCACGCCGTCACACAGCGCGCTATAAAGAATCATAAAGAAAATGTTGATCTCCAGGCGGCTCTCAAAGCGATAGTCGTTCCGGAAGTAAGGATCAATATATTCGAAGTAAAATCGCCCGATCTCAACGCTCAGCTCGTAGCAGAGAGCATTGCCGACCAGCTCGTTCGCAGAATTGGCTTCCGCCGCGCAATGAAGAACGCAATAGGCAGAGCGATGAAGCTCGGCGCAAAGGGTATCAAGGTTTCCTGCGCGGGCAGACTCGGCGGCGCCGAAATAGCGCGTACAGAGCACTACCATGAAGGAACGATACCGCTTCAGACTCTTCGTGCCGACATCGAATACGGCTTTTCCGAGGCTAACACGACCTACGGCAAGATAGGCGTTAAGGTCTGGATCTACGGCGGTGAGGTTCTCAATGAGAGCAGATCCGGCGGACAGAGACGCGACAACAGAGACAGAGGCGACAGAAGAGACCGCCGCGGCAGCCGCGACAACAGAGACAATCGCCGCGACAACCGCGATCGCGAGAGAAAACCTTACAACAAGGAGGAACGCCGCGATGTTAATGCCTAAAAGAGTAAAATATAGACGCGTTCACAGAGGCAGAATGAAAGGTAAGGCCATGAGAGGCAATACCGTTACTTACGGAACCTACGGCCTTGAAGCTCTCGAACCCGCCTGGATAACAAGCAACCAGATAGAGGCAGCCCGTATAGCGATGACCCGTTATATAAAGAGAGGTGGTCAGGTCTGGATAAAGATATTCCCCGACAAGCCCGTTACCGAGAAACCGGCTGAGACCCGTATGGGTTCCGGTAAAGGTTCTCCCGAGTACTGGGTAGCCGTCGTAAAGCCCGGCAGAATAATGTTCGAGATGGACGGCGTTACCGAGGATATCGCACGTGAGGCTATGAGACTTGCTTCTCACAAGCTCCCGATAAAGACAAGGTTCGTCAAAAAAGAAACTGAAGTAAAGGCAGAGGAGGAATAAGCTCATGAAAGCAGAAGAACTGAGAAAGTTATCTTCGGAAGATCTGAATAAAAAGCTGAACGAGCTCAAAGAAGAACTCTTCCGTCTCCGCTTCCAGCTTCAGATCAACCAGCTCGACAACCCGAACAAAATTCCCGAAACAAAGCGTAATATCGCTCGCGTTCTCACCGTTATGAACGAGAAGAACTCATAAGGGAAGAGAGGAGATATGTCATGAGTGAAGAAAGAAATCTGAGAAAAAACAGAGTGGGCATTGTCGTCAGCGACAAGATGGATAAGACCGTCGTAATCGCTATCGAGGAGCACGTAAAGCACCAGAAATACGGCAAAGTCATTAAGCGCACGGTAAGACTCAAAGTCCATGACGAAAATAACGAGTGCGGTATCGGCGACAAGATACTCGTTGCCGAGACCAGACCGTTATCCAAGGACAAGAGATGGCGCATGGTAGAAATCATAGAAAAAGCTAAATAAGCAAAGTACGACGATTGCTTACGCGCGGGCGGCATAATAAAAATGGCGCTGTACGGTGCGCGTAACGCGAGTTGTGAGATGCAAATACGCTAAGGAGGATTCACACAATGATTCAACAGCAATCACTGATGAAGGTGGCGGACAATACCGGCGCAAAAGAGTTAATGTGCATCCGTGTTCTGGGCGGTACGGGCAGAAGATATGCAAATATCGGAGACATTGTAGTTGCTTCAGTTAAGAAAGCGGCTCCCAACGGTACCGTTAAGAAAGGTGAAGTCGTAAAGGCTGTCATCGTAAGATCAAGACACGGTCTTAAGCGCGCAGACGGTTCTACGATCAAATTTGACGAGAACGCCGCGGTCATCATAAAAGAAGATAAGACGCCGAGAGGCACCCGAATTTTTGGCCCGGTAGCAAGAGAGCTTCGTGAGAAGGATTACCTGAAGATACTCTCCCTCGCTCCCGAGGTACTGTAAGGAGGACTGACCATGGAAAAGAAACTTCATATAAAGAAGGGTGACAAGGTCATAGTCATCTCCGGTGCAAGCAAGGGCGTCATAGGAAACGTTATAGAAGTCTCCGAAAAAGAGGGCAAGGTCCTCGTTGAGAAGGCTCACATGATCAGCAAGCACGTCAAACCCAGAAAACAGGGTGAGAACGGCCAGATCGTTAACGTTGAAGGCGCTATATACGCCGACAAGGTAATGCTCTACTGCGACAAATGCGGCAAGGGCGTACGCTATACCACACAGGTCGAAACCGAAGAAAAGAACGGCAAGACGATAACAAAGAAGACCCGCATCTGCAAAAAGTGCGGAGCCAAGCTGTAAGGAGGTAACATCATATGTCAAGACTTAAAGACTTATACAGAAACGAAGTCGCTCCCCAGCTTATGAAAAAGTTCGCCTACAAGAGCCCGATGCAGATCCCGAAATTCGATAAGATCGTGGTCAACGTAGGCTGCGGCGACGCAAAAGACAATACCAAGGTCATCGACAACGTCATCGCCGAGATCTCGCAGATCACCGGTCAGAAGGCTGTCCCGACTTACGCAAAGAAATCGGTCGCGAACTTCAAGCTCAGAGAAGGCATGAAGATAGGCGTAAAAGTAACGCTCCGCGGCGAGATCATGTATGAATTCATGGACAGACTGTTCAACTTCGGTCTTCCCCGCGTACGTGACTTCAAGGGCATCAACCCGAACGCGTTCGACGGCAGAGGCAACTACAGCCTCGGTCTCAAAGAGCAGCTGATCTTCCCTGAGATCGACTACGACAAGATCGATAAGGTCCGCGGTATGGACATCATCTTCGTCACTACCGCACAGAATGATGAAGAAGCACGCGAGCTGCTCA
>DBWC01000094.1 GCA_002308615.1 Clostridiales bacterium UBA1248
AAAACATCCTTATGCCGGTCGGACCTTTGCACGGCGGCGTGATTTTTTACATTTTTGCGTATTTTGAAACGAACTCCTCTATCGGTACGGGTCTTGAATAGTAGTAGCCCTGCAGGTAGTCGCAGCCGATGGATCTCATCGTATCCGCCATTTCTTTCGTCTCGATACCCTCGGCGGTTATCGTGTATCCCATCTGCTTTAAGATGTTCACAAGACTGAGGACGAGAGGATCTCTGTTCTTGCAGTAGTTTCTGACTACCTCCATATCGAGCTTAACGGTTTTGAACGGATAATTTTTAAGTCTCGTCAGGTTGGAATAACCGCTGCCGTAATCGTCAAGCGCGAACTGGAAGCCGCATTCTCTCAGCTTGTTCACCTGCTTAAGTATCATAGCCGAATCGCCGACGGACTGTTCCGTTATTTCCAGATGTATGCGGCTCGGCAAAGCCTTATACTGGCGCAAAAGCTCTAAAAATCTGTCGCTTAAGTCCGCTCTCATACACTGTATCGGAGAGAGGTTGACGTTTACAAACTCCATTTTTACTCTGCTGAATCCGTTTGAATTGACGAATCGGCATACCGTTTCAAACACCTGCTCGCCCAAGGAATTTATATGTCCGCTTCTTTCGGCTATCGGGATAAAGTCGGCGGGAGATATGAGCTTTCCGTCCTCTCCTCTGATCCTTGCAAGCGCCTCCGCGCCGACGAGTGTCTCGGTCTTGCTTTCGATGATAGGCTGCAGATAGACCTCTACGCTTTCGTTCTTTACGGCGTATTCAAGCGCGCCTTTGACTCTTGCCTGCTCCTCTATCTCCTTTGTGCTGTCAAGATCGTATATATCCTTGCCGTACAAAGCCATCTGTCCGGCTTTTTCAAACGCGACGGTAAGGTTGTTTATAAGCATATCCGCCGAATCTATATTCGATTCCGCGCCAACTTTTATAAACGCGACGCTCAGAAACAGCTCCGTGTCGTAAGCCTGCCAGGGCCGACTGAAACGCTCGTACAGATCGTCTCTTATGCGGTAGAGGTTAAGCGCCTCCGGGTCGTATATTACAAAATAACCGTTTCTTAAATAGAATATCAGGTGTTTCGGATATTTGTGATGCAGATAATCGATAATAAGAGATATGCCCTTGTCCATCTGAACGCTGCCGTATACGACGCGCTCGTCGTTATAATCGCGCAGAACGAAGCCGAGAGCGCGGTACGTCCTGTTTTCAAGACTTTCTTCAAGCAGGGCTTTGAACGCCCTTTTGTTGAACGCCGCGCCGCGTTCCGAGATATATCTCTCCGGCGCCTCGAAGGACAGATAGCATATAAGCACGGCAAGGAATCCGACGAGCGCCAGTATGATATTCTGCGGCATAAAGAATCTGAAAACCGCGCATACGAGAAGAACGGCGTTGTATCCGACGGCGCCCATAAGGTCGCCGGTCGATATCCTGTTCCTTTTTGTAAAAACAATAACAGCGGATAAAACGACGTAGTATACGGTGCACGCCGGTATTACAAACCAGAGCGGACCCGCCGTATAGCCGTGTCTTTCCGCTATTTTGAATACAGTTCCCCACCAGAAGCTGAATATTACAAGGACCGACGAAGCGATCCATACGGAGCGGAAAAGCCATTTTATCACAGGCTTTACGCTGCTCACCTTGACGAGATGCGCGGAAAACGCGAAGAACTGATACGCCTTGAACAGGTAAGACAGATAAAACAAGGCGTTTACGGCGTAAAGAAGCTCCGCGCTCGAGCTGCGCGAATACCTGCCGTTCAAAATGACGGCAGCGCATTCAGCCGCCATTACAAAAACCTCCGTTATAAGTATACGGAGAAATATCTTATTCAGTTTTATGGGAAGACGTGGCGTTGCAAAATAATAACAGAATAATACAAGAAGTGATACAATGCTGGGTATTATTACACCTAATTCATTCATAAAACAAATTTATCATTATAAAGGTAAAAAAATCCTACGGGGTGTATTATATCACACTTTTTTTCAATTATCAATAGTTTTTTAAAAGTTTTTTTTCGGCGGATCAATAAAATAATACTGCGAATACGCTGTTTTTCCGTCAAAATCCACGGCCTCCGCGCGGATGAATTTGTCTTTGCCGGGCTTGATCTTAAAGCGCGCCTCGCAGACCGTGCCTCCGGTCGCCGTCGTGTCCGGATTGTAATAATTTGACGTAAAGAACTGTACGTATTTACAGCCTTTTTCACATTTTACGACAAAATATCCGTCCTCAAAGCCGCATGTTATAAACGGTCCGTTCGTTGCGAGCACGTCGCCTTTTATGATAGCTTTCAATATCGCTTCCTCCGTCAGCTCGTCGGCTTTGACGTATACGAAGCCGCGCCCGACCTCGTCACCGTAAAAATGCGAATCGTCCGCGGCGGTAAGCGTCGCGCGGAAGCCCATGACCGTCGCCACGTCTATGATATTGCCGGAATACGGCCGCGGAGAATACGGATAGCCGGAGACGGAGTTGTATATCTCCGTACAGTCTATACCGGACAGCTCGACCATCTTATCCGGTCTCTGAAGCGACCACGCGGGGTGCGCGAGCGTCACCACACCGCCGCACCGCTTTATTTCATCTATGAATTTCTGCGGCAGATCGCCCTTGACGAGCCGCGGCTTATCCTTTAAGCCGTATCCGACGATGTGGTAGCAGCCGTCCTTTGCCCAGTCGTATTCCGCCCCGGAAAAAACGAGCATACCGTCGCAGTTGTCCGGCTCGTTTACGTGAAAGTGATCGGTCAGTGCGAGAAAATCGTAGCCGAGGCTTTTATAAAGCCGCTTCGCCTCCTCCGGCGTTTTTGCTCCGTCGCTGTCCGTCGTGTGTGTGTGAAGATTGCCCTTATACCATTTGCCGCCGTTCGAATCGTATATCATCCAATTCTGTCCTTTCCGTATATGGCAAGAAGCCAGACCGCCGTATGCGAGGCGAAACCGTGGTTGCACGACGCGTAATCTCCGTCGTTTTCCCAGAGCGTACCGGTCTTCTGCGCCATATAGTCAAAATATCCGCGCACGTTGTCGAGCAGCTCTCCGTAAAGTCCCTCTCTGAACAAAAGCTCGAGCCTTAAATAGTTGCCTATGAACGCGTTTGCGAAATATATCTGCGGATATTTGTTGTTTTTCCTGCGTTCCGGTCCGAAATCGCTGACGAGCGTATCCCACAGCTGCGGGTAAAGCTCTTTCGTCGCGACCCCGGAGAAAAACGCGTAATACTGGCAGGATTCCGTACATTCGCCGGACAGCACCGCCTTACCGTCAGCGTATACGGAGTTGTCGCAGAACCACTGCCCCGTAAACGATTTTTCTCTTATCTTTCCGGCAAGCCTGTCCGCCTCGTCTGACAGCGCCGTATCGCCGTAAATATTCGCTATCGCCTTTTTGAATTTGCAGTAAAGCATATTCGTGGGATAGTTAATATCCTGCGTCAGCTCGTTTGACTTCGACCATTCGACGAAAACCCAGCTCTGCAGTTTTTCAAGCAGTCCGTCGCCGTTTTCAAATTTGCGGAAGAAATCAAGAAGTTCGTATACGCGCTCTTTCGCGTCGGCGATAAACTCCGTGTCGTGTGAGCGCTGCAGATATTCTTCAAGCTCCACGACATACCACATAGCCCAGTTCGGTATATACGTACCGTCGTTATGGTCCGAGGGATAGCACATCGGAAGCATACCGGAGGGTATGAAACTGAATTTTTCCGGCATTATGAAGTTTTCCAAAAAATTCTTTTCAATAAGACTTTTGCCCGTCAAGGCGTACTCGGTGCGCGAGGTGAAAAAGCTGTCGCACAGCCAGCCCGCGCGCTCGCGCGAGGGACAGTCCATATAAATATCCACGGTGTTCTGACGGAACGTAGATACCGCGGCTTTATATACGCGGTCAAGCGCCTCGTCGCCGAATTCCGGCGCGGCAATTATATCTTTTGCAGAAAACTCAAACCGGCGCAGGCCCGCTTTCGTTATGACCGCGCGCTCCGCGTCCGAGCAGAATTTCGCGTACCGGAGCGAATACGGCTCAAAGCTTATGAGCTTATATTTTCCGGGTTTCAGATCGTATATGATCGCGCTGCACGTTCCGAGACGCGTAAAGCAAACGTCGCCGCCGCGCAGTATCTCGTCAAAGCTTATATAAAGTCTGCCGCCGCTCGTCTCAATTTCAAGCTCGATAAAGCCCGTAAGCTCGGCTGACAGATCTGCGATAACGTACGCGTTTTTGTCAAGCTCTATCCTGTCCGCGGGCAGATCGCACGGGCAAAGTTCGCACTGCGTCTTTTCCGTTTCGCGGCTGATAAAGATCTCAAGCTCATCCTGCCTAAAGCCTTTAAGCTTGTCAGATATGTTTCTTATCGCCCTGTCGCTGAAATAATTTTCAAGCTCTTTTTTCTCAAAGCTGCCGGAAGATACGACGCGGGAAAACGCGGTGAAATCGTAATCGGGGTAAGGGATACCGCGATTTATGAAATTTTTGTCCTCCGTTACGGATACGGCGACCGGCTCTCTTTTCGCAGACAGCGAATACGCCTCGGCAAACGGGCGCTGGAACGAATATCGCTGGACCTTGCGGATCCTGTCCGTATACCTTTCATATGTAAAGCCTTCCCCGCCGGTGTACGCCGTTATTTTCCCGCCGTCGTACAGCTCAGCGCAGACAAAGGACGGCATATCTATAAGATAAAAGCTGTTGACGTTGTATCCGGCGATGATTATCTCTATTTTATTTTCGTCTTTGTCGCAGAGATGACCGAGGTCAAGCTCGTCCACGCGGTAAAAACCGTGACCGGCGCGAGCCGGACCGTCCGCGGCAAGTCTGCCGTTGACAAACACCTGATAAACCGAGTGACCCGTAATATCAAGCCGTGCGTCCTTTCCGCACTTTGCCTTAAGGACAAGCGATACGTTCATTTCTTTTTCTTCTCCCGTTATCCAAACGGGACTGGCTTTTTTGAAGGTAAATTTTTTCATATTTATATCCTTTTTGCAGGGGAGGGGTTTCCCTCCCGAATTAAGAATTCAGAACTAAGAATTAAGAGACGGTAAGGGTCGGTACCGCGACCCGCTTGTAGGGCGACCGTTGGTCGTCCGCTTTTTTGAAAGCCCCGAAATACGGGGGGATGGCGGG
>DBWC01000142.1:0-8826 GCA_002308615.1 Clostridiales bacterium UBA1248
GTATGAAAATATGAAGAATAAACAGCTTCAAACAATATTGATTATTTCGATACTGTTGATAACATTGTTGAATATTTACAGTTGTTCCACAAAAAACTCAGATCCTACAAAAAACAAGTATTTGAAAATCTCATGGGAAGACAGCGATATTGTAGACGTTTTACATATTCATGACGACGATTCATGGGAAACGCTCGAATCAGATGAATCTAAAACAACTTATATTAAATCCAATCTTTCGATAGAAGGAACCGAATATACGTATAAGGAATTGTACGTAGAATACCCGGAGAATAACACCTTTACTTGCATAATAGGATATTATTTAGGTGAGAATTTGATTATAACCGGGAACGTCATTTGTTTTGAGAATGAAACTGAGGCACAAAAAAACTTTTATGCCGGAATAGCTTTAGATGAAATTGAAAATGTTCACAACAGTGAGATAAATATGCTTGCCGGAAGAGATATTATAATATTCAAACTGCTTGATGATGATAATGCGGAACTCAAAGGCGGTAAGGAATTATACTCAATGTTTCTCAAGCATTTCTGTTCGGTTTTGGAAATTGATTATGATTCTTTAAACTTGAATTAATTTGAAAAACAGGACAATCGTTTACAACGGTTGCCCTGTTTTGTTTTATCTTCTTCCGGGTCCGCCGCCTCCGGGACCGAAGCCGCCTCCGCCGAAGCCGCCGCCGGAATAACCCATAAGCGACGAGGTCTGCGTCCATTCAAGCACGGTCTTCTCCCCGCTTAATATCTTGTAGCTGCCGTTCAGCTCTATCTTATCCGAAGCTATCCAGAATGACGAATACTGCGACGGAAGACTGAATTCGACTATTGTGTTCCCCGCTTTATCGCTTACCGTGTAATCTCCCGCGGCAAAGCTCGTTCCGCTTGAAACGTACGTGTTTACCCCTCCGTCCTCCGGCACCTCGCATACGCCGCCGAGCGCGACTACCGTTCCGCCGGTCATCGTGATTTTACCGTCAACGTCGATAGAGCCCGCCATACCGCCCATTGAGGCGCCGCTTTTAACGATCACGACTCCGCCGGACATAGTTATGCTGCCGTTTGCGTCTATACCGTCCGTATCGCCCGACGGCGTCGTCACTTCAAGATAGCCGCCCGTGATATTTATAAGCGTTGATTTTGTGCCCTTGCAGGCATTCACACCGTCGTCCTCACCGTAAACGTACGTTTTGCCGCCGTTTATCTCCACGACGTTCGCTTCAAGTCCCTCGTGCGATTTTATGACGTTTATATATCCGCCGTCGATCTTTAAAGTACCGTCGGCGTGTATGCCGTCGTCCGCGGCGGTCACCGAAAGAGTGCCGCCGGATAACGTAACGTTTCCGGTGCTGACCGCGCCGCTTTCAAGCTTGTTGCCGGAATTTGCGTGCAGTCCGTCGTCCTTGCTGTAAACCGCGACCGTGCCGCCGACTATGATTATATCGTTTGCCGCTTTTATCCCTTTTGACGAAAACGTCGTTTTCTCGGAATTGCCTCCGCCGTCTGTCGTAAGCTGTACCCAGTCTCCGGTAATCACGCCCGATGAAATATCGGTTATAAGATAACCGTTCATTGACGTGTTGACCTTCTCGCCGCCGGAGCTTGCGGTGCCGTTTTCGCCGTCCGGCGTCGTTCCGGCTTTGACAACGCTGAAAAGCACGTTGTTATATGATGCCGGGACCTTGACAAGCAGACCGTAGTAGCTTGCCGTCCGTCCGCTTCTTATCATCGTCTCATATTCGCACTTTCTCCACTCGCCTTGTGTGCCGCCGTCGTTATAGAAATACGCGTAGTAATCGTTTGATTCCGAATAAGTGCCCTTTGAAACTATAAGATATATTTCTCCGGATACCGCGCCGGCGTCGGACAGCTCCGCGTAGGACGAGGTGAAAATATTTACGACGCAGTCTTCATCCGCCTCCGCTATCTCAACGTTATACGCTGCGCTTATGCCGTCACAGGCGGAATAAATATCAACGTGACCGCCGGTTATGCTGACCGTGCCCTTCTGATTGTTTTTAGAAGAAATGTCCGAGTTTGACGTTTTTATGCAGTCGGAGCCGGTGGACGTTAAGATCAGATCACCGGATTCTATCTTTACGGCGTCGTTGCCTTTGAGCGCCGTACCCGGCGAGGTGACTTTAAGCGTTACGTTTTTGATCTTAAGATCGTCTTTTGATTTGATGCCGTTGTCGTAAGACGAATTTACTATCAGCGTTCCTTTGCCGCTTAGCTTAAGATCGCACTTCGCATATATCGCCGCGTCGTAATTGTCGTCGGAATCCGAATCCTTTTTCGCGTCGGACGCGCGGCTGTCGGTCACGGTGTTATACGTTTCTTTTGCGGATTTTACCGTCGCTTCGCCGGCGTTTTCAAACAGTATCGGAGCGCCTGTCGTGCAGTTTATCGCCGCGTTGTTCAGTATCAGCGTGACCTCGTCGTCATCAGACGCGGAAACGATCACCTGTCCGTCCGGCAGACTGCCGGAGCACGTGTATTCGCCGGCTTTAGTTATCGTATATACGTTTCCGCTGACCGTCACCTCACCCGCTCCTTCGCCCGGCGTTACGGTAAAGTCGCCCTCCGCCGTTTTGCTGTCGTCGACCGGGTCCGTCAGCTTTTCAACGTCCGACGGCACGGTATCGTTTTCAGTTTCGGCCGTCGTCACGGCGCCGGTCACGACACCTGTGTCGGTCTGTGCCGGGGAAACGATTTCCGGCGTGCAGGAAACGAGCACCGCCGCCGCAAGGATCAGAGCAGTAAACACCTCGAGATTTTTCATAATATACGCCTTTCACAAATATTTCTGATTTTATTTTACCCGTTTTTGATTAAGGTTTCTATCAACAGAATGAAAACACTTACAACAAGTTACGCGAAAATCAGGTGAAAACCGGGTGTTTTTGCTTTACACATTTAAAAAGCACCGATCGGAAGATCGGTTCTCATAAGAATAATATGTAAATATTTTGTTAAAACGTCATCAAATGCTTGCATTTGATGACGTTTTTGCATATAATAATAGTGAAATCAGAAAGGAGAGTATGATTATGGCAAACACATTGGTACAGTTTCGTACTGACGAAGCGACCAGAATAAAAGCAATTCAGATCTGCGAACAGCTCGGTATCGATCTTCAAACGTATATGCGTATGTGCATTTCGCGTCTCATATCCGAGAACGGCGTCCCGTTTAGTATGAAATTAAACGACGTGCAGAAGAACAAAGGCATACTCGCACTAAGGCAAATGGGGAAAATCTCAGAAGAAAAAGGCAATTCCGATATGACGCTTGACGAGATAAATGATGAGATCAAAAACGCTCGAAAAGACGGCAGTGCGGAGACATTATGAAGTTTTACGCTGTTATTGACACGAACGTGCTGGTATCCGCCGCTATGAAACCTGAATCCGTTCCCGGTCAGGTTGTGGAATTGGTATTGGACGGTGTTATCGTTCCGCTCCTCAATAAAGAGATAATCAAAGAATACCGCAATGTGTTGCTGCGCCCGAAATTTGGCTTTCCGGAGCAAATCGTCAAAGACGTTCTGAATGAGATAGACGGTCACGGCATATACGTTGACGCCGAGCACGTTGACGTTGAACTTCCCGATCCCAAAGACCTTGTGTTTTACGAGGTTGTCATGAATATGCGCAAGGAAGAGGACGCATATCTCGTGACGGGAAATATAAAACATTTTCCGGAAAAACCGTTCATCGTAACGCCGAGACAGATGATAGATATTATTCTGGAATCTTTTGAGTGAACCGTCTTTAAAGCGGTGTAGTTCACAATGGATTTTTTACAAATTAAACAATAAACGGAGGAGTTAAACTATCATGCAGCTTCTCCGTCGTTTTTTTACCGGTACATTTATAACAACGTTCCGTTGATAACACGACTACGAATTGATAATTGACAAAATTCAAAGACGTAAAATAATTAAGACATAAGCTTACAGATAAAAAATCGAAAGGGTATTACGTAATGAATATAAAAATATGAGCAAAAATAGAGTCTTTACGTACGCGCGACGGCGTTACTCAGGAAAAGCTCGCCTCTGCACTCGGTGTTACTGCTCAGGCAGTCAGCAAACGGGAAAGTGAAAACGGCTATCCCGATCTTGAATACCTTACACCGATCGCAAACTTCTTTAACGTCACGCTTGACGAGCTTTTCGATCATGATTTCGTCGAGAAGGAAAGGCCGGCTATTCTTCTCCTTTTACGAACAGGATAACGGATGAATCTGAAAGCGTTTACGCGACAAAAAATGAAGCTGATTAAAAAGGAACAGGACGGGTAAATTTTCTACCCGTCCTATTCTTATGAGCCGCCTTGCGCCCGTTCTTCCTTATGCGAAGTAGCCCGATCGGCGCTTTTTTCTTTATTCTTCCTCTTTTTCCGGTTTTACTATACGAACCGCTATTCTCTCCTCCGGGTCGTCTATGCCGTTTTCCGCTAAGGCTTTGCTGCAGTTTTCTATCAGGTCAAAATAGACGTCCCAGTAATTCGCCGTTTCGCACCAGGCGCGTATCGTGAATATATACGTATCGTCGTCCACCGCAGTGAGCCGCGCAAACGGCTTCGGATCGGGCAGGACGCCCTTTGTGTTCGACGCCGCGTCAAGCAGAACGGATTTGACGAGCTCCTGATCTATATCGTTCGTGATCTTGAAATTCTGGTCCACGCGCCGTTTGTCGGACGCCGTGAAATTCGTTACGTTCGCGCTCATAAGGTCGCCGTTGGGCACGAGTATCTGCTTGTTGTCTATCGTCATTATCTTTGTGTAAAAGATGCTGATATCCTTGACGGTACCCTCCGCGCCGGTGGACTCTATATAGTCGCCGATCTTAAAGGGTCTGAATATGAGTATCATAAACCCGCCTGCAAAGTTGGAGAGCGCGCCCTGGAACGCCAACCCCACGGCAAGGCCGCCGGAGGCTATAAGCGCCACGACGCTTGACATCGGAACGCCGAGTATCTCAATTATACCGACGATCAAAAACAGATACAAAAGGATCTTTACCGCTTTTGTGACTATGACCTTTACGGTGTTGTTCCATTTTGTTTTTTCGGTCGCTTTAACGACGGCTTTGCCTATCAGCTTGATCACAATAAGTCCGACAACGAGCACGGCTATGGCAAGAAGTATCTTTCCGCCGTAGCTGCTGCCCATATCGATGAGCTTTTTTATGAATTCTTCCATAACGCTGTCCTCTTATTTTTTCTTTTTTACTATCATTACAACGATAACGGCAACCGCAATAACGACGACCGCCGCCGCTATCGCTAATATAATGGGCGTGGGATCGCTCTTTTTGTCATCGGATCCGGTTTTCGGTTCCGTTTCTTTATCCGTCGTATCATCGTCCTTTGTCTGTTCGGTACCGGGATCCGCTTCTGTATCCGTCGCGACGGTCTGAGAGTCAGACGCGGTATAGCTGTATTTGAATCTGCCCGCCGGCGCAACGTCGCCCGACGTATAGAAATTCAGTATATCGCCTTCAAGCACCACGCCGTCGGTGACCTTGAAGTTGACCGTGAATTTCGCGCCGTCAAGTCCGAGATCCGCTTTTTTGACCTTTATCTGCATAACGCTGCCGGAAACGGTGTAATCGCATTCGCCGACTTTTTCACAGTCGTATCCGGTCCCTTTGAATTTGTAAAGGGCTATCTTATCCGCCGTCGCGTCTTTTAACACGTAGTCAAACGATTCCCAGCCGTCAAGCCCGCCGTCTGCCGTGTCGAAGTAAACGTTCATCCAGTTCGGATCGGTATACGGCGAAATGTCTTCCGCGCATTCTATGTAAACGTACAGATTTTCATTATCGCGCGCCAGCTTTGCGCCTTTTATGTCGTTGTTGCCGGACGTATCCGTATAGTAGTACGAGCCGTAGCCCTTGGCGTCTCTGTCAAACGTATTTCCGGTATACGCGACGTAGTACGGTCCGACGTCATCCCACTGCGAGGCGCCGCCTTTGATATCGATCGTCTTCTCGTCTGTCGCCTGCGGCATTTCGTTACAGCCCTTGAATTTGCGGACGTATGAGACGAGCTGATAATAATAATGGTCTTTAAGCTTTCCTTTGCTCGGCTCTATATCGCGGCTGTATTCGTCGTTGAATTCGTCCGGGAACGCGTTTTTGACGCCGCCCCACTCGTCGTAACGGCCCGCGACCCATTCGTTCCATCCGGTGACAAATATGAACTGCGGATCGACCTCAAGCGCATATTCCCACTGCTCCGCGAAATTATACCCGTAAAGCGAGCTGTCCTCTTCCTCATAATGAGCGAAGCCGTCCTTATGCGTATAGGATCTGCCGAATATGTTTTTGCCGTTCATGGCGGTGCAGACTATTTCGGGCGAGGAGTTCTGCGCCACGCCGACGCTCATCTGCTCGACGACGCCGTTTTTCAAATCGTCGGTTGTGGCGTAATATCTTGCCTGCGGGTTTCTTGAGAGCCAGCCCCACTGTCTCGTCGTGCCGTCTCCGCCGTCGTACGTCGGCTGACCGGCGCGGAACGTAAAGAATTTCTTTATCTCCTTATCCAAAACGGAAGAATCAAGACATTTGCTGCCTGACATAAGCATCGGTTTGCCGTTCCAGTAGAACCACAGATCCTGATACTTTCCGGGTCTGTAAATATCCATATAAATAAGCTCGAGCTGTGTTTTCGTGTTGGTGCTCGCCGCGTCAAACGGGAGCAGAAAGGATATTTTCGGCGTCATGACGCCGTCCTTGCGCGCCTGCTCGAACACGTCGAATATGATGCGGTAGCTCGATCTCCACGTAAGCGTGCCGTTCGTGTTGTCAAAAAATATGACGTCTATACCGGCGGCGGCAAGCAGCTCCGCCTGGCGGCGTATGACCCAGCGGTCCGTCGTCTTGTAATAGCCGTATATCGGCTCGTTCCAGAAATACATGGCGCCGTTTTTTGGCCATTTACTGAAATTATAGTCGTTTATAGACTCGGGATACTGTGTTACGAATTCGGTCACGTTCAGAGGCTCCGCGTCTCTGTCCGTATGCCACGACCAGTAGAACATACCGACGTATTTGTTCTCGCGGACGCCGCCCGTCTGAGCGTTTGTCGGCAGCTGTCTGCCGAGGCCGTCTGTCGCGACCCACGTATCCGGGTACGCGTTTCTTTCGTACAGTATATCGTCCTCCGGTATAACGTATTCCGCCGGATGCGTCGCCGTGCCGTCAACGCTCATAAGGCT
Source organism: Clostridiales bacterium UBA1248 (assembly GCA_002308615.1). Lineage (GTDB taxonomy): Bacteria > Bacillota > Clostridia > Oscillospirales > CAG-272 > UBA1248. The sequence continues at coordinate 7,246 of DBWC01000142.1, forward strand.
TTCGCAGGGCGATACCGGATTGTCCGTTTTTTCCGTGAAATATATAACGATCTGAAGATCACACTGCATTTCCTCGCCGTCCATATACGCGTATCCCTGTGATTTTGTCATCGGAAAACGCCATATACCCGCTTTATTTACGGTATCGTACATCGCAAAAAAGTACTCTCCGGCGGGCAGCTCTTCGTCGAAGCGCAGTTCGTTTGTGGCGCAGTCGCGCATCGGCGCTATACGCTTTTCATACAGAGGCTTTGCGTTGACGGTACTGTCGAAATCTCCCTCCCATTTGAATGCGCCTATGGTACATTCGCTGTCGGTACCGTTCCACGTCGGCTGACAGAACGACACGGCTATCGACGGCGCGTTAAGGATAACGCGCTGACCGTACACGGATTCCGCGGATACCATGATCGCCTCCTTTTTGGAATCGAGCGCGGGATCGTACAGCCCGTACGCATGCCTTGACGCCGCGTTTGCAACGGAAGCGATAAGCGGCGCTGTCATAAGAACACAAATGACAAATGAGATGATACGCGTTTTTTTCATCTTTTTTCTCCCTTTTCTGTATTTGTATATATCATATCATAAAAAACGGAAATATGCAAGTGTTACGCAAATTTTTTTGACCGAACGGATGCGTCAAAGATTGACTTTTTTCAAAAAATGTGTTATATTGGATATAGTTATCGTGATAAACGGAAAGGATGATAGTTATTTTCGATCCGAAAACAAAAAAATACCCGTATCCAAAGGATACGGCGTCGCATTATATAACCCTGAAAAAGGACGATAAGACGGTATTTGACAAAGATTATCCTTATATAGATACGTCAAGATCCATGCTTTTCCGCCAGAGCGTCATGCGCGCGCTGCTTTATACGATCGCTTTTCCGTTGACTCATATACGTCTCGGACTCCGGATATACGGTCGTGAAAATCTGAAAAAATATAAAGATATACTGGATAAAGGCGTTATCTCGTGCAGCAATCACGTTCATTTCTGGGATTTTCTGGCGGTCATGAGCGCGCTGAAGCCGAACAAGCCGAAAATTCTGGTGTGGGACAAAAACGTGCGCGGAGAGAACGGAACGCTCATACGTCTCGTCGGCGGCATACCCGTGCCGTCAGGTGACGTGCACGCCTCTATCGCCATGATGAAAAGCGTGGGAAAATGTCTTGACGGCGGCGGCTGGCTGCACGTTTACAGCGAGGGCAGTATGTGGGAATATTACCGTCCGATAAGGCCGTTCAAAAACGGCGCGGCGTATCTTGCCTGCAAATACGGCAAGCCGATACTTCCGCTTGCTTTTTCGTACAGAGAGCCGGGATTTATAAGAAAAAAGATCTTCCGTCAGATCGCCTTGTTCGATCTTCATATAGGCGAGCCGCTTTTCGCGGATAAAACGCTTTCAAAAGACGAACGCGTAAACGATCTCGTTCGCCGCTCCCACGAAGCAGTCTGCAGACTCGCGGGTTTCAAGGAGGGCGAAAACATATACCCTCCGATATACGACAACAGCGAGAGGATTGATTATTACGAATAGGCTCCCTCCCCAAGGGAGCTGTCAGCGATAGCTGACT
>DBWC01000142.1:8862-13351 GCA_002308615.1 Clostridiales bacterium UBA1248
GATCGCTTCACCGCTTTGGCTAAAAATCTCACACCGTGAGATTTTCTTAACGCGTCGCGCCCTCAAAGATGGAGGCAATACAAAAAAACCGGGGCTTCCCGGTTTTTTCATTATAATTCTACGGTATTTGGACACCTACGGTTGTGGAAAAATATCTGCCTGTCATCGGATAATCACCCGCTATTCCCTCCACAACAATGATCACAGACGATCTGCCTGATATTATTTGTGCCCACGTTGCGGCGGGTATATCATATGACGTTTGATAAGATACAAAAATCGGTGTGTAAATTTCGTTATACGACGTATCAAAAAATCTTATCATATTATGAGTATGTGTGCTTATGTTTGTCCACGATACGTGTGGAGAACCGAGATTAACGTTTGTAACACTTACATCATACGGATTTAATTCATACCGTCTCAACAGATACATACACATTAACTTTTGGGTGCCCGATAATTCCGTAGAAGAATGAAACGCGATCATAAAATCTGATAACGATTTGCACCCGTCGTCCGGGTCAGTTTCATCTCCTACTATTATATTCCATATTATGGAATCCGAAAACTGAGTTATATCAAGATCCGTATAGCTTACCCCATCTACAAAATCAAGCAAAAGGGCGGCGATTGTTATTTCGTTTGTTTCACACAGTGAAACTGTTTCCCAATTCATATAATCGTCTAACGTCTCAATGTCAAAGTCAATGTTATAGTCAATATATGTTATGCCATAAAATTCTACTGGTTCTTCAAAGTCACTATAGCAGCTATCTCCCACATAAGGGATATTATATGAAACAGCATTCATAACTCTTTGTAGATTTATTGGAAAAAAATCCGCCCAGCCTTCACTCCAAGCTAATTCAATAGCTTTTTTCTTACTATATGAATACGGTGGAGATAGTAAATCTTTTGTTAAATAATGACTCCCATTTGCATCTTCACCTGATACCTTATAAACATCCTGAACATAATGCCCAAACTCATGTTGTGAAACATCCCAATCAAAAGCATCCCTATATAGAACATATATTGCTTTGTCAGCGCCTCCGTTTAAGAAGTCATCATCATAATAAGTAAAATCATTTTCGTTAAGCCTTACTTCAATTTCGTCTAACATACTTCCGGTTAAAGACTGTATATATTTGTTTGCCATAATTAACGATTGATGAACAGAAACGGCTCTGTTTAAGTTGTCTGTTGTTGTATCGGTGCTGTTTATAAAATTATAATTTATATTATATGAGGCAATGTTAGGGACATCTTCAATTAATCTTATTATCTTATGCACCGTAGAACCATCATCTGTCACGTTTATGTTATCGCTATCTAACCACACTTCAATTCTAAGATCAAGTGGAGAAATTGTTGGTACGGCAAAAGACGCATTTAATTCGTTGCCGACTTGTTGTGTTTGATAAAGAAGCGATGAATCCGTGTCATTAAAAAATTTGATTTTTAAATCTTTTGCAAATCTAAGCCCATCATCTGTTCCATAAATCTCATCTTCATCTATGGACCATTTAATATATCCTGATACGCTAATATAATAATTTTGAATAACACCTCCTTTTGTACTGTTTATACTTTTTGATTTATCGCCAGAAGCAGAATAGGTGATAATATCACCTATTCTGCTTCTGTCGATTTTACACTGCGGGTGTTGATAGTCCGGAAGAGTAGGATCGCTTATAAACAGCGGTACTCCATTTCCGTCTACGTCTCCGAAATATACCGAGGCTCTTTCAAATAACGTACGTATTGAATAAAATCCTCTGTTAGTGTTCTCAACAAAACCGTAACCGTGAATATCAATAAAACAAAACTCTGCTGCAGGATCGCCGGTTTTATAATGCTCTTTCAATTTTCCATTTTCATCTATCATTTGCGGAACTACCGTATAGCATTTGCAAATTGTATATTTAATATTTCCGTTCAACTTTAGAGATATGGGAAACGTAATTCTATATCTGTCATCCGTTACAGATTTATAATCATCAGACGAAAAACAGGCGTAATTACCTGATATGATTTCCGAGCTTCCGTCAGTTTCGATATACAGGACCATCTCTTCGCCTGTGATTTCTTTGAGCATGCCGTTTATCGTTATCGTAATTAAAACCGAATAAATACCGTTTTCAGATTCTTTTCCGTAGTACACTTTATCATTATTATCCGGATCGCCGTTGTAACAATCATAAAGTTCATAATCTTTCATTACTTTCCAGTTCATCCAGTTCTTTGAGCCGTATTCCTTTGATAAAGCAATCAAATTTCCTGATCCGACAAGATCAAAATCAGCATCAAAAAAATATTTTTGCGGTTTTCCGGTATGATTTGTTTCGTTATCAACAGTTTCCGTGCTGCTGACGTCCGTTTGCTTTTCCGTTATGTTAACGCTCTCTGATTCCGTTGATCCATCATCAACCGTTATTACACTTGTAACGTCGTTAAAATCATCATTCTCGTTTGTCATTACATAATCTTCAGTAACGACCTCATCCGTCACCTTCGGCAGATCGGGTGTGTTTTTGTTCGCGGCGGCGAACGCTATTAACGGGATCGACGATACTATAAGAATTATCGCCAGCGTCGCCGATATGACTGCAAACCGTCTGCGTTTTACAGCCTGCCTTTTGTCGTATATTTCTTTTCTTTTTATCAGATCTTCTAACATCTGCTCATTCGTCTTCATTTCCGTACCCCTCTTTCTCCATCATAATACGCAGTTTTTCGCGGGCTCTTGAGAGCGCTTTCTCTGTTGCGGCGACGGTTTTATTTGTCACGCGCGCCGTCTCCGCCGCGCTCATATCCTCAAAATACGTAAGCCATATAAGCTCTTTTTCGTTATCGGACAGATTTTGAAGTTGTTTTAAAAGCGCTTTTTGCCTTTCGGTCTTTATATAGCCGTCTTCAAGTGATTCCCTGTCCGCTTCTGCGTCGGCTGATTCAAGCCCGCCGTACTGCAGGCGGCTGTCGTGCCTCAGCTTGTCGTACGCCATATTCCTGCCGATCTTATAAAGCCATGTTTTAAAGGATGATCTTTCGTCAAAGCGCGGTTTTTTTACCATAAGGCGGAAAAACGTATCCTCGCACAGGTCCTCCGCGGTATACATATCGCGGACAATGCCGTTTATGTACAATATGAGTCCCGGACGGTACTGCCGCACGAGCCATTCAAGCCCGGCTTTGTCGCCGCGCAGGTATTTTAAATAATTTTCCGCGCCCTGATCCATTTTTAAACTCCCGAGCTCTTTGAAGTTTCCGCTTATTAGACGGATGAAAACGAAAAAGCTGACATAAAAAAGTGAAATTATTTTAAAAAGCGGCGGGAGCAAGCTCCCGCCCTACGGATGAACCGGTTTTTTTGCGATATACCGCGGGAGGGTAGACCCCTCCCCTACAATACTATTTTTCCTGTCCCGACGGTACCGGGATATCGGTTTCACGCGGAAGCGGTGCTCCCAATACCGGCGTGCCGTCCTCGGCAAAGTCTATTTTCTGTATATACGCGTATCTGCCTTCGACCCCGGCGTCCGGCGCCGCCATTCCGTGATATGATATCCAGACCTCGGAGCCGTCGGGCGAGTAAAAGAACGCGCAGTGACCGACGCCGTAAACCTCGTTTGCTTCGCTGAATATCGGCTCGCTGCTCTTTACCCAGTTGTCGGGATTCAAAAAATTCTTTTTCGTCGTGTCTTCTCCGACGTAATGAAGCATGCCGAGACAGTAGTATTCGCTCCAGCAGCCGCTTGCGGAATATATCAGATATATCTCACCGTTATGCTTTAAGAATATAGGCCCCTCGTTTACTCTGCCGTCGTTGTACTTGTCCGTTCCGCGCTGTTCCCACTCGTATTCCGGATACGTTATCCTGACGCGCTTTGCGCCGACCTTCCACGGATTTGACATATCGGAAAGCATTACGACCTGACCTTTATCAGACGAAAAATAACAGAACGCCGTATAAAGCGTGCCGCTCTCCTCATCGTAATAAACGGTCTGGTCTATGCAGATCTGATTCTGCAGCGTCTGCCCCTTGAAAGTGTAGCTGCCGAACGGATCCTCGTTCTCCGATTCGAAGCAAAGCATACGCATGGAGCCGAAATCGTATCCGTTCGTGCAGGCGCACGTATAAACGTACCATTTATTTTCCGTCGGTATGTAATGCAGCTCCGGCGCCCAGATGTTGAAGCCCAGGGTTTTGGTTCCGCGCAAAACGTCTCCGGTCTTTATCAGATCCTTGTATTCTCCGTTTGTGAAAAGATCCTCAACGGTTTTGTTTTTGTAAAGTCTGAGCTGCGTGACCTCGGTAGCAAGGCCGTAGTAATATCCGTCGTGATACACAATAAACGGATCCGGCATGGATTTATCCGATATGGGATTGTTAAAAGTCTTCACAGGCTCCGGCTCCTTTTCCGTTTCTGCTTCTGTTTCCGTTTCCGTATCCGTTTCCGTAACGGCGGCTTCCGTCGTCTCCTCT
>DBWC01000142.1:13429-14052 GCA_002308615.1 Clostridiales bacterium UBA1248
ATCATTTCTCCTTAGTTGTCCATTCCTTTAATTCTTGTTCCGTTATGTGCATTTTAGTGATAAGACCGTTATAGCTTATATCGTACTGCTCCTTGCTTATCGCTCCGTGCTCTTTGAGCGTATCGAGCGTGTGTATCTGTTTTAAAAAAAGAAATTTCTTTTGTTCGTCAGTCATCCTTTGCCTCCCGGCTGTTTTCGTAACCGTCCAAAAAGCTGTGCGGCTCGCCGTTCGTTTTATACGACGGGAACGTGTCAAGACATACGTTGTGTATGCTGTTGAATATGTTTTTTTCAACGTTCGGGTCGTCCTCGCACAGTTTTTTTATCAGATTTTTGACTACAAGCCGTTTTGATGCGCTCTCGTCCACGGCGCTTTTTTCGGTCAGGCGGCACGCGCAGCGTATGAACTCGAGCCCGTTGTATTTCGCCCACGATATTATATCGTCCTCGCGCACGCAGTAAAGCGGGCGTATCAGCTCCATTCCGGAAAAATTCCGGCTGTGCAGTTTAGGCAGCATCGCCTGGATCTGAGAGCCGTACAGCATAGCCATGACCGTTGTTTCTATCACGTCGTTCAGATGATGTCCGAGCGCTATTTTATTGCAGCCGAGCTCCTTTGCCTT
>DBWC01000142.1:14088-14243 GCA_002308615.1 Clostridiales bacterium UBA1248
CGGCGCATACGCGCGCAGAGATAGCACGGCGTTTTGTCGACCGAATCCGCTATTTCAAATATATCGCTTTCAAATATCTTCGCGGGGATATTCAGCTTTTTTGCGTTGTTTTCTATCTTTTTGCGGTTAGCGGGGCTGTAGCCGGGGTCCATAAT
>DBWC01000142.1:14270-16115 GCA_002308615.1 Clostridiales bacterium UBA1248
ATCTCGCTGTATCTTTGAAGCATCTGTAAAAGTTTCGCCATAAGCATTGAATCCTTGCCGCCGGAGATACAGGCGGCTATTTTGTCGCCGGGCTTTATAAGCTCGTATCTTTTGACCGCTTCAACGAACGGATTCCAAAGCTGTTTTCTGTATTTTTTGCTGATACTCCGCTCCGCTTCCCGGTAAAATTCAAGTTCTTTGCTCATTTGTTTATACCCGCAAGATCCTTTATCACCTCACCGGCGATTATATATCCGGCGACTGTCGGAACAAACGAAACGCTGCCCGGCACGGCTTTGCCCGTAGTCTCGTCGTATTCGCCGGTCTTTATCGGCGGCTCTTTTGAATATACGACCTTTAAATCCTTAACGCCGCGCTTTTTGAGCTCCGCACGCATAACGCGGGCAAGCGGACAGACGGAGGTTTTGTAAATATCCGCGACCTCGAACGCCGTCGGGTCAAGCTTGTTTCCCGCGCCCATGCTGCTTATCACCGGCACGTTTGCCGCCTTTGCTTTCATAATTATGCCGATTTTTCCCGTTACCGTGTCTATCGCGTCGATCACGTAATCGTATTTTGAAAAATCAAACTCATTTTCGGTCTCGGGGGAGAAAAATACTTTGTGTAAGTTTAAAACGACGTCCGGGTTTATGTCTTTGAAGCGCTTTGCCGCCGCTTCGACTTTCGGCAAACCGACTGTCGAATGAGCCGCAATGATCTGGCGGTTTATGTTTGATACGCTTACGACGTCGCTGTCAATAAGATCGAGCGTGCCGACGCCGCACCGTACGAGAGCCTCCGCGGCGTTGCCGCCCACGCCGCCCGCTCCGAACACGGCGACGCGGCTGTTTTTCAGTTTTTGCATAGCTTCTTTGCCTAAAAGAAGCTCTGTCCTTTCAAAAATATCTGACATCATTTATCCCTTTGCAGAAATTCAAATACGCGGTTTTTGTAATCCGGCGCCTCGTCAAACACGGTGTGACCGTACGGCGGTCCGTACATATATAGCTCACAGCCGATTTTCAGCGCTGTATCGACGGACGCTTCCGGCGGCAGTATTCTGTCTTCCGAGCTGCCTAAAACGAGCGTCGGGCATTTTATCTCACCTAATCTGTCGTACACGTCAAACCCGTCGGACGCGTTGTATAACAGCTCAAACCGTCTGAGTTCTTCTTCGCTAAGCTCTATATGCGGTACTTTTATCCCCGCCGCCTGCGCGACGCCGTCGGAATAAAGCACAGTCATAAAATTATTTATTTTTTCTTTTATATCGCCGCCGGCAAACGCCGGACCGGGTATCATTTTCGGCGCGGTGGAACATAAAACGAGCTTTTCGACGAGATCCGGATGATCGAGCACAAACTGCTGCGCCGCCATGCCGCCCTGCGATACGCCGAATATACAGGCTTTTTTAATGCCGAGTTCCGTCATCACGGCCGCGGTATCCTCCGCCATGTCTTTTATTCCGTACCCTTCAAACAAATTCAGCCGTCTGTCGAGCAGGTATACGGTGTAGTCGTTTGTAAATACGGAATATGCCTCCGCTATCGACGCTTCGTATACAAGCACGCTTTTGACGCTCAGCCCCGGCAGGATTATAAGCGTCTTATCCCCCGTCCCGAATTTTATATACTGCAGGTTCAGATCGTTTGTCTTTATCGTTTGTATCATAATAACCCCGTTTGGATTTGATAATTGAATTATATACTATTTGAATTCAAATATCAATACGTTTTTATAAATTTCTTATTCAGAAATAAGTAAGCGCTACGGACGTGCAGGGATTCCCCGACGCGAACTTGAGAGTGTTGGAGATTCGTGTAGGGTAACGAGAATTATCCGAAC
>DBWC01000044.1:0-153 GCA_002308615.1 Clostridiales bacterium UBA1248
ACTTCCTTATCACGCCGCGCCGAATAAGCGGCAGCCTTTTTACTGCTCCGGCGGGAGCAATTCACGGGGAGCCGCAAACTTTTCGTTCATCGGCTCCCCCGGCTTTTATTTATTCTTCTTTTTCTTTGCTACAAGAACGATTATGGCTGCGAC
>DBWC01000044.1:181-3243 GCA_002308615.1 Clostridiales bacterium UBA1248
ACAGCCGGGGAAACCGGACTGCGTCGGTTCTTCTGCGCCGACCGTCGTTACGGGAGCCTGTGTTGCGGCTTCGGTCGCTGCTTCCGTAGCGGCGTCTGTCGCGGCGTCTGTCGCAGCTTCTGTCGCAGCTTCGGTCGCGGCTTCGGTCTCTTTTTCCGTTACTGCCTCTGTGGTTTCTTCCTCTGTTTTGGCTTCAGTTTGAGCTTCCGTTTCGGGACGCGGCTTTTTGCCTTCTATCACTTCAATGTCATCTATCGCGTTTCCGGCTTCATACCATTCAAGGTCGTCCGGTAAGATTATGCAGTAGGGCGTATCCTGCGAGCCGTCGTATGCCTTCGCGTCTTCCTCGTTATCAAAGAACGCGATGAAAGCGACGTCTATGCTGTCGCCGGCGGATACCACCGCGTTATCGGATTCGCTCTGCTGGAGCTCCGCGTCTCTGTTGGATTCAAGCGGGTCAAATCTTATGGAAGTCTTGTCGGAATATTTTGAAGAGTTCCAGATGGACGAAAGAGACGTCTTTTCGCTTACCGACGTAAGATCTACGACTAAGGTCTCCCATTCGCCCGAGTGATTATACTTTATCGGAATAAACGGCTCGACCGCGGGGCTTATATAGAATTGGCCGATAAGCTGAACGCCGGTGTTGTCCGTTTCGGTAACTGTTCTGTATTTTATCGTCGCCCATTTTACTGTGTCCGGGTCGATAGACGTGTTTTTGCCGGACGTGTTGAATCTGAACGTGGCGTAAGGGTCGTTGCCTCCGGCTACGATATGCACGTAATCAAAGTCTTCCGCGGCGTACGTCGGGAATATCATCACAGACGCAAGCAGGACGAAAACAAGGATGATCGCTGATAATTTTTTCATAAAAAGTCTCCTTCTACATTAACTTGTTAAAGGTATTTTAACACAGATTTATTTTTTTGTCAATAGAATGCGCTGAAAAAAATTTAAAAAATCGGATATAATTTTTAAAAAACGGTAGGAGAAAAACAAGATGATAAACGCAAAGATAATTTCGTCGCTTCAGAAGTGCTTCATAGATGAAAAAATCACGGACAAACCGGAGTTGAAAAAGCTGACCGCGTACAAAAACGAAAGGTTTTCTTTCCAGCTCTGCTACAGGGCGGAGGGTGTTCCCGCGCAGTTTGCCGGCTTTGCCGACGTTTCCGTAAGATCCGACCTTATAACGGAGTTTTCGGAGAATAAAAAGAGCGGAAAACCGTCCTTCAGTTTAAGGACCGTGGAGCAGATAATAGCCTTGACGCCGGTTCTGCCCAAATTTTGTGACGACGATTATTTAAGAAAAACGCCGGGACTTTTCCCGGACGTGCTGATCCCGGCAAGGCGCGGCAGCAAAACGCCCGTCGCCGAGGAGGAGACGCGCTGCGTGTGGATAGAGTTCGATCCCGGAAAAACGGGATTTAAGCCCGGAGATCATAAGATAACGGTTTCCTTGTCGCAGGGAGAAGGCGTTTTGTTCGAGGAAAGCCTCGACGTGCATATAGTAAACGCAGAGCTTCCTCCGCAGGAGCTTATTTTCACGCAGTGGTTCCACTGCGACTGCCTTGCAAGCTACTATAACGTGCCGGTTTTCTCAAAAAAGCATTGGAAAATAATAGAAAACTACGTAAAAACCGCCGTAAAGACCGGAATGAATATGATATTGACGCCCGTGTTTACGCCTCCGCTTGACACTTATATAGGCGGAGAGCGCGAGACCGTACAGCTCGTCGATATAAAGGTGACGGGCGGAAAATACGAATTCGACTTCAAAAAACTTCAAAAATGGGTCGGAATGTGCAAAAAATGCGGTATAAAATACTATGAAATATCGCATCTGTTCACGCAGTGGGGCGCGGGACACGCGCCGAAGATAATAGCGGAGGTCGACGGTGAGAAAAAGCGCATTTTCGGCTGGGAGACGGATTCCTGCGGGAGGGAATACAGGGAATTTTTAGCCGCGTTCATACCGGCGCTTTTGACGGAACTGAAAGCTCTCGGAGTAGATAAATTCTGCCGCTTCCACGTATCGGACGAGCCGTCCGCGGAACAGCTTGAAAAATACAAGGACGCGAAAAGCGGCGTAGCAAAGCTGCTTGAAGGCTATCCGATCATGGATGCGCTGTCGAGCCTGCAGTATTATAAGGACGGCGTGATAGAGCATCCGATACCGGCGTGCGACCATATAGAGCCGTTTTATGAGGCGGGCGTGCCGGAGCTGTGGACGTACTACTGCTGCGGTCAGCATACGGGCGTGCCGAACAGGTTTATCGCCATGCCGTCGTACCGGAACAGGATAATCGGTTTTCTGTTCTATAAGTATGATATAAAAGGCTTTTTGCATTGGGGATATAATTTCTATAACAGCCAGCACAGCTATTACCCGATAAATCCGTATTTGTCGTCAAACTGCGACTATTTCGCCCAGTCAGGCGACGGATTCTCCGTATGGCCCGCGCAGGACGGAACGGCTTACGAGTCTGTACGCACGTCCGTTTTCGCAGACGCGATAAGCGATATGCGCGCTCTGCGGCTCTGCGAGAGTATTTACGGCAGGGAACAGACGGTAAAGTTTTTGGAGGAAGATATAGACCGTCCGCTCAAATTCGCGGATTATCCGAGATGCGAGGAGTATATACTTGAAACGAGAAAAAAGATAGATATGCTCGTCGAGAAAGGACTGAAACGTGGAAAATAAAAAAGAGGGCTTAAAAAGCCGCTGTGAAGACTGTGAATTCTACGACTACGACGAATACTGCGGCGAGATGTACTGCAAGGCGGACTTGGACGAGGACGAGATGGAACGTTTCGCCCGTCGGGCGACCGCAAATTGCCCGTATTTCAAGTTTTACGACGAATATACGTCGGTGAGAAAACAGAATTAATAACGCAGGGGGCGATCATTGATCGCCCCCTGCGACGAAAAAACGGCGGTAGGGATAGGCTATATAAAGAAGAAACAAACCCACTCTGACACCTTTCAATTATAGAAAGTGTCATAGTGGGTTATTTTCTTTCAGCTCGTCTTACCCCTTCCGATATAGGAAAGGTTTTTA
>DBWC01000088.1 GCA_002308615.1 Clostridiales bacterium UBA1248
CTGAATTTATACCTGTCCATGACCTCGGGCAGCTCTTCAATTATCTTCTTGCAGGCGTACGGATCAACGAGGTTCGCCGCGCCGACTTGCACCGCCGCAGCTCCCGCGTACATCATCTCCAGTACGTCCTCCGCCGTGCTTACGCCGCCGCAGCCGATTACGGGTATCTTTACCGCGTGGCTGATCTGATACACGGCGCGCAGAGCCACCGGGAACACGCACGGACCGGAAACGCCGCCCGTCACGTTTGCTATAACCGGTTTCCCGGTCTTTAAATCTATCCTCATGCCGAGAAGCGTATTTATGGCGCAGATACCGTCCACGCCCGCGTCCTCGCAGGCTTTGGCTATTGAGACGATATCCGTCACGTTCGGCGACAGTTTCATTATAACAGGCTTTTTTGTCACCGCCTTCACTGCTTTCGTTACCGCCGCGGCGGACTCGCACGATGTACCGAAGCCCATTCCGCCGGCTTTGACGTTCGGGCAGCTTATGTTTATTTCAAGCCAGCCGACCTGCTCTTCTTTGTCAAGCAGTTCGCTTACGTAAACGTAATCCTCAATGCTTGAGCCGGATATGTTCGCCATAACCTTTTTGGCAAATACTTTTTTCAGCGCCGGAAGCTCGTATTTTATAACGTGCTCCACGCCCGGATTCTGCAAACCCACGGCGTTTAACATTCCGGACGCGCATTCCGCTATTCTCGGCGTGGGATTGCCGAAACGCGGCTCTTTTGTCGTGCCTTTGAAAGAAAATGTGCCGAGAATATTTATATCATACAATTCCGCAAATTCAAGTCCGTAACCGAACGTGCCGGAGGCGGGAATTACCGGGTTGTCAAGTGTGATACCGCAAAGGTCAACGCTCATTTTTCCCATAATATCTCCTCCTTGTAAAGCACCGGACCGTCACGGCAGATGCGCTTGTATCCGGTTACAGTCTTGCACGAACAGCCCATGCACGCGCCGAAACCGCAGCCCATGCGTTCTTCAAACGACAGCTGACCGCTCGACTTGCAGCCGTTAAACACGGCTTTCAGCATTGGAAGAGGTCCGCAGGTGTAGTAATAAGAGTATTCTTCCGGCAGCTCGTCCGTAACAAAGCCTTTTTTGCCGTAGCTGCCGTCAACCGTCGTGACGGTAACGCTGCATCCGAGCGCTTTGAATTCTTCTTCGTAAAAAACTTCGTCAACTGTGTTGAAACCGAGTATGACGCTCACGTCTTTGCCGGCTTTCACAAGCTCTTTTGCGAGCATATAAAGCGGCGGAACACCGACGCCGCCGCCGAGCAGAAGCGGTTTTTGACCCGATACGGATATATCGTAGCCGTTGCCTAAGCCGGATAAAACCGACAGCTTTTCGCCCGGTTTTATACCGCTCATCTGCTGTGTTCCCTTACCTACGACTTTATATATGAGCGTGAGCGTATCGCCCTCTCTGTTACAAACTGAGATCGGGCGGCGCAGATACAGCCCGTCAAGCTTTATATTCACAAACTGACCCGGGCGCACAATATCCGAGCAGTCGCCGCAAAGCGTCATTTTATAAACGTTTTGTGTGAGAGCGATATTTTCTGTTACCATGAAAATTACGTCTTTCATATTATGAGTTTATCGTGGAGACTGTGAGCGTCGTCTCCTCAAGCACGTCAAGCAGGACGCGCACCGTGTCAAGCGACGTGAACATCGTCACGTTGTTTTCCGTAGCGCAGTGTCTTATCATAAGTCCGTCGTTCTGCGCGTCGGACGCGCCTATATCGCGCGTGTTTATTACGTATGCGATATGTCCCTGGCGCAGAGCCTCCGGTATCTCGTCCGACCCGGACGAGATCTTTTTCAGCACGTGCGTACGTATTCCGTTTTCCTTTAAGAAGTTCGCCGTGCCCTCCGTCGCCTCTATATTGAAGCCGAGGTTGTAGAAACGCTGTATGAGCGGAAGCGTCTCTTCTTTATCCGAATCCGCGACGGTAACGAGTACCGTTCCGTAATTCTGCAGTCTCAAACCAGCCGCCTGCAGCGCCTTGAACAGCGCGCGGTTGAGTTTATCGTCATATCCTATCGCCTCGCCGGTGGATTTCATCTCAGGCGAAAGATACGCGTCAAGACCTCTTATCTTATTGAACGAGAACACCGGGACTTTTACGTAATGGCGTTTCTTTTCCTCCGGGTAAAGATCGAATATGCCCTGCTCTTTGAGCGATTTGCCTAAGATAGCCTCCGTCGCTATATCGGGCAGCGGATAGCCGGTGGATTTTGATAAGAACGGAACCGTACGCGACGAACGCGGGTTTACCTCTATGACAAACACGTCGTCGTTTTTGTCGACTATGAACTGAATGTTGTATAAGCCTTTTATGCCGATTCCGAGACCGAGCTTTTTAGTATATTGCAGGATTATGCCCTTGACCTTGTCCGACACGGAAAACGCGGGATAAACGCTTATCGAGTCGCCGGAGTGTATGCCCGTGCGCTCTACGAGTTCCATAATGCCGGGGATAAATACGTCGCGGCCATCACAGATCGCGTCCGTTTCCACTTCTTTGCCGGGTATGTATTTATCAACTAAAACGGGCTTGTCCGCGTCTATTTCAACGGCGTTTTTCAGATAATGGCGCAGCTGTTCCTCGTTTGCGACGATCTGCATCGCACGGCCGCCCAAAACGAATGACGGACGGACGAGAACCGGATAACCTATATCCGCCGCGGCTTTTACGCCGTCCTCGATGTTGGTTACGGCGCAGCCTTTCGGTTGAGGTATGCCGAGCTGCTGCAGCACTTTTTCAAAGCTGTCGCGGTTCTCCGCGCGCTCTATCGCCTCGCAGTCCGTGCCGATCATCTTCACGCCTCTGTCTGTAAGCGGCTGGGCTAAATTTATTGCCGTCTGACCGCCGAGCGACGCGATTATGCCCTCGGGTTGCTCAAAATCGATCACCGCCATAACGTCCTCGGGCGTAAGCGGCTCGAAATACAGTTTGTCCGCCGTCGTGTAGTCGGTGGAAACGGTCTCCGGGTTGTTGTTTATGATTATGGATTCGTAGCCCTGGCGCTTTATCGTCTGCACCGCGTGAACGGTGGAATAGTCGAATTCCACACCCTGGCCTATTCTGATAGGACCCGCGCCGAGCACGACGACTTTCTTTTTGTCTGTCAGAATGCTTTGATTTTCGCCCGTGTATGACGAGTAAAGATATGCGATATATTTGCCCGTGTGAAGCGTATCGACCATTCTGAAAACGGGTGTAATGCCGTATTTTTTGCGCTTTTCGTAAAGCTCAACCTCCGACAGATTCCAGAGCTTTGCGAGATACTTGTCGGAGAATCCCATTCTTTTGGCTTCTCTTAAAACGTCAAGGCTGTTCACGTTCTGCTTCAGCTTCTTTTCCATCTCGGTTATCTTTTTAAGAGATTCAAGGAAAAGCTCCGTTATCATCGTTTTTTTGTGGAGCACCTCTATGCTCACGCCGCGGCGCAGAAGCTCCGTTATCGCGTAGATGTTGTCGTCGCGGAATACGGATATGTAATCGAGAAGCTCACCGTCCGTTTTGCTGTCGAATTTTGCAAGGTGCAGGTGGCAAACGCCCGTTTCAAGCGAGCGTATCGATTTGAGCATACATTCTTCAAGGTTGGATCCGATACCCATTACCTCGCCCGTCGCCTTCATCTGCGTGCCGAGCGTGTTCGGCGCG
>DBWC01000021.1 GCA_002308615.1 Clostridiales bacterium UBA1248
AAAATCCCCGTCAGGGGATTTTTTAAAACTCTATATAGAAATTCATTACCTGATTGCGCTCTTTTTCGGTGTGCTTTTTCATAGTGGCGTTTTGTTTGACGCCTATTTTCTTTATCACCGCGTCAAGATTGCCTGCAGTTTCTGAATTCATAACGGAGTAATTGGAGCATTTTATCTCAATACTGTGGCTTTCAAGCTTATTTCCGCCGCTCCCGAGCCTCATTTCTATAAGACTTTTTATCTTGTCGTTGTTTGTAAACCAAAAGAGCTGCGGCATCTCCGGATCTCTTTTGTCGGAAAAATGAGATTCGGCGATTATCGACTGTCCCTTCTTTTCATAGGAATCTGAAGTGAAACTTGAGCTTGTCCCGCCTTTTACGATGAAAAACGCGTTTGCGTTTGTATTGGCTTTGTCTTCACGTTTGCTTTTGACCTCGTTTACGTCTGTCATCTCGATCCTGAAATATTTCGCGCCGAGCTTTGAAGCAACCTGTTCAAGCTCCGCGGAGCGTTCCATCTGCGCCGTTTCAAACAGTTCGTCCACCATGATATACTGCCCGGGCTTGTGCGGATGCTCGTAGTAAATAGCGTTGTTCTGCAGGCTCGGTACAAACGTAAGATCGCTTGTTTTGATCACGTTGTAGTAAATGGACAGGACCTCGAGATTATTTACCTTATCACGCCATCCCACGGCATCCGAAAGCAAACGGTTGCCGGATCTTGCCATATTGTCAACGATCTTTATAACACTCGGTACGCGGTAATTGCCGGAGTTGTATTCCTTTTCGGTAAGCGGTATGGATCTGCTCATTTTCAGCTTGTCAAGCGCGTTTTTTCCGATATTCTGTATATGTGAACCCGCGTCCTGAGCAAAGTCAAAAACGTCCTTTTTCCCGGTAAGATCCTTATAGATTACTTCCTGCATATATAGATCTGACGTCGCATTGTCGTTCCACGTTATTCGTGCAAAAATATATACCTTTTCCATATCGTCTTTTATTGAGTCTGCGTATAACGGCAGCGATCCGGGAACTATAAAAGTTCCGAAAAGCGTTTTTGCTCTTGCAAGCCCTTTGTTGCTTTTTGACGTGACTAAATCGGTGTTTATTATTTCAATTTTTGCAAAATTGTCACTATTGAGTAAAACGTCTTTTATGTGATATCCGTAAATATCCTTAGTGATCTTTTCACCCTCGTAAAGACCGCTTATGACGGTGTTTATTTCTATTTCGTTTAAAAGGCTTTTTTCTGTTTCCATTATGTACTCCTTATAACAACTGCAAGCTGAGATTTATCTCAGCTTGCGTATTATATTATTCACCTCTGAAGGTATTGTCGGGATCCTCGTCCTGCGGATTTCTTGAAAACGGGTTGTTGTGCTTTTCCGGATGCTCGTGCTGATCGTGCATGCGCTTTTCCGCTTCTTCCTCGTCGCGCTTGCGGGCTTCTTCTTCAAGCTCNNTGTTTTCTTCCTCGCTCTTGCGGCGCTTTTCGGCGTTTATGGCTTCAAGCTCTTCAAACGTCGGATCGCCGGACATCGCGGCTTCAAACTGGTCGCCGTCCATCGTCTCGTATTTGAGTAAGAATTCGGCAACGAACTGAAGCTTATCTCTGTGGCTGTTTAAGATCTCCTCGCATCTGGCGTACGCCTCGTCGATTATACGCTTTATCTCGGAGTCTATCTCCGCAGCGGTCTTTTCGGAATAATGCTTATCTGAAGAGAAGTCCTTGCCTAAGAACACCTCGTCGTTTGAGTGGTCGGAATATACGACGGAGCCTAACTTCTCGCTCATGCCGTACTTGGTTACCATGCTTCTCGCGCGGTTCGTACAGCTCTGCAGATCGGACGAGGCGCCGGTGCTCAGATCGTTGAATATGATCTGCTCCGCGACTCTTCCGCCGAGACTTACAACGATTTCCTCCTCCATTTTAGTCTTGGAGTAATAGAACATATCCTTTGCCGGCGGATGGAGCGTAAAGCCTCCCGCGTTTCCGGCGGGGATAATAGTGATATACGATACTTTGTCAACGTTTTTAAGATAGTACGCCGCGACCGCGTGGCCGGCCTCGTGATATGCAGTCACCTTGTTTTCAAATTCAAGACGCTGCTTTGATACTTTTCTCGTGCCGACTATCTGACGCAGGACCGCGTCCTCGAGGTCGTTCTGACCTATGAGCGATTTGCCCTTGCGAGCCGCCAGAAGCGCGGCTTCGTTTAAAAGGTTGGCCAGATCCGCGCCGGTAAAACCGACGGTCGTCTGCGCGATCTTCTCAAGATCAACGCCCTCTTCAAACGGTTTGTTCCTGGCGTGTACCTTAAGTATTTCAAGTCTGCCCTTCATATCGGGGTAGTTTACCGTTATCTGCCTGTCAAAGCGGCCGGGGCGGAGAAGCGCCGGATCAAGTATATCCGGGCGGTTCGTCGCCGCCATAACTATGACGCCCTCGTGCGTGCCGAAGCCGTCCATCTCGACGAGGAGCTGGTTCAGCGTCTGCTCGCGTTCGTCATGTCCGCCGCCTAAGCCCGCGCCTCTGTGGCGTCCCACGGCGTCTATCTCATCTATAAATACTATACTTGCGTTGTTTTTTCTCGCCGTATCGAACAGGTCGCGCACGCGGCTCGCGCCGACGCCGACGTACATCTCAACGAAATCCGAACCGGATATGGAGTAGAACGGAACT
The DNA here is from genome assembly GCA_002308615.1 of Clostridiales bacterium UBA1248. GTDB lineage: Bacteria > Bacillota > Clostridia > Oscillospirales > CAG-272 > UBA1248. Next base: position 2,683 of record DBWC01000021.1, read on the forward strand.
CCCGCCTCGCCGGCGACGGCTTTGGCAAGAAGCGTCTTACCCGTTCCGGGAGGGCCTACCAGAAGTATTCCTCTCGGTATCCTTGCGCCGAGCTTCGTATACTTTTTAACGTCTTTAAGATATTCAACGACCTCGCGCAGCTCTTCCTTTTCCTCATCGGCTCCCGCGACGTCGGAGAAGTAAACGCGCTTTTTCTCGTCTGCGTTTGTGCGGAGCTTAGCTTTGCCGAAGGAGTTGATCTTTCCTATGCCGCCGCCCGCGCCGTTTGTGATCTGCTTCATAGCATAGCGGTACATAAGCACCGTGCCGATGATTATGACAAGGAACGGGATCCACTGCAGCCACACCGGATACGTTGTCAGCGGCTCGTAATTGTATTTTTTAAGCGTTCCGCTTTCCACGTTTCTGTCTATCGTTTCAGCCAGCTGTTCTCTGAATATGGCGATATCGCGGACTTTATACGTGTATTCAACGGAGGATACGTCTTTGATAACGAGCGTGTTGTCTTTCGTTATATAGAATTCGACTATCTCGTTATTTTCAAATTTTGTGACCACTTCGCTGAAATTCTCGATCTTTTTTCTGCCGCCGTTCATGCTGTTTATAAGCATTGCCGCAACAATGACCGCCGCAAGCATTATGACTCCGAATATTATCCAGCTTTTTAAATTTGATTTCATATTATTCCATGCTTTCTTCTTTATTGTAAACGGACGGCTTCAGTATACCCACGTACGGGAGCTCGCGGTATCTTTCCGCGTAATCGAGACCGAAGCCTATAACAAATTCATCGGGTATGATCTGACCGGAGTAATCCGGCGTGAATTCCACCTCGCGCCTTGACGGTTTGTCGAGCAGAGTAGCGGTCTTCACGCTTCTGCAGCCTTTCATTTTAAGATATTCAACAAGCGTTGATAATGTTCTGCCGCTGTCTATGATATCTTCAACGATAAGTACGTCCAGCTCTGAAAAGTCCTCGCGGTGCAGATCGAGCAGTATACGCACGTTGCCCGTTGATTTGCTTCCCTTGCCGTAGGAGGTGACCTTCATGAAGTCTATCTGCATCGGAAGCGTGATCTTTCTCATAAGATCCGAAAAAAACACGACCGAGCCCTTTAATATGCAGAGCAAAAGCAGGTTTTTATCCTTATAATCCTTTGAGATCTGCGCCGCCATGCGGTCTTCTATCTCATCGATCTGTTCCTTTGATATAAGGACCCTTTCAACGTCATTTTCAATTATGTTCATAACAGCTCCGTTTTATTATTCGCAGTATGTCAGATATATTTTTTCGTCTCCGCGTACGCCGTCGCGCACCGCGAACGGCGGAACGAACAGCAGACCGTCTTTATCGTATATAACGGGATAGTCGGCGCGCTGTGACGAGGGGATCTTTTTTTCGGACAAAAGCTTTTTTACGCTGTGCGTCATGCCGCCGTATCTGATCCTGTCGTTTTCACGCCTGTTCCTTATATATACACCGGACTTTATAATATCAGAACTTATTTTAATGCGTTTTACTATTTTGTAAATATTTATAAATGTGTCAAGCGAGACGGCGGAATTTGCATTTTCGACAAAAACCTTGAAATTTTTATTCTCACAAACGTTTTCGCCCGTCTCTAATTTTACGTCGTATTCGGATACGGCTGATCTTGTTATGAACGAAAATACGCCGTTTTCGCAGATCAGGTCCGTGCTGTGCGGAAACTGCAGTCTCTGCCCGTTTTCCGCCTCAGGTACGAAGCCGCGTATCGCATACAGATGCTGATCCGACAGCGCCTCGCCGCATTTGCGCTCGTACAAAATCGAAAGAACTCTTTTGAACACAGCCGGATGAAGCGCGGAAAGCGCGGCTTTGTCCGGTTTTTCGTTTTCTTTTATAAATTCTTTTGCGGCAGATTCTATAAAATCGTCCGCTTCGCGGCAAAACTCCGCCGCTTTGTTTATGTTTGACAAATAAGCGTGATTTATTCTTTCAAAGGACGGCAGTACGGTTGCTCTTATATAATTACGCGTGTAATCCGTATCACCGTTCGTGCTGTCGTATATATGCTCCTGGCCTTTTTCTTTAAGGTAAAGAACGATCTCATCCTTTGAAAGGCACAGTATCGGACGGATCAGCATAAGTCCGTTCTCAGCCCGTTTCGGCAGTATGCCGGACAGACCTTTTACGCCCGCTCCGCGCGCAAGGTTGAACAAAAGCGTTTCCGCGCAGTCGTTTTTGTTGTGCGCGAGCGCGATCTGCTCACAGCCGTATTCTTTCGCGGCGGACAGAAGTATGCGTCGCCTTTCGTCTCTCGCCGTCTCTTCAAGCCCGGCGCGGCGCTCTTTTGCAAGCTCCGGAACGTTTACGTGATACGAGTGGAATTCAACGCCGTGTTTTTCACACAAAGCCCGGCAGAACAGCTCGTCCCGCCCGGCCTCCTCGCCTCTGATCATGTGGTTTACGTGTACGCAGACGGGACGGTTGCCGGACTGAAGAAGCATAAGGAGCAGAGAAGTCGAGTCCGCGCCGCCGGAAAGTCCCAAAAGCGTCTTTTTATCAAAGTCGATCCCGTTCTGTTTTGCATACGCGGCGACTTTTTCAAATACGGTATCAGCCGGGTTCTTCAATGTTTGACAACTCCGAGAATTTCGTGTACTGAGGATCCCACGCCATCTCAACCGTGCCGGTGCCGCCGTGACGGTTCTTTGCGACTATGACCTGAGCGCGGTTCTGCTGATCCTGTTTCTGATCGTAATAATCGGGACGGTACAAAAGAAGTACCGCGTCCGCGTCCTGCTCAATAGAGCCGGATTCGCGCAGATCCGCTATGGTCGGCACCTTTTCTTTTGTTTTTTCAACGTCACGGTTCAGCTGTGAACAGCAGATCACCGGTACCTCAAGCTCCTTTGCCAGAAGCTTCAGCGCTCTTGATATAGCGGAGACCTCCGCGGTCCTGCCGTTTTTCTTTTCAGCCGGATCCTGCATCAGCTGCAGATAGTCGATTATTACAAGTCCGTTGGATCTGAGCCCTTTTATGCGGTTGAGCTTTGCTTTTATTCTCGATACGGTCGATTCCGACGTGCCGTCTATATATATTTTGCATTCGGACAGCTTTGCCGCCGCCTGACCGAGCTTGTCCCAGTCCTGCGGTTCAAGCTTGCCGGAGCGCAGCTTCGTGCTCGGCACGCACGCCTCGGTCGAAAGCATCCTTTTGACGATCTCCTCCGCGGACATCTCAAGCGAGAAGATGCAGACGGTCTTTTTGCCCTTGTACGCGGCGTTTTCCGCTATATTGAGCACAAAGCTCGTTTTACCCATTGCGGGACGCGCGCCTACGATTATAAGATCGCCCTTGTTCATTCCCACAAGATATCCGTCAAGCCCGGAATAATGCGTCTGCACGCCGATGAATTCTTCCGGGTTTTTGGAAAGCTCCACTAATTTCGTGTGCGTTTCGTATAACAGATCCTTTATGAAAATAAGATCGTTGTTCTGTATGCCGTCGGATACGCCGTAAACGAGCTGTTCCGCGCGTTCTATCGTGTTGTAAACGCTTTCACCGTCGTCAAACGAAAGGTCGTTTATCTCGCCGGCGGCGGCTATGAGCTGACGGCGCAGGCTCTTTTCCTTGACTATGTTCATATAGTCGTTTAAGTTTGCGGCGGTCGGCGTGGCGTTCAAGATCACCATTATATTGCTTCTGCACGCCGCCTCGTCCATATCTCCGCTTTCAACCATGGCGTTTGTCAGAGTGACCGGGTCTATCTGCCTGCTCTGATCGAGTGCGAGCGAACGCATGGCGGAAAACATCAGCTTATGTACGTCGATGTAAAAATCGTTATCCGTAAGCTTGTTTACGACCTCGTTGATCTTTTCCGGATCTATAAGAATGGAGCCTAAGACAGACTGCTCGGCCTGAAGTGAAAACGGCATCTGCCGAATGAATTCGTTTGGCATCTGTTATCCTTACTCCTTTTCGGTGACTATGAGGTTCAGTATACCGGTAATATCGGGATAATATTTCACGGTAAGCTCATATTTGCCGAACGTCTTTATCGGCTCGTTGACTATGATCTTTCTCTTATCAAGATCTATCCCGTGCTTTGTCTTAAGCTCCTCGGATATCTCCTTTGCGGTAACGGAGCCGTAGAATTTGCCGCCCGCGCCCGCCTGCTGACGTATGACTATATTTATCGCGGCGATTTTGTCCGCAAGAGCCTGAGCCTCCGCGCGTTCCACCGCTATTTTGTGCTGTCTTGATTCTTCCTTTGCCTTAAGCTCGTTCAATACGGCGTCAGTCGCCTCTTTTGCAAGCTTTCTCGGTATAAGATAGTTTTTCGCGTATCCGTCGGAGACTTTTATAAGCTCTCCCTTTTTTCCCTGACCTTTTACGTCTTGCAGCAAAAGTACTTTCATAATATTTATATCCTTTCAAGTTATATTCATTCTTTGGCAGGCTTGACGCCCGAATCAATGGCTTTTTCAAGCAGTTTTACGACAAAATCCGACGTAAGCTTCGGCAGCGGTCCGTCGTATACCTGTACGGTCTTTCCCGTTGAAAGCTGCGCGCCGGCGTTTGAATGGTGTCCGCCGCCGCCGAGCCGCTCGAGTATGATCTGCACGTTTTCTTTGCCGTCGCTTCTCGCGGAGATCGAAAACGCCGGATCGCCGTTTACGTCCGTGTTCATACGGCAGACGGCGAAAGAGGCGCTGACGCCCTCAATTTTAAGCACCGTTTCCGCGACTCTCGCGGAGGAGGCGGGATCCGGCGCCGGCGTATTGTCGTCACCCGCGCAGATGGCAAAGCCCCCTTTATACATCCTCATGGAGCTTTCGAGCTTCAGCTCGAACATAAACGCCTTCTTGTTCAACGAGAAGAAAGAGGAAGCCTCGGAGGCGTCCGCGCCCTCGCGTCTCAGATACTGCGCCGCCGCGTACGTTCCCGCGCCGCAGTCGCGCGTAAAGCTGTTCGTGTCAAGCTGTATACCGGCTAAAAGCAGATTAGCCTCGTCCGCCGTAAGCACACCGGACGGGAAGAACTGCTCAAGCATCTGAGCCACGATCTCCGAAGCGGAGGACGCCGACGGCTCGATATACTGTATCCGCGTCTCAAACGGGAAGCTGCTTGAAAACATCCTGTGATGGTCGATTATTATGATGGACGAGACGTGGTTGGTCATCTCCGGATATTCAAATATCGCGGGGTTGTTCACGTCCATTATGAAGAGCAGGGAATCGTGTTCTATCATATCAAAATCGTCGCGGTCAAAATCGTAGAAAATATCCTTGTAGTCGGGCATTTCCTTAAGCCGCGCATAAGACCGCGCTATGTTCTTGTTGTCCTTTACGACGATAGTCGTCTTTTTGCCGAGTGACAGACAGATCTTTGCAATACCCATACAAGAGGCAAGACAGTCGAAATCAGCGTTTTTGTGACCCATAATAAGCACGGAGCCGGCTTTTTTGATAAGCGGCGTCGCCTGCAGTACAAGCCTTCTCGCGTTAAGCCCGGTCAACTGCGGGTCGTGCTTTGAAAGACCGCCGTAAAACTCGTCCTTTGCGCCGCGGTCGTTCTTTATAACGACCTGGTCGCCGCCGCGCTGGAGCGCAAAGCTCATGGCGGAGGAGGCGAGAGCGCATTTGTCCGCGACGTTTCCGCCGCAGTCGGCAATACCTATCGACAGCGTCATCGGAACGGCGTCGTCACCGAACGTGATCTTTTTGACTTCGTTTAAAACCGGGAACGCATCGCGTTTCATAACGGATAACTGATCCGCGTAAAACATCATTATATATTTTCCGGCGTCGTATTCTCTGATGTGACCCTTGCAGGAGTCCGCCCAGCCGCGCAGAAGCTTGGTAACGTCAGCGGCGGCGTCAGCGTACTGATACTGCATACCGGATAAGAAGTTGTCCGCCATGTCTATTATAACGTAAGCGACTATAAGGCGTTCGTTATCGAGCTTTGTTTTATAGGCTTCCTCTTTTGATACGTCAAACCACAGCGTCGTGACGGTCCTGCCGTTTGAGCCTGACTGCGGATAACCGAAAACGCGATAGAAAGAATCTCCTACCTTTGCCGCGGCGCCCTCGCCGGAATCATCTTTTAAAAGATCCTTAAGCGTCAGCCCGCACAGCTTCTGCAGGTCCGTATCCTTTGAAAGTCCGTCCTCCGTTATGTCGGAAAACGCATTGTTGTACCAGACTATCTTACCGTCCCCGTCAGTCACGGCTGCGGGCGTTTTCATTACCGCCAGAAGATGCGTGACGGAGCGCGCCGATCTCGGCGGCAGATCCGACGGAGAAGAGGATGAACCGAGCTTAACGATAAGAAACGCGCCTGTCACGGTTATAACGCAGTAAAGCACCGTGAACAGCGCCGTGGTCCACGCCTGCGGCAGCTTTCCCGTATATGATATCAGCGTGAACACCGCGATAAACAGCACGGTGCATATTACGCAGTACGCGACTGCAAGCCTTCCCTTTTTACTCATATATGTTATTATTCTCCCTTTGTCATCATACTGTTCGGAGGAAACTGTCCGGACAATACTGTTTTCAGCTTCATAATAATGAACAAATCCGAATGATTATTTTTTACGTCTTTTCTGCAATTGTTTGATTATAAACAGCACCAATAAATACAAAATAATCTCTATTGTCATAACAAGCAATGCGGTTAACCCAATTATAAACAATACGATTACACTTATAAGATAGATTACAATCCAAGCTATAATATTAGGAAGCTTTTTTAATCCGATTCTGTTGTCAAACACATGAATAACACTCATAAAAATAGAAACTATTAATAGTGTTATTCCTACGAATAATAATTCATTATCACCTTTGTAGCGATAGAGTATAAAAGTGAACATGTTAACGCCGGAAAACAATGTTGAACAAAACAATGTTGCTGTTTTTAAAAGATAGTTAGATGTATTCGCACTTGTATGATGACTATCGTACCTATCGCTTCTCATTACACCGGACTCCATCTTAATTTTCTTCTTACAGTGTTTAAACTATTTGCTGTTACTCCGTATAAAAACAATATTCGTATTATATATAATATCATAATATTATTAAGTTGTCAAGTCACAATATAAAATTGAAACAAAAATCTAAAAACACTTGAAAAACGTTTCGGCGTATGGTATGATAATAAAAAACATTTAAAACGGAGATATAAAAAATGCGTATATACGGACTTCAGAAGCTGTCGCTTGTCGACTATCCCGGCAAGACCGCGGCGGTGCTTTTTACCGGCGGCTGTAATTTCCGCTGCCCGTTCTGCCATAATTTCGAGCTTGTCATGCGTCCGGGCGATCCTCTGGACGACGGCGAGGTCTTCGAGTACTTGAAAAAACGCCGCGGTCTGCTTGACGGCGTCGTCATAACCGGCGGCGAGCCGCTTCTGCACGCGGATATAATACAGACGGTAAAAGAGGTAAAGGCGCTCGGCTATCCGGTAAAGATAGATACGAACGGCACGTTCCCCGGAAGGCTCGCGGAGCTTCTGAACGAGGGGATAGACTACGTCGCAATGGATATAAAGAACTGTAAGGAGAAATATTATATAACGGCGGGATGTGACGTCGATCTTGACGCGGTGGAGAAAAGCATCATGCTTTTGAAAAACGGCGGCACGGATTTTGAGTTCCGCACCACCGTCGTGTCGCAGCTGCACGACGAAGAGGATTTTTTAAGGATAGGTCAGTGGATAAAGGGAGACGAGAAGTATTTTCTGCAGCGTTTCAAGGACTCTGAGAACGTGCCCTACGCAAAGCTGACTCCTCCGGACGATGAAACGCTCGGTCGTTTTTTGTCCGCCGTACAAAGATTTGTGCCGAACGCCGCAATCAGAGGATAATCACAACATATAGTTTTACTCAAAAATTTTTCTACAATATATTGAAAAAAGCTCTTGACAAATCGCGTTTAATGGTGTATGATATACAAGCTGGAAAGTGTCAGCAAATCGTCAAAACACCGAAATTATTAGGAAATTACATAAAGAAAAGGGGAACAAAATGTATCAGGTAGTTAAACGCGACGGCAAGGTTGTAGATTTCAACATCAGAAAGATATCAGACGCTATTAAAAAGGCTTTTGAAGCGCAGGACAGACAGTATAACGACGATATAATAGATATGCTCGCTCTTAAAGTCACATCCGATTACGAGCCGAAGATAAAGGACGGCAAGGTCGGCGTTGAGGATATACAGGACAGCGTTGAGAAAATACTTATAGACGCCGGTTACGCGGACGTTGCAAAGTGCTACATACTTTACAGAAAGAACCGCGAGAAGATCCGTAACATGAAATCCACGATCCTTGACTATAAGGATATAGTGGACAGCTACGTCAAAAACCTTGACTGGAGAGTAAAAGAAAACTCCACCGTCAAATACTCCGTCGGCGGTCTAATATTATCGAACTCCGGTGCGATAACGGCTAACTATTGGCTGTCCGAAATATACGATCAGGAAATAGCGGACGCGCACAGAAACGCCGATATACATATACACGACCTGAGTATGCTCACCGGCTACTGCGCCGGCTGGTCGCTGAAACAGCTCATAAAAGAGGGCCTGGGCGGCATTCCCGGAAAGATCACCTCGTCCCCGGCGTCACACCTTGCGACGCTGTGCAACCAGATGGTCAACTTCTTGGGCATAATGCAGAACGAATGGGCGGGCGCGCAGGCGTTCTCTTCGTTTGATACGTATTTAGCCCCGTTTGTAAAGGTGGACAACCTTTCCTACAGAGACGTCAAAAAGTGCATTGAATCTTTCGTATTCGGCGTTAACACCCCGTCAAGATGGGGCACCCAGTCTCCGTTCTCCAACATCACGCTTGACTGGACCGTTCCGAACGACCTGGCGGAGCTTCCCGCTATCGTCGGCGGCAAGGAAATGGATTTCAAATACAAGGACTGTAAAGCCGAAATGGATATGGTCAACCGCGCTTTCATCGAAATAATGATAGAGGGCGACGCAAACGGCAGAGGCTTCCAGTATCCGATACCCACGTATTCGATAACCCGCGACTTTGACTGGTCCGATACGGAAAACAACCGTCTGCTGTTCGAGATGACTTCCAAATACGGCACGCCGTACTTCTCTAACTATATAAACAGCGACATGGAGCCGTCGGATATACGCAGTATGTGCTGCCGCTTAAGACTTGACCTCCGTGAGCTCCGCAAAAAGACGGGCGGTTTCTTCGGCTCGGGCGAGAGCACCGGTTCTGTCGGCGTCGTTACGCTTAATATGCCGAGGATCGGCTATCTGTCCAAAACGAGAGAGGAATTCTTCGAGCGTCTTGACAAACTGATGGACATCGCCGCAAGATCGCTTGATACGAAGCGCCGCATAATCACAAAGCTGCTTGACGAAGGACTTTATCCGTACACCAAGCGTTACCTCGGCACGTTTGAAAACCACTTCTCGACGATCGGTCTCGTCGGCATGAACGAGGCGTGCCTGAACGCCAAATTCATAGGCGTCGATATGACGCACAAGGAAGCGCAGGAATTTACCAAAGACGTGCTCAACCATATGAGAGAGCGCCTGTCCGATTATCAGGAAAAATACGGAGATCTTTTCAATCTTGAGGCGACTCCGGCGGAATCCACCGCTTACAGACTTGCAAAGCACGACGTTGAGCGTTATCCCGATATAATCACCGCGTCCGAAAAAGGCAACACGCCGTATTATACGAACAGCTCGCATCTGCCCGTAGGCTACACCGCGGACGTGTTCGAAGCACTTGACGTTCAGGACGAGCTGCAGACGCTTTACACCTCCGGAACCGTTTTCCACGCGTTCTTAGGCGAGCGTCTCCCCGACTGGAAAGCCGCGGCGAATCTCGTCCGCAAGATCGCGGAAAACTACAAGCTCCCGTATTACACGCTGTCCCCGACGTATTCCATATGCAAGAATCACGGTTATATTGTCGGCGAGGTTTACGAATGCCCGCACTGCCATGAAAAGACGGAGGTTTACAGCCGTATCACAGGTTACTACCGTCCCGTTCAGGACTGGAACGTAGGCAAGGCGGAGGAATTCAGAGAGAGAAAAGAGTACGATATAGCAAATTCCCGCCTGTCGCACGAGCGTCCCGTATTCGAGCAGAGCTGCGTATGCGAAGAAAAACCGGAGCAGAAGGCGGAAGGCGGCGACGAGATAATACTGTTCGCCAGCAAGACCTGCCCGAACTGCAAGGCGGCTGCTATGCTGCTTGACAAAGCCGGCGTTAAGTATACGAAGATCTACGCGGAAGACGAACCTCAGCTCGCCGTACAGTACGGTATCAAACAGGCGCCCACGCTTCTGACCGTAAAAGGCGGAGAAGCGGAAAGATACGTAAATCTGTCTAATATCAGAAAGTATATAGGGGTTTGATACACATTATGTAGGGGAGGGGTCTTACGTGAACCCCCAACGCTCTCAAGTTCGCGTCGGGGAACCCCTATCCCCTCCCGAATTAAGAATTCAGAATTCAAAAATTAAGGTGTCGGCAGAGCCGACGGTCTGTGTGCCTGCGGCGCATTTGGGGCTCCCCGCCCCCTTCGGGAACCCCCAACGCTCACAAGTTCGCGTCGGGGAACCCCTCAATCCACCCCCAAACCCCCACCACCCCCCGCATTTTCGGGGCTTTCGAAAAACCGGGGGCGCACTTCAAACGTGCGCCCTCTTTTTGATAAAGGAGAACAATGCAAAGAAAAGAAGCGCTTAAAAACTACTACGAAACTCACGACGAGGATTCCCGTCTGCGCTCCCGTCACGGTACCGTGGAATTTCTTACGACGGTAAAATATATAGAAAAATATTTGAAGCCCGGAATGAAAATCATAGAGATCGGCGCGGGCACGGGCGTTTATTCACACTATTTCGCACAACACGGTTACGACGTGGACGCTGTGGAGATAATGGAACATAATATTGAAGTCTTTAAGAAAAACACACAGCCAAACGAAACAGTCACGGTAACGCAGGGTGACGCGATAGACCTGAAAGGCTTTCCGGACGGTGCGTACGATATAACCTTGCTGTTAGGTCCGATGTATCATCTTTATACAGAAGAGGATAAGCTCTCGGCTCTGCGCGAGGCGATAAGAGTCACGAAAAAAGGCGGTGCCGTCTTTGCGGCGTACTGCAACAACGATATGACCGCGTACGGTTTTCTGTTCGGCAAAGAGGGCATAAAGGACGACAGTCTGCACGATCTGATAGATTTTCAGACGTTTAAGCTGTCTTCAACTCCTAAAGAGGTTTTTACGCTTTACCGCAAGGAAGACGTTGACGGGCTGATGAGCAATTTCAGCGTGACGCGCCTTCACTACGTCGGAGTTGATATGCTGACGCGGTTCATCAAAGAAGCCGTTGACGAAATGGACGATAAAACGTTTGAGATATATTTGAAATATCATTTTTCAATATGCGAGCGACCGGATATGGCAGGCGCGACGTATCATATGCTTGATATTTTCAGAAAGGATTAAAAAATGTACGATATTATAGTGATAGGCGGCGGCCCCGCCGGACTTACCGCGGCGATCTACGCGAGACGCGCGGGAAAATCCGTGCTGATATTTGAAAAAGACGGCTTCGGCGGTCAGATGACACATTCCCCGAAAATAGAAAATTATCCCGGTTATAATGAAATATCGGGGTTAGAGCTGTCGGACAAGATGTTCGAACAGGCGTTAGCTCTCGGCGCGGAAATAGAGATAGACGAGGTAGTATCGGTAGAAGACGGCGACGTCAAAAAAGTACGGACCGCCTCAAACGAATTTGAAGCAAAGGCGGTTATAATCGCCGCCGGAGTAAAGCACAGAACGCTCGGCGTTCCGGGCGAGGAGGATTTCATCGGCAGCGGCATATCGTTCTGCGCCGTATGCGACGGAGCTTTTTACGCGGGTAAAACCGTATGCGTCGTCGGCGGCGGCAACTCCGCCATGCAGGAGGCGATAATGCTGTCCGAGCGCTGCGCTCACGTGACGATACTGCAGGATATGCCGTATCTCACCGGAGAAAAAGCGTTAGCCGACATAATAAGCGAAAAAAACAACGTAGAAGTGCTGTATAATTGCCGCGTGATCTCGTTTTACGGCGGGGATGAATTCAAAGGCGTAGCCGTATCGGTCGACGGAGCGGACAGAGCCGTTGACTGCGACGGATGTTTTATCGCAATAGGTCTTGTTCCCGGCAATTCATTTGCCGAAAAAGCCGTTATACTCAATAAATACGGCTACGTCGAGTCCGACGAAAGCTGTACGACGGGAAAAGACGGCATTTACGCCGCCGGAGACTGCAGAAGCAAAAAAATACGCCAGATAACGACGGCGACGGCGGACGGCGCGACCGCGGCGCTTGCCGCGTGCAGATATATAGACGGAAGATAACACCGGATAAAACATGAGAAAACTGATTAGGAAATACGCCGGATCTTACACGGACAGGGTCATAGCCCTGGCCGTTGTTTCCGTTGTCGTAAATCTTATATCAGCGTCGGTCAAGCTCGTTATCGGAATAGATCTTCATTCCGTATGGTATATAGTAAACGCCGTTTATTATCTGACGCTCGTTGCGGCGCGTATAGTATCCATCTATACGTATCAGCAGGTAAAAGGCGCGAAAAGCATTAAGAAAAAAATAAGGATAGAATCGCTTTTTTACAGAAGAAGCGGGATATTCATTTTCCTAATTGCCGCGGTTTATTTTCTTCTTTGCGTATATATGTTCACACGGCAGTACGCTGTCGTTGCGGAGGGCTACGGCGTTATAATCGTCGTGTTCATCGTCGTTTATAAGCTGATATTCTCCGTGTACGGACTTTATATGACAAGAAAGCTGCGCGACAGGATAACGGAGACGATAAAAGCGATAAGCTTTACGGACGCCGGCATCTCTCTGATAATCGCAATATGTACTGTGCTCAATTTCGTGGACGAGAACATAGCCGTAAAGACAAGCTCCGCGCTGGGCATGATGATAAGCGCGGCGTTTATGGTCACGGGAATGGTCATGACCGTAACGAGAACGAGAAAATACCACAAAAGAATAAACGCGGAAAGCGTTGCCGGAGTCACAGATGAAGATAATAGCGGAAATTAAGACCGATATGAAGGAAAAATTCGGCCTGCCCCGTCAGAGCGGTCTTATACCGGGCCTTAAAGGCAGGATAGTTTTTATGCCGGAATACAAAAACGAGGACGCGCTGCGCGGTCTGTCCGGCTTTTCTCATATATGGGTGATATGGCGCTTTAACGGATTTGAAAAAGATACCTGGTCGCCGACCGTGCGTCCGCCGCGCCTCGGCGGTAATAAGAGAATGGGAGTGTTTGCAACGCGCTCGCCCAACCGACCGAATCCGATAGGTCTGTCGCTTTTAAAGCTCGATAAGATAGAGAACGGAGAACTGTACGTTTCCGGTATAGATATGCGAGACGGCACGGCGATATACGATATAAAACCGTACTTAAAAATAACGGACTGCCGCCCCGACGCGACCGACGGCTTTGCCGAAGACACGGCGGAGCAAAAGGCAAAGGTCGTATTTGAATGTGACACGGATATGCTGACCGAAGCCGAGCTTGCAACGATCACGCAAATGCTCGAACAGGACCCGCACCCGGCGTACAAAACCGAGCCGGAGCGGGTTTACGGAATGAGATATAAAAAATTCAATATAACGTTCGGGATATCGGACGGTACGGTTACGGTAAAGGAAATAGAAAATGAAATATAACGGCGTAAGCGTAAGATATGCCGGCGTCGGCGACGCGGAGCTTCTTTCGAAATGGTGGAACGACGGGGAGGTCATGGCTCACGCAGGATTCCCGTACGGTATAGGCACGACCGCGGAAAAGGTGGCCGAGCAGATCAAAGCGGAAAGCGATGACAGCCGCCGCAGATTTATAATCGAATATGATGATATCCCGATAGGCGAGATGTCATACCGGCACGTTGACGGTAAGACCGCTGAGATAGGCATAAAAATATGCGATGCGTCGTATCAGAACAAAGGCCTCGGCAGGATCGCCCTCAGCCTGTTTATCGGTATGCTTTTTGACAAAGGATACGACGTGATAATACTTGATACGGATCTGAACAATAAGCGCGCACAGCACGTTTACGAAACGCTCGGATTTGAAAAAACGGGCGTAAGCTATAACAGCTGGCGCGACCGGACCGGAGCGCTCCGGTCCGCCGTTGACTACCGTCTGACGAAAGCGGAATTCAAAAGCTTCCTTTTATGAGTACCGAAAACAGCAAAAAGATGAGGAATAATTGAAAAATACTCTTGACAAAACACAAATTTTGTGGTAGAATACCGCTTGTCAGGTTTGGGGGCGTAGCTCATCTGGGAGCCCGAAGGACATCCTTACACACCCCACAATAATTTCGTCGCCAGACATCGCCAAAA
>DBWC01000061.1 GCA_002308615.1 Clostridiales bacterium UBA1248
GAGATATTCTCCATGCCGGATATGAATAACGTATCGGGCGTCGTATATTCTTCAATGCCGCTTTCGTATCAGGGCAATCTGATAGAGAATTTCTGCCTGACGTTCAAGGACGGCGCGGTCATATCTCATAAAGCGGAAAAAGGAGACGAGGTGCTTGCGCGTATGCTTGAAACGGATGAAGGCGCAAAGCGTTTGGGCGAGGTAGCTCTGATCCCGTACGACAGCCCCATTTCAAATATGAAGATACTTTTCTACAACACTTTGTTTGACGAAAACGCGTCTTGTCACCTGGCGCTCGGCTCAAGCTACGCAAGCACTATTAAAGGCGGCGAAAAGATGAGCAAGGAAGAAGCAAAAGCAAACGGATCAAACGACAGCGGCATACACGTTGATTTCATGTTCGGCACGCCAGATATGAGCGTAAAAGGCATAACGCACGACGGAGAAGAGATAACCGTTTTTGAAAACGGCAATTTCGTGTTTTAGGAGCAATAGATGAAAAAAGTCATATCGATCATACTTTTAATTACAACGATATCCGGTTTTCTTTACGGCTGTACCGGCGCGCCCGAGGTGACGACGGCGGAATTGACCGAGACGGAAAAAGAAACTGAAACGGAAACTGACGAGGTGACGGAAATGCCTGTTGTGACCGAGGAAATAATAAAAGCGCCGGATGAGGATGAGAGCCTTACCGTATGGTACGAGCATTCGTTTACAAAGACGGATCCGGATAAGCCGAAGGACACCGGCCTGCGCTCGTATACCGTGTATATGGCAAAAGCCGAAGTTGAAAACGCGCAGATAGTTTTATCGCCTGACACAGATAAAACAAATCTTTCCGTTTCCTGCGAGCCGCTTACAAACAAGGACGGAGCAGAGATAAGCGCGGAAATAATCCGCCAGTATTACGTCAAATGCGGTAAAGTCCGTTATCCCGATCCCGTTGCTCCGATGAACGATACGACGAGGACGTTTGATATAGCCGCCGGAAAATCGCAGGCGCTTTTCGTCCGTCTTAATACGGAAAAAGACACGCCGTCGGGCGATTACGAGGGCGTCGTTTCCGTAAAAGAAGGTGAAAAAACCGTGAAGCAGCTGCGTATATTCGCGCACGTCTGGGATATCACCATGCCAGAGGTTATGACCGCGTCCGCCGTATCCGGCATCGGACCCGGTCAGATATACCGCTTCCACAGCACGGAAAACGGGACGGATTACTATAAAGAATATTACGATTTTCTTTTGCAGTATCACGTAAACGGTTACGATCTGCCGTACGATATACTTGACGAGCGCTGCGACGCGTATATGAGCGACCCGAAAGTCAAGTTTTTCAGAGTTTCCTACGTCGGCGACGACGAGAGGATGGTCGCGTGGTACAACAAACTGAAAACAAATGAAGAATGGATGAAAAAAGCGTATTTCTACCCGTACGACGAGCCGGGATCCGCACAGGCTCTTGATCAGATGGCGGGATACTGCAGACGTATAAGACAGCTTTGCCCGGGCATAAAGATCGTCGTTCCGTTCTTCCAAAACGTGCAGTACGACAAAGACAGGGATCAGATAGCGTTTATGAGCGATTATATAGATATCTGGTGCCCGAAGACGTTCTGCTTTACAAAGCAGACGGACAAAGCGGGCGGCAAAAAAATGCTTTACAGCGGCAGCCAGAAAAAGAAATATACGGAATTCGGGCAGAGGATGAACGAAGAAGCCGCCGGCGGTGACGAGTTGTGGTGGTACGTCTGCTGGGAGCCGGGTATGCCGTATCTTAATATGTACGTGGATATGACGGGCTTGCAGAACAAGCTGCTTTTCTGGCAGCAGAAGCAGTATAACGTGACGGGATTCTTATACTGGTCCTGCACGTTCTGGGACAGAGTGGAGAATCCGTGGACGAATATGGCGACGGTAGGCAAGGATTACAGAACGAATCAGACGTGGCTGTCTGACAAGGTCTTCGGAGACGGATCGCTTTTATATCCCGGCACGGAGGTCGGCGTTGACGGCGCGTGCGGCTCCTTCAGACTTGAGATGATACGCGACGGAATGGACGAATACGAGATGCTGACGATGCTGCAGAACGCCGCGGGAAAAGACAAAGCGGACAAAATAATAAGCAAGGTATCAACGTCTGTAGTTGAGTTTACAGACGACGCGGAAGCCATGGCTGCCGCGAGGATAGAATTAGGAAACGCGCTGGAGGAAGCGCTTAAAAACAAATGATAAGACCCGAGATATTATCCCCTGCGGGAAATCCGGAAAAACTGCGCGCCGCGGTACGTTTCGGCGCGGACGCCGTGTATCTTGCAGGCAAAAGCTTCGGCATGAGAGCCGGCGCCGGAAATTTCAGCCTTGACGAGATGGATGAGGCGATTAAATACGCGCACGAGCACGGCGTAAAGGTCTACGTTACGGTTAACACCATGCCGCGCGCGGACGAGTACGACGCGCTGAAAAAATATATATGCGAGCTTTATGAGATGAAGCCGGACGCGTATATCGTCGCCGATTTGGGTGTTATGGATACGCTTCACCGGCTTTGTCCGGACGCAAATCTGCACGTATCGACTCAGGCGAGCGTCGTTTCGCCCGAGACGGCGGAAGTTTATATGCGTACTTTCGGCGCAAAGCGTATAGTGCTCGCGCGCGAGTTGTCTTTATCCGAAATTAAAGAGATAAGAGCAAAAACAAGCCCCGAGCTTGAGCTTGAGACGTTCGTTCACGGCGCCATGTGCGTGTCGTACAGCGGAAGATGCCTGTTATCGAATCACTTCACCGGACGCGACGGCAACAGAGGCGAGTGCGCCCAGCCGTGCCGCTGGAATTACAAGCTGTATAAGCTGGAGGAGAGCAAGGATGTATCCCGTCAGCCCGGAATCGAGCAGACGGAGGACGGCACGTTTATTATGTCTTCGCGCGATATGTGCATGATAGAGCATATTCCCGAGCTTTGCGAAGCCGGCATATCTTCTTTTAAGATAGAGGGCAGGATGAAAAGCACGTATTACACCGCCGCCACCGCGCTCGCGTACAGGCAAGCGGTCGAAAGCTACTGCGGCGATCCCGACAATTACAGGTTTTCACCGGAATATCTTAGAATTCTGGAGAGCGTGACGCACAGAAAATACGACACCGGCTATTTCTTTGATAAACCTATGGAGGACGCAAAGATCGTGGATACGCCGGGGTATATAACGGAGCGCCCGTATTTCGGCATAGTTTCGGATTATGACGCGGATACCGGTTTTGCTAAAATTGTGCAGAAAAACAAAGCCGTCTGCGGTGATACGGTCAGATTTTTGACGCCCGAAGGCGACAAAGAGCCGTTCCGCATAACACAGCTGTACGATAACGAAATGCAGAGCATAATCTCAACCCCGCACCCGAAAATGGAGTTTTATATAAAAACGCCGTATCCGATCGGGGAAGGGGATATTCTGCATTGAATTCAGAGGTGTAACGCGGGTAAACGGCAATTCAGCAGAAAACCGCACGGAAAGAGAATCTTTTCCGTGCGGTTTTTATATACGCGTCAGCCGGCCGGTGAAATCACCTCGTCGCACAAACCGTACGTCCACGATGAATTCGTTCCCGATATAAGAAGAACGTATGACAGATCCGGATATTCCTTTGCGGAGTAGACCTCCCAGACAACGCCTTCTGTTTCCGTTTCCTGAATAAAGCTGCCTAAGAGCGTTTCCGGCGTCAGCGGATCGGTCCCCGCTTTGTATCTTATGTAAGCAAGGACCGTGCCGTTTGTTCTGACATGGAGCTTATCGCCGTAAAAACCGGTTTTTTCTGCCGGATCAGACGGTTCTTCCGTTTCCCAGACCGGTTCATCACCGGATTCCCAATCTGTATCTTCCGGCTCTGTTTCCTCACCCATCGTAACGATTCCGTCCGAGCAGATTATCTCTGATCTTCTCAGATTAGAATTATCAAGCCCGACGGATATTTTTGCCCACTGTTCTTCAGTTCCGCCGAAATAAACCGTTTCAAGCTTATTGCACGGCATAAACGCCCTGTCGTCTATCCGGATTATCGAGGCGGGGATGCTTATGCTTTTTTCGTTTCCGAAATTTATAAGCGAGCCTTCGCCTATGACCTGTACGCTTCCGTCATCCGGTATCACGCTGTTGTGAAACGCTCTGACGAGCAGCTTTATTTCTGTCTCCACTATACAGCCGCCGGATATGCGATACGTTAAGTTATCCTTTGAAATGCTGATGCTTTCAAGCTTGCCGCAGGATCCGAACGTATAGCTGTCCATTTCAGACAGACCTTTACCTATTCTGATGGTCTTCAGCTCGTCGCAATCGCCGAACACGCCGGTCCCCATTGCTTCCACGCTGTCCGGTATGGTTATGCTTGTAAGGCTTTCACAGGACGCAAACGCCAGCTTTTCTATTACGACCACGTTTTCCGGTATTGTTATACTTGTCAGGCTTTTGCAGGCAAAGAACGTGCTGTCCCTGATTTCCGTTATACCGGACGGCATGGTTACGTTTTTAAGCTTTTTACAGCTTAAGAACGCGGCCGCGCCTATGGACGTTACGCTGTCGGGTATGGATATGCTTGTAAGTTCAAAGCATTCCGAGAACGCGTCCATACCTATCGACGTCAAGCCGTCCGGCAGAGTTATGCTTGTTATTGAACTCTTTGCAAAAGCCCGCTTGAAAATCGATTTTACCGGCAGATCTCTGCCGTTTATTCTTACCGACGAGGGCACGTTAACGATATCCGGTACGTCGTCTGACGCGCTTATTATTTCGCAGTATTCTCCGCGATCCGCGTATACTATACCGTTTATCTCGATTTCGCCGTTTTCCTCGATCACAGGCTCGGTCCCGGTTTCCGTCACCGTTTCCGTTACGTCGTCCGGGACGGGTACTTCCTCCGACCACGCCGGGAACGTATGGAAATATACGTCCGTGCTGCTTTCCGGTATCTTGTATACTCTTATCTTATCGTAAACGCAGACTTTGCCGCTTTCATACCGTTTGACGGTTTTGTCCGTCACGGAGGTTTCGTATTCCGATTCAAGAAACAGCATACCGTTTTCGATCATCCACGAAAGTTTGAGATCGTTTTTGTCAAAGTGTTCCGAATCAAGCTTTTCGGACTTCATATAAAGCTCTGTTTCTTTTCCTAAACGTCCTCTGAAATCGCTCAACATATATTCGTCCAGCGCTATATCGGTAAACGGCTTGAATTCCTCTCCGTGCACCTGAAAGTCCTTGAAATCAGATGTGAATTGATAACCCGTAGGGATACCGCCTATGCAGAACGTAAAGTAAACGACAGTGTTGTTTTCAGCCGTGGTAACGTAGTATATATCTTCTTTGAGCATTTCACGCGGGATCAAACCGAAATCAGGATATTTTTCAAGCATCTCGTTATAGCAGCGGTCGATTTTTTCCTGCTCTTTCTTCGTATAAGCTTTCTTTTCCGGCGTCAGATACGGTTTTGTAACATCGCCTGCTCCGCCGCCCGGTACGAAGGTGTAAACGTAGTCGTCGTCTTCTTTGACGAATATCAGCTCAGACGATGCGGGATATTCCGTAAGCGTGATCATATCGCCTGATATTTCCACGCCGACCGCGGCGTATATATGTCCGGACACCGCGCCCGGCTCCGTCGGATCCGTTATCGTTACGGACTGAACGTATAGCCCGTTTTTATCGTCATAATGGAAACCGCATCTTTCCAAAATATCGTCCGGATCCCGGTCGACAAAGCGGGCGAGCTGCAGCCCGTTTTCTTCCGCGTACGCCCGTACGTTCTTTTTAAGCAGTTCTATAATAGCGTCGTTTACGGTCTGCGAGAGCTGAAAATCTACGAACTGTTCAAATTCTTTTCCGCTTATCCTCCAGCCGTTAAGCGCGTCGTTATATTCCTGATAGCCGTATTCATGATCATTACAAGAACACCCGTAATCCGTTCCGATGCTTCCTATGCAGAAATAGAAATCCGCAAAGTCACCCTCTCCTCCGAGCGGTATGCTCTCCCAGAGCTTTTCCCGCGGTATCTTACCGAATTCCGGGCATTTTTCGACCATTTCGGCATAATATCTGTCCGCGTAAGCCTGTTCTTCCGGCGTGAATTCATACTTTACAAGCTCCGCGTACGGCGCCTCGTTTTTATAAACGTGCTTTTTTACCTGTATTTCTTCCGTTTCCTCTGCGGTATCGTTCGTATCGGTCGACGTCGCGGCGGGTCCGTTCGGATTCATTCGCAGCTCCGCTATTTTAAGTCCTGCGGATATCCCGCCGAACAGCACGAGGCATGCGGCGAACGCGCCGATTATTTTGATTACAGGACGTTCTTTTTTTGCCGGTACAGACTCTTTCAGCCTGTCGTCGTATTTTGCAAAATCTTCTATATCGGATTCGTTTATATCCGATATGGCGTCAAAGAGTTTTTCCGCTTTTTTATTGTTTTTCATATACTGTACCCCTCCGAATCAAGCCTTTTTTTCAGCTCCGATTTTATCTCTGCAAGCTCCTTTGCGACCGTGGATCTGCTCACCTGAAGTTTTTTTGCTATCTCGTCCGTTTTTCTGTTGACGTAATATCTGCTTATGAATATGAATTTTCTCCGTTCGGACAGAGAAGAAACGAAAGATTTTATTATATCGGATAAGATCTTGCCGTCAAACTCGTCCTCGGCGTCGCCGCCGGGAATGATATCGGAAAGCTCGTCAAGCGAGGAACATATCTTTTTAGGTATTTTTTTGTCCCTGCCGTCTCTTCTGTAAACGTCCGCCGCCGCGCGTCTTACGAGCACGGTCAGATACGCTTTAAGCGAATTCGGTCTGTTAGGCGGTATGGAATTCCACGCGTTCAAATACACGTCGTTCACGCATTCCTCCGCGTCGCGCCGGTCGTTTGTCAGATCAGACGCGATCTTCTTTAGATACGCTCCGTATTTTCTCTGTGTTTCCGCTACGGCATCTTCATCACGATCGAAATATAACCGGTTTATTTCTTCATCGTTTTTAATATCCATAAGCTCTCTCCCTTCGGGTATCGCTGTGTGCAAAAGCCGCTGTCTGTCAGAAAGTGATTTTGTCAGATTCATAATTTTTCTCCTTAAAGGCGCCTTCATACATACAAGTCGCTTTTTTGAAGAAAATGTGTAAAGCTGTTTTTATAAGACGGTGTAGGAGGGGAAAACAGCCGGCTTATAAAACGACCGGCGGGAATGATTCCCGCCGTATGGTTGCTTTTTTTCGGATGCGCCGGTACAGCGCTTTTGATTGGACCTACGAATTTGCTTTGCTGACGCCGATGATTATATATTTCCTGCCCTCAAGCATGTGCATCGCTTTCATATTGACGCGCACGTACTCGCCGTTTATAAGCTGGCGGTAGGTGACAGAAAACGTACCGTGATCTTCAAGCGTTTTCATAAGATTTTCTTTAGTAAAAACCGAATTAAAACTTTCAATGTCGTCCTTGTGCAGATAAACGAGGGCGTCGCGTCTGCTCGCCGCAAAGAAGTTGACACCGTGCCTTTCTACCGCAAGCTCATCTCCTCCGGCGTTTGACGTGTACTGGATAAAGTCTTCCGTTTCAAGATCAACGTAGAACAGGTTGAAGTAGTCCGCGGCAAGCGCTCTTGCGATATTCGCGTACGTCGTTCCCTGATCCTGTTCCGTTATCGAAAGTATTGCGAACGCCACCGCGACGGCGCCTGTTTTCGGATTTTCACCGAGCCGTTTTGAAAACAGATGAACGGTCGCTCCGTCGGTTATGATCTCGTCAAAGATAGAACGGTTTTCTATTTTACTGCTCTGAGTGATCATATTAACGAAAGGCGCGTTCTGCTCTTTCATTATCATCTCGTTGAAAGCCGCGTTATCCGCCGACAGATCCAAATCGTATCTTGTTAATATAAATCTCCCGTAAGCGGCGTTGCTTCTGACTAAATTCAGTTTTCCGTCCCTTAATTCAACGATAGCCATGGGAAGCGTGTCAAAGTAATTGAACAAGCCTTTTTCGTCGTCCGCGCTTGCTATCATGTCAAGATCGTGGAGACTCAGCTTGCCCACGGTCTCAAAATACGCGGATTCCACAGGATCCTCAAATCCTATCTGTATGCCTTTTTCATATCTTTCAAGAACTTTTTCAAACGGTATCGGTTTGCAGTAGTAATAGCCCTGGAGCTTTGAGCAGCCGATCTCGCGCAAGAACGCGACCTGCTCCGCCGTCTCGACTCCCTCACATACCGTGTCTAAGCCGAGAGCCGTAGCCATTTTCATAAGCTCGTTAAGAATGATTTTGCTCTTGTCCTGTTGAAATTCGCGCATAAAGCTCATATCGAACTTTATGAGCTGGAATTTGATGCTTTGAAGCACGTCGAGCGACGAATAACCGCTGCCGAAATCATCCATCCATACGCGGAAGCCGAGGCTCTGGAACTTTTCTATCTGACGTCTTATGAATTCAAAATCGCTGCCTATGATGCTCTCGGTTATCTCGATATTAAGCATTTGATGCGGTACGCCGGCGGCGTCTGTGCGCAGGCAAATCTCGTTTACTATATCGCAGGCGTCAAAATCCGATCTTGAAAGGTTGACGGACTGCGGTACGACGTAAAGTCCCTTTTCTTTCTGGGACTTGATTTTTTGCAGTACCTTTTCAACAACGTACAGGTCGAGCTTGTATATAAGTCCGGCGGATTCAAGAGTGGGAATGAACTCGGCGGGGGAGAGAAGACCCTTAACGGGGTCTATCCAGCGCGAGAGCGCTTCCTCGTCGCAGACTTTGCCGTTAACGGCTCTGACTATCGGCTGATAATAGACCTGTATCCATTCGTTGTTTATGGCGTTGTCTAAATTCTCTATGACGTACTGGCGCTTTTTAATATCGGCAAGAAGATCTTCGCTGAAGTAATTGAACGCCGATTTGCGCGTGTTTCTTATGCGGTTGCAGGCTATTTTCGCTCTGTCGCACGCGGTGCCGGCGTTGACGTCGTCAAGATCGCTTTTGAATATGCCTATTCTTATGCAGGGGCAGTCCGGATTCTGCGCCTGCCAGTCGGCAAACAAACCGTACAGCGTCGGCTCAAGTCCCGTTTCCTCGGTGAAAACGGCAAAATGGTCGCTGCCGAAGCGGCTGCAGTGATCGCTTCCGAAATACGCGGAAAGCATCTTTGAAAGCGAGCGGATAAGATTGTCTCCCTCGGAAAATCCGCGTTTGCTGTTATATATTTTCATACCGCACAGGTCGATAAACAGCATTACGGGATGTCCGCCGGATTTTATTATTGCGCTTTTACCCGCCGTTGCAAGCTCAAAGAAATAGGAAATGCTCGGCAGACCGGTAAGATAGTCGTAATAGCTCGCCTTAAGAATGCTTTCCTCGTGCAGAGATTTCTGTAATGATGAATTGAAGCTCGCCTCCGGTGCGCTTTCGCCCTCGACGTAATCGCCCTCGTCCGTGTACCATACGTACGAAATGCGCGCGCCGGATGCGGTGTATACGTGGCTGCCGATGGCGTGGATTATACGGTATCCGGAGTCATTTATCGTACGGGTGCGATAAATGACGTCGTAATCGGATTTATTCGTGGCAAATCTTATTGCAGCGTCCGATATGCGCGAAACGTCGTCCGGGTGCGTGTATCTGTACATATCATGATCCATCTCGTGATAAGCGACTCTTATATCGTCGTAACCGAACAGACGGCAGAAACCGCCTGATAAAACGAGCGTCACAACGTGCTTGTCAATAAACTGGTACACGGCAAAGGGAACGGCCATTTTCTCCATTCCCGCGCGTTCTTCATCTGTAAACCGGAATCTTTCCATCGTAAGATACCTCTTAAAGTGAAAAAATCAGAGTTATTGCAACTTATAGGGTAATTATAACATAAATTCGGTAAAAAATCAATACTTTTTTATAAAAAACATACAAATCAGATTTTGGCCTCTATCAATGCCGCCAGATTAACGGACGTTTCCCAGCTGCGGTACAAAGTCCCGGCCGGTCTGCCGTTTTCGTAATATTCGCTCCATACGCCGAATTTATCACGCAGAGAAAGCATTTTTTCCGCGATCTGCCGGTTATATCCCGCGGCGTAAAGCAGAAACCCGTACTCATAGCCGACGCTTCTTGTTCTGTTCGGCAGATCGGCGATCACTTTTTCCGCCGTTTCCTTTATAATACGCACCGGCAAAAGCGAAGTGCCGGTGAACGCGGGGCAAAGCACCGCCGCTTCCGTGAAAAACCGTTTGCCGTACGCATCGCCGTAGAAGCGCGGCAGTTCTTTATTTAAACAGTCCGGGCAGACGTAATCGCCGTTTTCGTTTCTGAAGCAAAGCCCGAAGCCGTGCCCGCACGCTCTTACACCGTGTCTGTATTCCGGGCTGTAATCTATACCGGGTTTGTTTGCGTATAATACTCCGTCTGTTATAAAATTATTTATATAATTCTTTTCTATTATCGCCGCGTCGGCTTTTATTGCCTCAAATAAAGACGGGCTGACGGTCAAGAATTTTCTGACCGTGAGCGCCTTTATTACAGACTGATGATAAAGCGCGGTCGCCTCGGCGGAGCCGTCGTTCAAAGCGCTGCGCGGCAAAAAGCCTCCCGCAACGTACGTCTCGTCGCCGTTGAACGGCAAAACGTCGCCGACCATAGCCCCGTGCTGACCTGACAGACAGTATTCGATAAGCGGCGAGGCTTCTTTTAACAGTTCCGCGTCGCCGACAGCTTCAAAGTACCGCACGAACATGAGTATCAGGTAGCCGGTTATCTCAACTTTGTCGTTTTCATGGATGTGGAAAGTCTGATCGGTCATCCCCTGCGCGTTATGTATCTTCCCGTTTTTTTCAAAAACGGAGATATAGTATTTCAAAAGCAGCTTTGCGCGGTCATACGCGCCGCAGGCGAGCAGAAAACGCAGCACGCCGTAGTTGTCGCGTACGTAGCAGAGATGATAATTGTATCCCGCGAGAACGGAGCCGTTATACGACTGCTGAGATGCTATCGCGTCGTAACCGTCGCAGACCTCTTTACAGTATTCTTTGACGTTTATCTGTCTTTGCGGAAGATCGAAGACGGGCATAGGTTGTGATACGAGCTTGAAAACGTCCCCGGGCGAATGTGAAAACGCGACGGCTATAACGCAGTCTCGGCATATCACCGTAAAAGAGGCGTCGGACGTACGTATAAATTCCGCTCCGCCGTAAAGCCTGACGGCCGCGTAACGTTTTTTTGAAGACGTATACGCTTTCGGTCTTCCGTCCTTATGATAATCGTAGATATATACGGGCGCGCCCTCGTACGTTACGGCGATATAAGTGTTTTCATACGGCGTTTCCTGCAAGACCGCGTTTTTTATCTCAAACTCTATCCTTGCGTTACCCTTTACCGCGCGGTAAAAAACGCTTTTGCCGTTCGGTATATAATCGGTTATGACGCAGTCGGCCGATCTGTGCTCGTAGTGTCTGTACGAGATCTTTTTTGTGTCAAAATCCCCGTTGACGCCGGCCGTAAAGCATTCCGGCGCGGAATAGTCCGGACCGAAAGCCTGTATTATATCCGCGCCTTTACCGTAAATGCAAACGTGACCGTTGCCGAGACAGTGAATTGCAGTGTTTGTCATATTGTACCATTTAAATTAAGAATTCAGAATTAAGGTGTCGGCAGAGCCGACGAAAATTTGGGGGTCCCCACCCCTCCGGCGCTTCGCGCCAACCCCCAAACCCCCTTTCCCCTCCCTCAATCTCTTTTGAGATTGAGGGGGCGCGTGAGGCGATAGGGCAAGGTAAAGGCGGGAGCAAGCCCCGCCCTACTTCTTGATTTTATTTTTCCTCATCCGTAAATTTAACGGCAAGATCGGCGAGCGCCTGCGCGTCGGGGACCGCGGGACAGCCGGACATCAGCTCGGAGGCGTTCTGTACCTTCGGGAACGCAACGACGTCGCGCAGAGAATCGGCGCCGCACATGATCATTGCGATGCGGTCGATACCTATGCCCGCGCCGCCGTGCGGCGGAGCGCCGTATTTGTAGCCGTCAACTAAAAATCCGAACTTCGCGTCTATCTCCTCGTCCGTAAGTCCTAACAGCTCGAACATCTTCTGCTGGAGCTTGACGTTCGTTATACGGATCGAGCCGGAGAGCAGCTCCGTGCCGTTCAAGACAAGGTCGTAAGCTTTTGCGCGCACGTTTTCCGGGTCCGATTCAATATACGGCAGACATTCGTCGAGCGGCATCGTGAACGGATGGTGCATGGCAAGCCATTTGCCGGTCTCCTCGTCGTACTCAAAGAATGGCATTTCGGTGATCCAGGTAAATTCAAAGCCTTCCTTGATCATATCGAGCTTTCTTGCCACGATATTGCGCAGCTGTCCGAGTACCGGCAGAACGACTTTGTTCTTGTCCGCGACGATGAGCGCGGCGTCGCCCTGTTTCATATTAAGAGCTTTTACTATCTTATCAAGATCGCCCTCGCCCAAGAATTTGGAGAACGGGCAGGACGGCGCCTCTTCCGTCCAGCGGATATACGCAAGACCTTTTGCGCCGATACCGCGCACGGTCTCCGTCAGCTTGTCCATTTCCTTTCTCGTAAGCGTCGCGGCGCCGTTTTCGGCGACTATCGCGCGCACCGAGCCGCCGGAGGCGAGCGCGTCCGCAAACGGCGGGAACGCTATACCTTTTACGGTGTCCGAAATATCCTGTATCTGCATACCGAAGCGCAGATCGGGTTTGTCTGAGCCGTAGTTGTTCATCGCGTCTCTGAACGTCATCCTGCGTATCGGAAGCTCTATTTTCGTGTCAAGCAGACGTGAAAACAGCTCGGAGAAGAAGCCTTCTACCATTTCCATAATATCGGATTCGTCGACAAACGACATCTCAAGGTCTATCTGCGTGAATTCCGGCTGTCTGTCCGCTCTCAAGTCCTCGTCGCGGAAGCAGCGGGCGAGCTGGATGTATCTGTCAAAGCCGGACAGCATCAAAAGCTGTTTGTATATCTGCGGCGACTGCGGGAGCGCGTAGGTCTTGCCGTGATGTATCCTTGACGGGACGAGATAGTCTCTCGCGCCCTCCGGCGTCGGCTTGATCATCATGGGCGTTTCGATCTCTATAAAATCGTTTTTATAGAAATATTCGCGCGCGATCTGCGCTATTTTATGGCGCATTATTATGTTTTTTTGCAGCGACGGTCTGCGCAGGTCAAGATAACGGTATTTTAAGCGCAGCTCTTCTTTTGCGGTCGTGTTGTCCGTTATCTCAAACGGCGCGGTCTCCGCCTCTGATATGATCTTCAAGCTGTCAACGGCTATTTCAATATCGCCGGTCTTTATGTTTTTGTTTACGCTTGATCTTGCGCGTACGACGCCTTTTGCGGACAGCACGTATTCGGAGCGGACGGTGAAAGCAAGATCAAAAACTTCCTTCGGCGTCGCCTCGTCAAATGAAAGCTGTATTATGCCCTCTCTGTCGCGCAGGTCGATGAATATGAGCGAGCCCAGGTCGCGCTGCTTCTGCACCCAACCGCAGACGGTCACGCGCTCGCCTATGTTTTTATTTGATAATTCTCCGCAGTAATGTGTTCTTTTATCTTCTTTTTTGAATAATTCGGACATTGTTTTCACCTCTTTGTTATCACTTCATATAAGTTGTCAAGCTTTATTTCACACTGTTCGCTTGTTTTCATGTTCTTCAATATTGCGGATCCGGTATCTATTTCGTTGTCGCCTATTATAACGGTGTATTCCGCGCCCGTCTTGTCCGCGTATTTCATCTGCGATTTAAGGCTCCTGCCCACTATATCGCATTCGGCGTATACGCCCTTCTGACGCAGATCGTATATCAGCTTCTGCGCCGCCGCCGAGGCTCTTTGTCCGAGCGGTGCGATATATACGGCCGGGGCTTCGCTTGCCGGAACTTCCCGCCCGGAGAATTTCATCGCGGCGACGAGCCTGTCCATACCCGCGGCAAAGCCGATGCCGGGAAGTCTCGGTCCGCCTATCTCCTCAACGAGACCGTCGTATCTGCCTCCGGCGCATATCGTAAGACGCTTTATCTCGTCCGTTTTGCTGTCGCGGTCTATCGGTGCGATGAACTCAAATACGGTCTTCGTATAGTAGTCAAGTCCGCGGACGATGCCGGGATCGACCTCGTATTTTATGCCCATGCCGTCAAGCAGGGCTTTTGTCGCTTCCAAATGCGATGCGCAGTCAGGGCAAAGATAATCCGTTACCTTAGGCGCGTTTGCCGCTATTTCTTTACAAATCGGGCTTTTGCAGTCTAAAATGCGCATCGGATTTGTCTGCAGTCTGCCCTTGCACGTATCGCAGAGACGGTCCTCGTACTGCTTGAAATACGATATGAGAGCTTCTCTGTATTTCGGGCGGCAGGCTTTACAGCCTATGCTGTTTATCTTCAGATCCGATCTTATGCCGAGACGGTTCAGAAGCGTGTCCGCAAGCGAGATCACCTGCGCGTCGGACGCCGGCGTTTCCGCGCCGAAAAGCTCCGTACCGAACTGGTAGAATTCTCTGTATCTTCCGGCGGCGGGCTTTTCATAGCGGAAACAGCTTGTAAAATAATAGAGTTTGAGCGGCATCGCCTCGCCGGCAAGCCCGTTTTCTATAACGGATCTTACCACGCACGCCGTGCCCTCCGGGCGCAGCGTCATGCTTCTGCCGTCCTTGTCGGAGAACGTATACATTTCCTTCTGCACCACGTCGGTGGTGTCGCCCACGCCGCGGGCGAAAAGCTCGGTTGATTCAAACGTCGGGAATCTTATCTCCCCGTAGCCGTAAATACGCGCCGTATCGCGCGCCGTTTCCTCTATCTTCTGCCAGACCGGCGAATCTTTCGGTAAAATATCCGAGGTACCTCTCGGCTTTATTATCATGTCAGTTTCCTTCTTTCATAAATCTTATGTGAGAAATATCACCTGTGACGGTCAGATACGTGTTTGCTATCCTGTACGTCGTCTGTATATTCTCTATATCCTTTACGTCAAACGAATCAAGCGGGCGAGACAGTCCCTCGCCGGTGTATTTGACATAGCTTTCTTTTTTAGTCCAGACGCAAAAGAATTCATTCAAAGGATCGGATGAATCCCTGATCGCCTCGTATTCTCTTTTCGTAAAGAATCTTGAGGAAAGCGCGTCCCAGTCCTTTTCGCAGACCGTCTCGCAGTCCACACCTATCTCGCTGTCAGACACGGCGGAGCAGAGAAGCTCACGCGAGTGCGACACGTTGTAATATACGGGTTTGTCTACTATATATTCTTTACCGAATTCGTTTTTATAAATCTGCAGTTGTTCCGGATCCATGCCGTATTCCGCCAATCCTATATCTGAAAGAACGCGGCAGAAAAGAGAACAGTAATCGTGAGCCGCCTTTGCCGAATCGTCAAATATCCTTCTCGTATTGCTGTCCGCTCTCTCGTACAGCTCCCTTATGCTCAAGCTGCCGGGCACGGCGTAATAAAGTCTTATCATCTTCTCGGGTCTATGTATGAAAAGTATTTTTTGATGTACGTATAACCGGACAGCACGGTGAGCAGGACCGTTACGGCAAGCATTATGTACGACAAAAGATGTATTCCGGCAAGACCGCCGTTTCTGAATATGACTCCCTCCATAAACAGCACGATGACCGTGATGATGGATACGACCGTTTTCAGCTTACCGAAAATATTTGCGGATATCACCGTTCCGTCGTGTTTTTTTGCAATCATGCGTATGGAGGTCACGGTAAGCTCGCGCAGAAGTATTATGCACGCCGATACCGCTACGATGATGCGCAGATAATCGAATCTCGAAGAACCCGCTATCGCGATAAGCGTTCCGAGAACGAGCATCTTGTCGGCGATCGGGTCTAAGAATTTTCCGAAATCCGTCACCTGATTGGTGCCTCTCGCTATCGCCCCGTCAAACAGATCCGTTAAAGCCGCGATAAGAAACAGTACGGCGGTTATGACGTTGAAAACGTCCTGATTTGTCCATTGGATAAGTACGAGGATTATTATGGGCGGCACAAGCCCTATCCTTATAAGAGTCAAAATATTCGGAAGATTGATTTTTTTTGACGCCTGCTTATTTTCTGCCATCTCGATCATCCTTTCTTGCTTATACCGACAAGATCATAGTCATAACAGTCGGTTATTCTGACGTTTACAAACTCGCCTTCATTATGAAGTCCCTGACCTCTGTCAAGATCAAAGAATATCTTTCCGTCTACGTCCGGGGCGTCGGCTTCCGATCTGCCGACGTACGCGCCGCTCGCTCCGTCGAAGCCCTCGCAGAGTACCTTTACGGTCTTATGCAGCTTTTTGCGGTTAAGCTCCTCGCTTATCTCGGACTGGAGCGCCATTATCCCGTCACAGCGGTCCTGTTTTACCTGCTCGTCTATCTGATCTTCAAAATCGTACGCGGGCGTGTCCTCCTCGCGCGAGTAGGCGAAAGCGCCAAGACGGTCGAATTTCGTTTCTTTTATAAAGTCGCAGAGCTCCTCGTACTGT
Source organism: Clostridiales bacterium UBA1248 (assembly GCA_002308615.1). GTDB lineage: Bacteria > Bacillota > Clostridia > Oscillospirales > CAG-272 > UBA1248. The sequence goes on from DBWC01000061.1 coordinate 16,501, forward strand.
TCTTCCGTCTCGCCGGGAAAGCCCGTTATGACGGTAGTTCTCAGCGTTATGCCGGGGATCCTTTCGCGCAGGCGTTTTATCGCGTCTTCTATCGTCGCTCTGTCGCCGTGGCGGTTCATACGCTTCAGTACGTCGTCGTTTATATGCTGTATCGGCAGGTCTATGTATTTTACGACTCTGCCGTTGTTTTCTATCTCGTCGATAAGCTCATCCGTTATCTTGTCCGGGTAACAGTAAAGCAGTCTTATCCACGGTATTTCCGTCTCCGCACATATGCGGCGTATAAGCTCCGGCAGCATATATTTGCCGTATAAGTCAAGACCGTAGCGCGAAGTGTCCTGCGCTATGAGCGAGAGCTCTTTGCAGCCGTCCCTGTCAAGCAGCTTTGCTTCTTCTATGAGGTCTTCCATCGGTCGCGAGCGGAATCTGCCGCGTATCAGCGGTATGGCGCAGTACGTGCAGCGGTTGTCGCAGCCCTCCGCTATTTTAAGATATGCGGCGTAAGATGGCGTTGTGAGCATACGGCTGCCGCCGAGCTCGCACGTGTTTTTGTCTTCAAACGAACTGTATTTTTCGCCTTTGAGCGACCTTGACACCACCTCGCATATTTTCTTTATGCTTCCCACGCCTACGAGCGCGTCGACCTCCGGCATCTGCTCGAATATCTGGTCGCGGTAGCGTTCCGCAAGACAACCGGTGACTATGATTTTTTTAAGGTGTCTGTGTTTTTTGAACCACGCTATGTCAAGTATGTTGTCTATCGCTTCCTGCTTCGCGTCGTTTATGAAAGCGCAGGTGTTAATTATTATAACGTCGGCTTCGGATTCTTCATTTGTTATTTCGTATCCTTCATCGGATAAAAGCGACAGCATGACCTCCGTGTCAAGCTGATTTTTGCTGCATCCGAGCGATACAAAGCCGATTTTGATGTTTTTCATTACTTATTCCTTTTATGTGTTTTTGTTCGCTAAGGTGTCGCTTTCGCGACGGTCTGTGCGGCTTACGCCGTGATTGGTGGTTCCCCACCCCCCTCTCCGGGAACCCCCAAAAACTCGTTCCTCGTTTTCGGGGGTTCACGGGTGGGCGACCTTCCATAACTGTCGGCGAAGCCGACGTATTTATATATTTATCAAACTTCTATTATACAATGCTTTTTTTAATTTTGCAAGTCTTTGTTGTCATTATTTTTTTTAATATAAATTTTTTTGTATATAAATGACCATATAAAACCGCCCGAAACGACGGATAAACAGAGAACAGGGAACAAATAAGGCGTTTTATGGTAAAAACTGATATCCGAACGCGGTGTGACGGTATAGACCGCAAAACCCTTTGTGAGCGGATCGACCCCGGACAGTATCTCGCCTTCCGGGGATATGACCGTTGAGTAACCGGCGGCGGAGGAGCGTACGACGTATCTTCTGCTCTCGACTGCGCGGAGTATCGCGTGACCGTTATGCTCGTACAACTGCGCGGAATCCATCCACCACGAATCGTTCGTGGACTCCGTTAAGATGAGCGCGCCTTTCGCGGTCTCCTCAAACCCTATATTTTCAAACGCCGAGTCAAAACAGATAAACGAGCCTATCTTTCCGATCGTAGAGTCGAATACGACGCTTTCTATGCCCGCCGTAAGCTCGTCTCCTATGTCCGTAACGTCTTCAAGAAACGGCATGAGCTTCAATATAATTTCCTTTGCCGGCGTGAATTCGCCGAACGGAACCGGGTGCTGTTTTCTGTACGGTCCGGAGAGCGTGCCGTCGGGCGAGGCGCAGTACGTTACGTTGTAAAAGCCGTCGTCAGAATACTCGTAACAGCCGAAGATGATAACGACGCAGCGCGTCCTGCAAAAATCAAGCAGTTTTTCCCCAAGCGCCGGGTATTTTTTTATATCTAATGAAAAGCAACCCTCCGGCATAACTATAAGATTTGCGCCGGATCTGTTTATCTCCCCGTCCGCGTCGGCCAAAAAAGCGTCCATTACCTCGACAACCGAGCCCGTCTTCGTCCTGCCGGATACGATATTGCTCTGATACGCCGCGGCGGTGACGTACGTTTCAACTACGGCAGCTTTGCTTTTGTCGGCCGCGTACAGTATGCCGCCGACGCCCATATTCGTAAAAAACAGTGAAGCGGATGAAATAAGACAGATAAGAGCGGTCTTTCTGTTTTTGCGCTTTAAAAATTCATATAAACCGTACGCCAGCGCCGCGTTTATCGATATAACGATGAAGGATATGAAATAAGAGCCGAAAAGCGACGCCGTCTGTATGCCTAAAATATTGCTCTGCTGAGTTATCGCAAGTCTCGCCCACGGAGACGCGAGCGATCCGAGCGTGAAAAGATATTCAACTATAACGTATAAGCACGACGTGAACGGAATAAAAAGCCACGGATATTTTCTGCACAGCTTCGTTCTGACAAACAGCCCGGTAAGAAACGGCCATAACGCCAGAAGCACGGAGAGGAGAAGTCCCGTGCCGAACCATGACAAAGCAACGTATGCGACAGCCTCGCCCGTTGTGAAATTCAGATATTCAAGCGGGTACTGGTACGAAAACCAGTAGAAAATGCAGGCAAAGAACACGCCGCCCCATAAATAGCCGTAACCGTAGAAACGGAAAGGCTTCTTGTCCTTTTCCGCCTCGGATAAGATCACGTAAAAAAGCGGTATAACGGTAAACAGGGCCAAAAATCCCACCTTGTAAAAGGCAAAGCAGAGCCCCGTTAAAACCGCGCTTGCGATTATTAAAAGAAACCTCATTTGAAATTCTCCGCAAACCAGACGTTTTTCATATCCGCAGATACGGTTTTGCCCGTAAGATACGAAAGCGAGCCGATCCCCTGCTCAAACTTCAGCTTGTATGAATAAAGCGCCTGATATTTGTATCCGGCTTTTTTGTCGTCGCGGTTTTTGCCGTATTTTCCGTCGCCTAAAAGCGGATGACCGATATATGATAAGTGAGAGCGGATCTGATGAGTTTTGCCGGTGTAAAGCCGCACTTCAAGCAGAGCGTCGCCGCCTTTTTCCGATAGGACTTTATATCCGGTGACTATCTTCACGCGCCCCTGCTTCGGCTTGTCGTAAACCGTGACGGTGTTGTTTTTGGTGTCTTTGTATAAATAAGCGGTAAGCGTCGCCTCGGCGGGCTTCGGTGTACCGTGAACGGCGCAGAGGTAGTATTTTGACACGGAGCGGCCGCGTATTATCTCGTTCATGTCGCGCAGAGCCGCGGCGGTTTTAGCCGCGATCACAAGTCCGCCCGTGTTTCTGTCGATGCGGTTGCATAAGGACGGCACAAAGGAGTTTTCTTCATCCGGTCTGTACTCGCCTTTTTTATATAAATACGCTTTAATATGCTCTATCAGCGTGTTGTTGTCGCCTTCGTCGTCCGGGTGGCAGAGCATACCGGGGCGCTTGTCGCATATTATGATATTTTCATCCTCGTATACGACGGTAAGAGAAGGCGTAAGCGTATAAAACAGGTCTTTTGCATAACCGTCTGTCAGAAATTCCGGCGGCAGAAAACACTGAACGGTATCGCCCTCGCAGAGCATTTGATTAGGCTCCGCGCGCTTCCTGTTCACCTTTATTTTCTTTGTCCGTACAGCCTTGTACAGAAGCGACTGCGGCAGGTTTTTTGCCGCCTTTGACATGAATTTGTCAAGGCGCTGGCCCGCGTCGTTTTTGTTTACCGTATATTCTTTCAAAGTTCTATCGTCTGATCTCCGTCTTTTGTGACGTAATGTGTTTTGACGCCTAAATTTTCCATCCAGCCGCGCACGATTATCGTTTTGAATACGTGCGTGTTATAGCCTAAGCCCGCGTCGTTGTTCCATAACCAGTCGGGCGTGCACCACAGACAGGCCTCCGGCGCTATCGCCTCGTAAACGTATTCGCCTACGCCGTTCTGACCGTGATGCGCCATCTGTACCATGTCGCTCTTCAGTTTGCTTCCGTGGAGCGTGTAAAGCTTTTTGCCCGCGTCAAGTCCCAAGTCGCCCAAGAACATAACGGTTTTGCCGCCGAGCGTCATTCTGAAAACGGATGTGGAGTTGTTTATGCAGTTAAACTGATAATTCGGATCGGCGGTATATAAATACTCGAATTTCGCGCCCTTTACCTCGTATTCGTCGCTTTGATAGACTATGCAGATCTTATCCGCGAATTTAGGCAGATTTTTATAAAATTTTTTAAGTGCGTGAGCCTCCGTCGGTTCGAATTTATCAAAGAACTGAGTTGACGGAAAGTTGTAGTAAACCCTGTCAAACGTCAATTCGCCCTTGTCTTCTTCAACGATCCTGTTGAAAGCGGATATGTGGTCGTCATGCGCGTGCGAAAAGAACCAGGCGTCTATATGCGGAGTTTCCTGTCCCGTTATCTCGCGCAGCTTTGATACCAGCTTCGGCGCGTCGTCCGCCCAGCCGCCGTCTATTACTATAACGCCGCCCTGATCCGTTGTTACTATGAAGCTGTTCATCTGTCTGTTCGTCTCCGAGGCGAGCATGTAAATTGTGTTTTTCATTTTGGTACCCTCTTTATTCTTAATTATTCTGAATTCTTAATTCGGGAGGGGAGACCCCTCCCCTACGAGCGCGTGTAATACACTTCTGTTGTGTCATCGGGAGGGGAAACCCCTCCCCTACGAGCGCGTGTGATACACCTCTGTTGTGCCATCGGGAGGGGAAACCCCTCCCCTACAAAAGCGGGTAGTATTCAATTTATTGGTATATTATACTCTTATTTTCTTTTTGTGTCAAGGCTTTTCCGGTTTGTTTTCGCATATATCCGACAAAATACATTCGGAGCAGTGAGGCGAGCGGGCGCAGCACGTATCGCGCCCGAACATGACGAAGCGGTGGCACAGCGCCGCCTGTTCCGACGGTTCGACTATAGCCGAGAGCGCTTTTTCCGTCTTTTCCGGTGACAGCGGCTTGCCGTCGCCGCAGAGCCCTATCCTCGCCGCTATCCTTATGCAGTGCGTGTCCGCAACGACGGCGGGCTTGCCGAAAATATCGCCTAATATCAGATTTGCTATTTTTCTTCCCACGCCGGGCAGCGTAAGAAGATCATCCATATTATCCGGCACTTTTCCGTTATATTCGCTTATTATCCGTCCTGACATCCCTTTAAGGTCGCGCGCCTTTGAGTTATAAAGCCCGCAGGAGAATATGTATCTGCCGAGCTCCGTAACGTCCGCGTCCGCCATGGCGTAAACGTCCGGATATTTTTCAAATAAATCTTTACATACAATGTTCACGCGCTCATCGGTGCACTGCGCGGAAAGTCTGCCCATAACGAGCAGACGCCACGGATCGCCTTCATAGAATAACGAGCATACGGCGTCCGGAAATTTTTGCTTTAATCTGCCGCAGACGGCGGCGGCAAGTTCTTTTTTATCCATTTTTTGATCCTATCCCAAAAAACGCTTGATTTTTTTGTTACGTTGTGGTATTATACAGATATTAACTTTCATACTTTAACCGAAAAGAGGTATAACAATATGGGCAGAGCAGACGGTAAAAGAGTAAAAAGCGCGGATCCGATGTATCAGCTTATCTCCTACATAATGAACAAACGCGTTGATTCGATGAATATGATAACGGTAGATCTGCCGCTTGAGCCGATGACCGCGTATATACATAAGATGAGAAATGAAAAAGGCATAGTGCTTTCATACATGGGCATATTTCTTGCGGCGTATCTGCGTACGGTTTGCGAATTTCCGGCGCTCAACAGATTTGTCGTAAACAAGAAGGTCTATGCGAGAAACGAATTTTGCGTGGGTCTCGTCGTACTTAAGACAGACAGCGACAACGGCATAATGTCAAAGATATATTTTGATATGAACGACAACGTGTTTGACGTACAGCGCAAAATAGACGAGTATATCGCGTCAAACCGCACGTCGGAGACGGACAACAAAACGGAAAAACTGATGAAGGTACTGCTCAACATCCCGGGTCTTGCAAACTTCGGCATCGGTCTGTTCAGATTTTTGGACAATCACGGAATGCTGCCGAAAAGCGTCATAGACGCCTCGCCTTTCCATGAATCCCTGCTTTTGTCAAATCTCGCGAGCATCCGTACGAATCACATATATCATCACGTTTACGAATTCGGAACGACGAGTATAAGCGCTACGATGGGAACGCCGCGTATAGTGCCTAAGCTCAAGCGCGACGAGGTCGTGTTCGAGCGCACTTTGCCGCTCGGCGTCGTAATGGATGAAAGGATCTGCTCCGGCTCGTATTTCGCGGCGGTCTTCAAACGCTTGAGCGCGTATATCAAGGATCCGTCCCTGCTTGAGCAGCCGCCGGAAAAGGTCATCAGGGATTTTTGATAACGCTCAATTCTTTTATACCGATATCAAGTAAAACGGGTATCATATCCTCCCCGACAAGCTCTCCGCAGGAAATAGGACAGACTGCGGGAGGACAGCTGATATTGACGTCAGAACACACTCTGCCGGCGCATAATTGCACCGGCAGTATTTCTTTTTGTGAAAAGAAAGCTTCTCTTACGCTCATAACGCGCTTCGGCGTTATTAACGTGACCGGTTTTATGTTTAAAGCCTGTTTTTGCGGCAGGGAAGACAAAACGTCAAAAAGTCTTTTCAGTCCTTCTTCTTCCACCTCGGGCGTTATCATAAACGTGATATACTCTTTGTCGGCGTATTCCGGATAAACGCTGTTTTTGATCAGATATTCCGCGATCTCATCTCCGATATAACCGTATTTTGCCGCGTTTACCGTTATTTTAAGCGGCTCGTCGCCGTACAGCTCAAAGCCTTTGCTTTTGAGCTTGCTTTTTAATTCATCGACCTTCGGTATAAACTCCGAGAGTCTTTTTTTATGCTCGGTTAAATACGGATTCAGCGCGTCAAGCGAGGCGAGTATGAGGTAAGACGGGCTGGTTGACGCAAAAGCCGCCAAAGCCGCCTTTACCGCCGTTGCCGGTATCGGATATTTAACGTGCAGATATGCCGCTCCGGTCAGCGCCGGCAGAGTTTTATGCGCGGATGAACAGCATATATCGGCATAAGACAGCGGAGAATTACCCGTAAAATGTAAGTATGCGCCGTGCGCGCAGTCAACGAGCAAAAGCGCGTCGTACTTTTTGCAGACCGCCGAGATCTCCGACAGCTCCGTCATTTTTCCGGGATAATCCGGCGTCGTTATAAATACGGCGGAAACTGTCCTGCCGCTTTCTTTTATCGCGTCTTCAACGTCTTTTGCCGTCACCGTTACGGATAAATACGTATCATTTTCACGCGGCTTTGTGAAGATCACGTCCGCGTCCGTCATCGCGGCGGCGTAGATGAACGACTTGTGCGCGTTTCTGCCGGCTATGATAGCGGGCTTCTGCCCGCGTATCTGCGATAACAGATATATCATCGCCCTGATGCACAGAGAAGAGCCTTCGGTCGAATAATACGTCGGGACGCCGAAGATATCGGACGCGTTTTTTTCGCTTTCGGCAATCATGCCGGACGGAGAAAACAGCTCGTCCGCGCCGTCGAGTTCCGTTATATCGTATCCCTCAAAGCCCAGAATATTTTTGCCCTTGTGACCCGGAGTGTGCAGGCGCAGAGCGTCTGTTTTTTTATATTTTTCTATAAAATCAACTATCGGAGTCGTCATCGTCTTCACCGTAAAGCCTGTCGACCTCCGCCATTATGGCGCATTCCATACGCTTTTTGAAAAG